>JAXGBA010000147.1:0-23437 GCA_034186235.1 Clostridia bacterium | reverse complement strand
TTCGCATTTTCCGCCGCATATTGCGATCGGTACGGGGATATTATTTACGGTAAACTCGCTTTTTTCAATCGAAATCCAATCTTCTTTTCCGTTATACATTGCCATTTCGCCGGGGAAAAGATACATTCCTTCATCGCTGTCGCCTTTGCAGCATGCCGCATCGCATGAAAGACCGCAGTCGGTATCGCCGAGCGGAGTTGTCTTTTCAAAAAGCGCATATACTTTTTCGTAAAGTTCTTTCACATTCTGCATTTATTTCACCTTTAAAAGCTTTCTGTTATCAATTAAGTAGGTAAGCCCGGAATAGAGCGTTATTGCCGCAACAATGCCCATAAGCCATACCGGAACGGTTAAGCCGAGCACCTGCTTTTCCGCAATGCCCATTGCGCCCGTAATCATTGTGAGCACTATTGCAACCATCTGCGTGAAGGTTTTGACCTTGCCTGCCATGCTTGCAGCAATGACTTTGCCCTCCGAAATTGCCACAAGCCTTAAACCGGTGACGATAAACTCGCGCGCAACCACGATGAATATAAGCCAGCAGGGAACTTTATAAAGTTCGATAAAGCTTATAAGTGCAGCTGATGTAAGAAGCTTATCGGCAAGCGGGTCCGCAAATTTTCCGAAGGTGGTTACCTGGTTGGTGGAGCGCGCTATGCGGCCGTCAAGCCAGTCGGTTACCGACGCGCAAATGAAAACTCCGAGCGCAAGCCATGTATGAACCGGCGTTATCGGGAATAACAGCAGAAGCAAAAATACCGGGATTAAAACAATCCTGAAAAGGGTAAGTTTGTTTGGTGTGTTCATAATATTTCGTCCTTTCCGAATAAATCATATTCGCTGCAATCAAGAATTTTAACCAAAGCAAACTCTCCCTCTGAAATTTCCCGTTCGGAGCCGAAATAAACATTTCCGTCGATTTCGGTCGAGTCCGCTTCGCTTCTTCCGAAATAAAGCATCTGGCTCTCATCGAAACCTTCCGTGAGAACCTCAATGGTTTTTCCGATTTTCTTTTTATTGTTTTCAAGCGAGATTTCGCTTTGTATTTTCATAAGCCGTTCGGTGCGTGCCGCTTTTTCGTCATCGTCTATCTGACCGTCCATTTTAGCAGCCGGTGTTCCTTCTTCTCTCGAGTAAGAAAACGCCCCGAGCCTGTCAAAACGGATTTCTTTTATAAACTCGCAAAGTTCCTCTGCCTGTGCGGCCGTTTCGCCCGGAAACCCTGCGATAACGGAGGTCCTGAGCGTGACATCCGGAATTTCTTTTCTTATTTTTGCAAAAAGCTTCAGCATTTCGGACTTTGTGCACCGCCTGCCCATGCGCCTGAGAACCGTATCGTTTGCGTGCTGAATCGGTATATCAAGATATTTACAGATTTTCGGATTATCCGCAATAACCCGTATAAGCTCATCATCGATGCCTTCGGGGTATGCGTAGTGTAGCCTTATCCAGTGAATGTCCTCGATTTTTGAAAGCTCCGTAAGAAGCTTTGTCAAAGAGCGTTTTCCGTATATATCTATGCCGTAATCGGTGGTATTCTGTGCAATCACTATGATTTCCTTCACGCCGCCTTTTGCAAGGCTTTTGGCTTCCGCTGTAAGTTCCTCTATGCTGCGGCTCCTGAATTTCCCTCTTATTGAAGGAATTACGCAGTATGTGCAGTGGTTGTCACAGCCATCGGCGATTTTGAGATAGGCCGTATAAAACGGCATTGAATTCACCCGCGGAATACATGAATAATCGGGCGATTTGTCTATGTCGCCAAAGGCTTCCTTTTTACCTTCGGCAAGAATCTCGTCAATTCTGTGGTAATCCGCAGTGCCTAAAATCACATCGACTTCCGGGATTTCTTTAAAAATTTCTTCCTTATATCTTTGTGCAAGGCAGCCGGCAACAACCAGTTTTTTGCAGTTTTTCTTTTTGTATTCGGCAGCGTCCAGAATTGCGTCAATCGATTCCTGTTTTGCGTCATCGATAAAGCAGCAGGTGTTGACAATTATTATGTCTGCTTTTTCAATGTCGGGTTCTATTTTATATTCCTTCGACAGAACCCCGAGCATAACCTCGCTGTCTGTAAGGTTTTTGGAGCACCCGAGAGAAATTATTCCGATACTATTCATCCGCAAAATCCTCATCAGTGTATTTTTTAAGAGCATACTTTATCTCGTCTGCACTGTAGCCCTTCCTCATGCAGGCGGCAAAAAGATTATTCAGCGTTTTTCTGTCGGGGGTTTTGGACCTGAGTTTTTTGAATATGATTTTTTCAAGGCCGTCCGGGTTTTCAAAACCATCGAGCAGTTCATCGATAAGCGCCTTTTCAATCCCGTGGCGGTAAAGTTCCGCCGAAATTGCACGCTTCCCTTTTTGTTTCAGTTTTGAGGCATCCGAAATATAAGCCCTTGCGAACGCTTCGTCATTAATCAGCCCAAGTTCTATGAAGCGGGCGCAGACTTCCTCCGCAACCGCTCCGTCAAATTCCCTGGTTTTAAGCTTTTGCAGAAAATCGTGCGCCGTGTATATTTTTTTGGAAACAAGTTTGAAGCCGTAATCCTTACAGGACATATACTGTGCGTCACGGATAAGCGCACGGGCTTTTTCATCCGTGATTTCGTCCCCAGCCTTAAGCTTTGATTTGAAAAGAGTTTCGTCATCAAGCGAAAAGGCATATCTCCCGTCTATAAATACCGAATATCTGTTTTTATTGTTTTTCTGTTCCTCTATTGAGGTTACAAAGCCGTTATTTATCATTTTCAGCCGGTTCGTCAAGGCCGTAAGCCTCTCTTACCTGACGGTTAATGTCCTCAAATATTTCTGGGTTTTCTTTAAGATAATTCTTGGCGTTTTCTCTGCCCTGACCGATTCTCGTTTCCCCGATGGAGTACCATGCGCCGCCCTTCTTGATTATGTTTTTCTCAACCGCCAGGTCAAGAACAACGCCGATATTTGAAACGCCTTCGCCGTACATAATGTCAAATTCCGCTTCTTTGAAGGGAGGTGCGACCTTGTTTTTAACAACCTTTACGCGCACATGGTTTCCGACGATTTCTGTTCCGTGTTTGATTGCTTCGACACGCCTTACATCAAGCCTTACGCTCGCATAGAATTTAAGCGCGCGGCCGCCGGTTGTAACCTCCGGATTTCCGTAAACAACGCCGACCTTTTCACGGAGCTGGTTAATGAATATCGCAATACAGTTTGATTTGCTTATAACGCCGGCAAGCTTTCTTAAAGCCTGGCTCATCAGTCTTGCATGCAGACCGACATGATTGTCGCCCATTTCGCCTTCGATTTCGGCCTTCGGAACGAGAGCTGCGACCGAGTCGATAACAATCACATCGATTGCGCCGCTTCTTACAAGCGCTTCGGTAATTTCAAGCGCCTGTTCGCCGGTGTCCGGCTGCGAAACATAAAGCTTATCTATATTTACGCCGAGTTTTGAAGCATAAACCGGGTCGAGTGCGTGTTCAGCATCGACAAAAGCGACTTCTCCGCCGCATTTCTGTGCCTCCGCAACGGCGTGCAGGGCAACGGTGGTTTTACCGGAGGATTCGGGCCCGTATATTTCAACGATTCTTCCTTTGGGAAGACCCCCTATTCCGAGTGCTATATCAAGGCTTGCGATGCCCGTTGAAATTGCGTCAACATGCATTGACGGGCTGTCACCAAGGCGCATAACGGCGCCCTTTCCGAACTGTTTTTCAATCTGCGACAGCGCAACATCAAGCGCTTTCTGTTTTTCTTCCATATTATTAACCGCTCCTTTCAGCAGCAATATTTACACATAATATACCATATATATTATACCATTTAAGCCCTTCAAAGTCAAGCGTTTTCGACGATTGCGGAATCAAAAATCGGTCTTTGGGCACAAATGTCAGATTTGTCTACATTGAAGTTAGAATTATCCATTGACTTACAGGTGGGTTTAATATAAAATAATTATGGGAGGGATATTATGAGCTTTATTATGAAAAACGAAAATGCGGAGTTTGAATTTGCTGCCGGCTGCGCATTTAAAAGGATTGGCTGTGAGGTTTTGGCGGAAGTGTCGGGGGAGGCGCCGTTGCCCGAAATTATTCCGGGCGACAGGCTTATTCTTCCGGTGGACGAGGGTATTGCGGTGAATGTCGAAGATGAGTACGAAAGCGGCGAATTTGACTGCAATTCCATAGGCGGATATTTTTGCACCGGTCACAAAGGCAGCATAGGAATGGTTCTGATTGAAAGAAACAAGACCTTTCTTGCGGTTTGTCCCGAAAACCTTGTGGACACCGAGTATAGAGCGGAGAAAAAAGACGGATTATACCGTCTGTCGGTCATTTGCCATAAGCCGTGTAATGTAACATACCGTGTTTTTTCGTCGCTTGCGGAGGCTTGCAAACGGTACCGTGAAAGATATAACCCCGATTGCCTTACGCTTTCGGATAAAATCAAAAATAACCATGAAATAGAAAAGCTCGCCGGTGGTGCGGTTTTCTGGATATGGAACGACAATTACAACGATATTATGTATGCCGACAGGGAGGTTGCGGAGTCCCCGGCGTCGGGCGGTGCAGTTCTTGATATAGCCGAAGATTTACACGAAAGCGGCGTTGACAAGGCATTATTCGGGCTGTTTTTCGATGAGGACTCTCATCTTTCCGAACCTCTTTATAAAAAATACGGTTATCTTTCAACGCAGTATGATAATTATAACGATGTGCTTAACCCTGCTTTGCTTGATAAAATTCCGAATAACAGGGTGAAAAACTGCGGCTATACGCACCGCCGCATGAAGGATTATCCGGAAGGCGTTATTGTGAATAAAGACGGCGGGCTTGCCCCTGCCTGGGCGCTGAAGGGGTTTGACGGGAAAATGTATCCGCAGAACACCCTGTGCCCGATTTGTGCAAAGAACGCAATGAAAGATGAAATACCGAAAATTCTGAATGAATATCCTTATTATAAAGGAAGGTTCATTGATGTTTTCGGCGGAGGAATGTGCGAATGTTTCAGCGAAAAGCATCCGCTCACAAGAGAAGAATCGATTAAAGTTAAAAACGAGGCGTTTGAAGCGCTGGAGGAAATGGGGCTTATCCCCGGAACAGAAGACGGTTTTGACAGGATAATTGACCATCTTGCATACACGGAAGGTCTGCACAGCCCGGTATATTTCAGAAATAAGGATTCCGGCAGAAATCATGCAAACATCTACAGCAGCGAGCAGACTGAGCACATAAAAAAACACATGGTAAACCCCCGGTGCCGTGTGCCGCTTTGGCATCTTGTTTATCACGATTGTCTGTTTGCTTTTCCGTATTGGGGCGATTCAACCGCGATGTCAAAAGAGCTTATCCGTGATAAGATTCTTTTTGCCGTTCTTTACGGCTGTCCTCCGCTTTACTCGTTCAAGAGCGGAAATTACAAGCTTTTAAGAAACGATATACTTGAAAGTTACAGGGAAATCACCGAGATTCATAAAAAAACCGCACTTCTCCCGATGACCGATTTTTCGGTTGTTAGCGATGATTATGCGGTTCAGAGGTCGGTGTTCGGCGGCAAGTATGAAATAACGGTGAACTTTTCAACCGAGCCTTACGAGGCAATTCCGCCGAAAAGCTATACTGTAAAAGAAATTTAACTGCAAAATAAGCGAAACCGCCCGAAATCGTCATGATTTCGGGCGGTTTATTATATGAAAAAACAGATTTTTTGATAGTCCGAATTATTTGCAGAGGTCAATTAAATCCTGCAGGTTTGCCGTTGCCATGCACTCTACGCTGTCTGCTGCGCCGTAGTAGATTTTAACGGTGCCGTCGGGTTCTGCGATAAATCCTCCCGGGAAAATCACATACTGGCGGAAGCCTTCCTCGGCCTCCCAGCGGTTTTCCGGAACTATCAGCGGTTTATCGTATCTTCCTATAACCTTTGTCGGGTCGTCAAGGTCGAGCAGCATAATGCCCGAGTAGTATACATTTTCCCACTTCTCCTCCCATCCGTGCTTTCCGAAACCGGGGATGTGCTCTACAGCGTGAAAGAGCGTCAGCCAGCCGTCTTTGGTTTTAATCGGCGGTGCTGCCGGGCCAATTTTGCTGTTTGAAAACTTAACTTCTTCCCTTTTTAAAACAAGCTGCGAGTTGCCCCAGAATTTAAGGTCGGGTGACTGCGAAAGCCACACATCAAATCCGGGCGTCAGCCAGCCTCGTCCGTCAACCGGCATGGGGCGCTCAAGCCTTGTGTAAAGACCGTCTATTTTTTCGGGGAACAACGCCATATTTCTGTTATCTGGTGCGGAAAGGCTCATCACTTCAAAGTTTTTGAAGTCGGTTGTTTTTGCGATTCCGCCCCTTACGCCGTGGTGCGTATCAACCGCAAAGCAGACATATGCTGTGTCGCCGATAACGGTGAGGCGGGGGTCGTATGTACGGATGATTTCATCGCTTTTGAGTTCTTCGAGAACCGGCTCGGGTTCTGGCTTCCATGTTACTCCGTCATCGCTGAATGCAACCCTTAAATCCGTTACGGCGGGTCTTATAATCTGATTTTTTGCGTCGCCGTAATCGTTTCTGAACATCATTACATATTTGTCTTTCCATTTTGCAACACCGGCATTGAATGTCAGCGCCGTACCGGGAACGGACATATCTGCCATTAAAATCGGCTTTTCAAGTTTTTTGATACATGGATGTGTTTTGTACTGCATGGTTTTTCCTCCAAAAAGATTAATTTCTAATTCGCCAAGAAGGCTCTCTCCTAATCAAGGTAATTATAACATACGCACTGCGCAGTGTCAATTAAAAACAGGATTGTTTTGCAAAATTATATAAAAAGGGGACGATAATATACAAAATTTACACCGTCCCAATATTGTATAAAAAGTTTTGGAAACCGCAGCAAAATTTTAATCCGGTTAATATTGTGTTAAAATTATGTTACTATGCTGATTTTGACCTAAATATATGTTATAATTGAAACGAAATCTTTTAAGGAGGTTTGTTTAATGAAAAAAATTATAGCATTATTATTGGTATTTACGCTTGTTTTGTCCGTTTCGCTTACGGCTTTTGCAAGCTTTCCGGATTTGCAGGAAAGCTCCTGGGACTGGGCAAGAGATGAAATTGACGAAATGACCTCGAACGGTATAATCGCCGGTTATACCGACGGCCGCTTCGGCCCGGCGGACGGGGTAACAAAGCTTCAGTCGCTGCTTCTGATGGCGAGAATTCTCGGTTATAACAATGACGAGATGAAGGATATAATCAGTCTTGCCGATGATATGTACGGCGACAGGGTTTGTATTTATAATGTAAGCAATCCTTCCGAGGTTGCATACCTTATGTATTTCGGGATAATTTCCGAGGACGAGCTCGGCGATTATCTTTCAAATGCAAACGAAGTTTTAAAGCGCTATGAGGCGGCAATTCTTCTCACCAAGGTTGCCGGCGCAGAAGCCGAGGTTAAGGCAAACGGCGGCGCAACGCTCCGCTATGCCGATACTCCGCAGATTCCTTCAAATGCGAGAAAATATGTAAAGTATGTTAACGACAAGGGATATATGGTCGGCATGACGGACACCACATTTGAGCCTGACACGCTTGTTTCGAGAGCGCAGATGGCGGTTATGCTCTACCGTATTATAAAAGATCTGGATATTACATATGTTTCGGGCAACTTTGTTTCCGTTTCGGGATCATCTCTGACGCTTGCGCAGGGCGATGACCAGAACATATTCAATGTTCCCACCAACAAGGCGCGCATTATGTCAGACGGCAAGGAAACCAAAATGGAAGCACTGCCGCTTAACGGCTTTACCGTTGTAACAAAGTTCGGCGATACGGTTCGGTTTGTTGACGCTGTTTCCCCTAAAATCGAAGAAACCGTTACCGGTACCGTGACTTCCCTTGCGGCAGGCACAAAAAACAAGATTACATTAAAGCCTTTCGGCAAGGATGAAACCCAGTCAATCACGCTTGATTCGGCGGTTGTAATTACATATCTCGGCAAAAAGGCTTCGTTCAGTTCAATCACGAAGGGCGATACCGTTACAATCGATGTTGAGGACGGTCTCGGCAAAACCGTTGTTATAGCTAACAGAAGTGAAGTTATAAGCGGTGCAAAGTTTGTGTCCGTTTCGTATGAACCCTATACGACTATCACATTCACAACCAATTCCGGCGAGAAGATGACAAAGGCCGTTGCGGCAAATGTTTCTATCGCAAGAAACAATAACAGAAACACAGAGCTTCGTGATATTCTTTCTGGCGACAAGCTTATTATCACGTTGGAAAACGATATTGCTCAGCAAATTAAGGTTACCAGCGCCAATGCGGAACTTGTCGGAACAATTGAAGAAATCCATATAAGCTCAAATCCGTATATCGTGCTTCGTGCGGAAGGCGAGTCCGAGCAGTATGCGGTGGCAAACGATGTTGAGGTTACGCTCGATAAGACCCTTGGCACAATCTATGACCTGAGAATTGGCTCTTATGTGACAGCAAACCTCGAAAGCAGCACTATTAAGAAAATCGAAACAACCTCAACCACAACTTCAAAAACAATTGTCGGCACGGTTGAAACAATCAATACAGATTACAACTTCTTCTATATGAACTGCACGAATGCCACAACCGGCGAGAGCGAAAGACTGCAGGTATTCGTAAAGAAAAACGGCGCAACCAAGTACATTGACAGCGCAGACGGTTCAACCACCTCCCTCGGTAAGATGAAGGAAGGCTGCTCCGTAATCATCACCGGAACCGCTCAGCTTGACGGTTCGTATGTAGCAAGCGCAGTTGTCGTTATGGCTCCGGCTGCATAAAAATCTTAACAGATAAAATTTGACCCCTGCACGAATTTTCGTGCAGGGGTCTTTGCTGCTTAATAATCGATTACAAGAAGCCCGGCGGTATCTGATACAAATTTATAATTCCTCCGTATATTTTTGGCAATTTTATAATATCTTATGTTTTAAAAAGACTCTGTGAAATTCCCAAATACCCCCTCCGACAACATTTTTTAAGAATAATACAAAATTCTTATCTTTAACACAATTACACTATAAAAATATGTTAAAGTCAAGAAAACAATTATTATTACCACAAAAAGTGAGAGAATTTATGAAGATTTACGATTATAACGGAAAAAAGAATATTTGCGGCGTGATATCAAGAGCAAAAAATCAAAATTATTCCGGCGAAAAATTTCCTATAATTGGTTTAATTTACTGTTTGATACATAGGGTGTTGTCGATGTGTACATATTATTGGTAAAAGTTTGTTTTAATTTTATTTTGTTCGCTGAAAATTCATGGTACGGACTTGACTTTTTGGTTGGAATATGATACTATTTATAAGTAAAATGTAATATTTTGGGAGGCACAGTATGACATTTGATTATGTAGAGTACAAAGCCGAATATACCAAAACGCACTACGACATTATAAAAGCGGAGTTGCCGAAAGGGTATAAGGATAAACTCAAAAAATTGGCTTCTGACAACGGTATGAGTATGGCTGCATATATTAGATCCCTGATAGATGAAAAATTCGGCGAATAATTATTATTTGTTTGTTTTCTTGTTCTTTTTTTTCGGCTTGTATAAGCCGTTATTTTTTTTCAAAATATCCAAAAACAAATAAAAAATATCTTTTTTGTTATTGACATTGAATTTTGAGGAGTATATAATAGAAAAAAACATTCCCGGAGGAGAATTTATGAAAAAATGTTTTGATAAATGGACAGGCGTAAAAACAAGCGTTTCGGATTCCTGTGCGGAGTTTGAAGTGTGGGGCAGAAAATATAGGTTTGAAAATTCGTTTTTGCCGACTTCAATTATATCTCTCGGGACCGAACTTTTGGAGGCGCCTGTTAAGATGACTGCGCTTTTCGGAAGAAAACCCGGGCAGTGGCATGATTTTCACTATCTTCTTATCGAAAAAAGCGATGAAAAAGCGGTTGTTGTTATATCCGCCGAATGTGAAAATGTGCTTGCTAATGCGACCGTTACGGTTGAGTTTGACGGGTTTGTTAAGATTGATCTTCGTATTTGCTCGGAATGGCAGTTTGCAAGGGACGGCAGAAGCAAAGCGGAAATGGACGGACTTTATATGGATATTCCGCTTAAATCCGACGTTGCGAAGCTTTTCCACTACTGGCCTAATGACCGTCAGAGTATAATCCCTGCGCCGAATGTTATGAACAGCGGTGAGATGGAGGATATTGAGCTGCCCTTCAAGCCATATATATGGTCGGGTAACGAGCAGGTGGGACTTGGATTTTTCGCAGGCGAATCCGAAAAGAATTTCCGCTGCGGCGATGATTGCATAAAGATTACGGGCAGTAATATGAGGATTAACTTCCTGAACGCAATGCATCAGAATTGGTGGAACAGAAGCGATTTGTGGGTTGATACTCTAAAACCCATTACATACACCTTTGGTTTTCATGCAACACCGGTTAAACAGTTTGAATACGATGAGGATAATTACAAGAGATTTCACCTTTATTTTGTCAGAAATCACGATATCTACAACACCGATGTTGCGGAGCGTGCGGCGGCAGCGGGCGTAAAATGGCTTATCCTGCATGAGGACTGGACGGTAATTCAGAACTACGGTCTTGCGGAGGACGAGGAGAAGTTCGTAGAATTTGTTAAAAAGTGCCATGCCCTCGGTATGAAGGTTATGCTTTATTTCGGTTATGAATATTCAACGATGATGCCAGATTTCAACGAAAAATGCAATGAAAATCTTATTAAAAACATAAAGGGGAACTTTACGGGCGGCTGGCAGAGAAAGCCTTCGCAGAGAGCTTATATGGCATGCTATCGGGGCGGATATTCTCCCGTTTTCTTGGAGAGAGTCAAATATGTTATGGATAATTACGGCGCTGACGGTATTTATACCGACGGAACATATGTTCCGTGGGAGTGTGCAAATGAGGAACACGGCTGCGGATACCGCGACGAACAGGGAGTGCTGCATCCTTCTTACCCGATTCTTCCGGTAAGGGAGCATGTCAAAAAGCTTTATGAAATTGTTCACGAGAGAGGCGGTGTGGTTGACACGCACCAAAGCTCCTGCAGTATTATGCCTACACTTTCATTCTGCGATTCTTATTATGACGGTGAAAATATTCAGGGTCAGCTCACAAACGAAAGCCTTGAGTTTTTGAATCTTGCGGCATTCCGTGCCGAATATATGGGAATAAATTACGGAATTCCGGCGAACTTCATTTCGCTTACCTCAGAGGACAGAACGATTGAAACTCTGGAAAGCCTTACGCTTTTGCACAATGTTCACACAAGGGCGAACACATTTGAAAATCTTGAGTATTCGTCGAGAATCTGGAGGATTTTTGATAAGCTTGGGCTTGAAAAAGCTCCTTGGCACCCCTATTGGGACAATCCTCATTCCGAGATTGCCGAGGACGGAGCATACACATCGTCATATGATACCGAAAACGGAACTGTTATCTATGCCGTTGATTTCAAGGGCGGAAGAACAGTTTCGCTCAAAGTCAACGGAGCTTCCGTTCTTGTAGATGCGGAAGGAAACCGCTGTGAAAAAACAGACGGCGTGTTTAAGATTGACCTCGGCAAAAACAAGCCGAATTATTTTACGGTTGAATAGAAAAAATGGCGCCCGTTCCGAAGCTCCGGAACGGGCGCTTTTTAAATAAACAGTTCATCAAAGCCGACGCCGAGAATTTCTTTGAAAAGCTTGATTTCATCCGGATAAATATGCCTTTGACCGACTTCAATCTTGGTAAGTGTACTGCGTGTAATATCGTAGCCGCTTACCTGCATTTTTGTGGACAGCTGCTCCTGGGTGAAGCCTTTTGCAATCTGTATTTTTCTTATATTTTGACCTATTTTCTTTTCGTAATCTATGTTCATGTAAATCACCTTTGCACATATATATGAGTGATTATAGTATAATTCCGATGTATTTTTGTACTTATTTGAGTGCGCAAAGCGTTTGATAGGACTATTTTATTCAAATTCTCATACAATTTTCAAAAATTGCTTGATATCTCATAATTTTTATGATAAAATTATGAGATAGAAATATATTCTTTTATAATGGGGAGATAAAGAAATGTTCGAAAATGCGAAATGGATTACTGCGCCCTCTGCAAGGCAGGGAATGAACGGTAACGAAAACGGAAGCTATCTTTTGGTGAAGCGCTTCAGCATTCCAACCAATTTTGAAAAGGCCGTGCTTAATATATCGATGCTCGGCTACGGTGAGGTTACTTTGGGCGGAAAGAAAATTACAGACGAGGTGCTTTCGACACCGTTTACGAAATTTGATTCTACGGTGCTTTACAACATATATGATGTTACGGATATTATCGACAAAAAAACATCGATAGGGGTATTTTTGGGTAACGGTCTTTATAATGACAATGGCGTCACATGGGACTTTGAAAAGGCAACATGGAGGCATTATCCCAAAATGATTGCCCAGCTGGATATTACACTTAAAAACGGCTCGGTTATGTCGATTGTTTCGGATGCTACATGGAACACGCACGAGGGCCCTTGCATTTACAATCATTCAAGAGAAGGCGAAACCTACGACGCACGCCTTGAAATAAAAAACTGGGATAACCCGACCGAACTGCCCGATAGCGACGGGTGGGAAAAATCGGTTATCTGCATAGGTCCGGGCGGAAATTTAAGCCCCGTCAAAATGCCCCCGGCAAGAGTTATAAGGACGATTGAGCCGGTTTCGGAAAAAGACGGGCTTTATGATTTCGGCGAAGGCGTTTCCGGCTGGGTAAGGATTACTGCAAAGGGAGATGCCGGAACGGCGATAAAATGCGAGTATTTCGATACCGTGTTTGATGACGGCTCGCCCGACCCGAGGATGAATGTATTTCTCGAAAGAACGGGTTCCGAACATATAAATTACGATGAATATATAATGAAGGGCGAAGGAACTGAAACCTACGCTCCGAGATTCTGCTATCACGGCTTCAGGTATGTTAAGGTCAGCGGAGCGCCCGAGGGCTGCAAGGTTGTTGCCGAGGTTGTGCATACCGACCTTAAAACAATCGGTTCGTTTGAGTGCTCGGACGAAATGCTGAACAGAATCCACGAGGCATCGGTTCGCTCAACGCTTACAAATTATCTCAGCATTCCGATGGACTGCCCCCACCGTGAACAGAACGGCTGGACGGGTGACGCATTTCTTTCCTGCCAGCAGGCTCTTTTGAACTTTGATATGACCTCCTCTTACGAAAAGTGGATGGGTGATTTTCAGGATGTGCAGAGGCCGAACGGGCAGATACCGGGAATTGTGCCCACAAGCAAGTGGGGTTATAACTGGGGCTGCTGCCCGGGCTGGGACGGTGCAATGATTTGCATACCGTGGTATGTTTATCAAAACACCGGAAATTCAGGGCTCATCTTCAAAATGTGGAAAAACATGAAGCTGTATATGGATTTTCTTTATACAATGACCGATAACTATATTGTTAAATTCGGTCTCGGCGACTGGTGCCCCGTCAAGGATAAATATTGGTGCAGACCCGAGGTAACCGAAACATCTTTTTATTTCATGTTTGCCAATGTAATGGCGAAATATGCAAAAATCGTCGGCGAGGACTCAACTCCTTATGAGAAGCTGGCGTCAAAAATCAAAAATTCGTTCCGCGAAGCGTTTTTCGGGAATGAGGAGCTTGAAAAAAGCCAGACATATCTTGCCTGCATAATCTATCAGGGGCTTTGCGAAAAGGAGGATATTCCGAAGTACGCAAAAATGCTCAATGATGCGGTCATAGCGGAGGATTATCACATAACCTGCGGTATTCAGGGAACAAAATTCATATTCTCTGCGCTGTCAGACAACGGTTATGCGGAAACAGTTTACAAGATGGTTACGAATCCTACATATCCGAGCTATGCTTACTGGATGCTCAAGGGATATAACAATCTTTTGGAATCATGGAATATCAGCAGTTCATGCAATCACCATATGTTCAGCGAGGTTGACCATTGGTTCTACAGGCACATTGCCGGAATACATCTGGACGAAAACGGGCTTCTTATAAAGCCTTGCTTTATTGTTGACAGCGCAAAGGCAACCCACAGAAGCATAAGCGTTTCTTGGGACAAAAATGAGGTGCGTGTTTTTGCACCGATGCCGGCAAAGCTTGATATGGAAGGCAGAATTTACGATCTTAAAATCGGTGAAAATATAATCAAAAGAAATCAGGAGGAAAAATAAAATGAAGGTTTTAGCATTTGATTTCGGTGCGTCGAACGGGCGCGCTATAGTAGGCGAGTTTGATGGAAAACAGCTTAAAATGGAGGTTATCCACCGTTTTCCGAACAGCCCCGATGAGCGGGACGGAGGACTTTACTGGAATTTCGGAAGACTTTTCGGCGAAGTTAAGGAAGCACTTCAAAAGTGCGGCAAGATTGACGCAATCGGCGTTGATACATGGGGCGTTGACTTCGGCCTTATAGATAAGGAAGGGAATCTTATCTGTGACCCCAGAAACTACCGTGACGAATATTCAAAGCCGATGGTTTCGGTTGCTGCGGAAAGAGTCGGAAAGAGCACGCTCTATAAGAAAACCGGTATTCAGACAATGAATTTCAATACTCTGTTTCAGCTTCTGGCGGTTAATGAAAACGACCCCGAGCTTATGGCGAAAACGGACAAGTTCCTTTTCATGCCCGACCTTTTCAATTATATGCTTACAGGGAATATGGCTGCCGAATACACAGTTGCTTCAACTTCCGAGATGATAAATGCAGAGGCGCGCGATTGGGATTTTGAAATCATCGAAAAGGCGGGCCTCAGAAAGGATATTTTCCTTCCCATCAAAAAGACGGGCGAGATTGTTGGTACATTAAAGCCTGAATTTGGTCTCGGCGATGTTCCGGTTATTGCAGTTGGTTCTCACGATACGGCAAGCGCCGTTGCTGCGGTTCCTTTTGAAAACTACGAAACGGAAGCCTACATCAGCAGCGGAACATGGTCGCTTATGGGGCTTGAACTTGACCACCCGGTACTTACGGAGGTTTCCGAAAAGTTTGATGTTACAAACGAGGGCGGCGTAGGCGGTAAAATCAGATACCTTAAAAATATTATGGGTCTTTGGCTTGTGCAGCAGTGCAAGGGTCAGTGGGAAAAGGAAGGCGAGGAACTTTCGTATGACGATATTACCCAGCTTGCTCTTAATGCCGCTCCGCATATTGCGTTTATCGACCCCGATAACGAGATGTTTACCGCACCCGGCGATATGCCTTCAAGAATCAGGGAGTTCTGCAAAAGAACCGGACAGACCATTCCTAATACAAAGGGCGAGATTATTCGTGTTGCGCTCGAAAGCCTTGCGTTTAAGTATAAAAACACGCTTGAAGCTTTGGAGGAAATCACGGGCAGAAAAATCGATACAATCCATGTTATCGGCGGCGGTTCTCAGAATGAGCTTTTGTGCCGTTTTGCCGCTTCCGTTTCCGGAAGATGCGTTACGGCAGGCCCGATTGAGGCGACGGCTATCGGTAATATGATGGTTCAGCTTATGGCTCTGGGCGAAATAAAGTCGCTTGAGCAGATAAGGGAAGCGGTCAAGGCTTCAACTCCGGTCAAGACATTTAAGCCCGAGGAGGACTGGACTGAAATTTATCCCCGTTTTCTTGAAATCGAAGGCAAATAATCATGGGTGACTGTTATATAATCGGTGCGGGGGATTTTTGTGAAAATTCCCTCGATGTGAAAGATGACGATTTCGTGATTGCGGCGGACGGCGGATATAGATATCTCGATAAAATCGGTATAAAGCCTGATTTGTATATGGGTGATTTTGATTCCGCACCGAAGCCGCAAACGGACGCCGATATAGAGGTTTTTAAGTGCGAAAAGGACGATACCGACACGCTCCTTGCGGTAAAGCACGGGTTTGAACTTGGATTTAAAAGCTTTAAAATATACGGCGGCTGCGGGGGACGGGCAGACCACACATTTTCAAATATACAGACGCTTGCGTATATCGTAAGCCGAGGCGGACGGGCAATACTTTTCGGGAACCGCGAGGTTTACACCGTAACCGATTCAGCAGTTTCCTTCGGCGGTGATATGAAGGGCAAAATCTCTGTTTTCTCGCTTTCGGACAGAGCTGACGGAGTTACGATAAGAGGGCTTAAATATACTGTCGAAAATGCGGAGCTTACAAATACTTTTCCGCTTGGGGTAAGCAATGAATTTATCGGAGAACCGTCCGAAATCTCGGTGAAAAACGGATTGCTTCTTATTATATATTACAGGAATTAAACTTGAAAGGATTGATATAATGCAGGTATATGAAGAACTTAAAGCGAGGGGGCTTATTGCCCAGGTTACCGATGAGGAGGAAATCCGTGAACTTGTGAACAGCGGTAAGGCTACATTCTATATCGGTTTCGACCCCACGGCGGACAGCCTTCATGTGGGGCATTTCATGGCGCTTTGCCTCATGAAAAGACTTCAGATGGCAGGGAACAAGCCGATTGCGCTCATTGGCGGAGGTACCGGTATGATAGGCGACCCGAGCGGCCGCTCCGACCTCAGAAAAATGATGACGGTTGAACAGATTAACCATAACTGCGAATGTTTCAAAAAGCAGATGAGCAGATTTATAGATTTTTCCGAAGGCAAGGCGCTCATGGTTAATAACGCCGACTGGCTGAGAAATCTCAACTATATCGATATGCTTCGTGATGTCGGCGCGCACTTCTCCGTGAACAGAATGCTCACCTTCGAGTGCTATAAGCAGAGAATGGAGAGAGGGCTTACCTTCCTTGAATTCAACTATATGATAATGCAGAGCTATGACTTTTTCATGCTCTATCAGAAATACGGCTGCAATATGCAGTTCGGCGGCGATGACCAGTGGGCAAATATGCTCGGCGGAACCGAACTTATCAGGCGTAAGCTCGGCAAGGACGCATACGCCATGACGATTACGCTCCTTCTTAATTCCGAGGGCAAAAAGATGGGCAAAACACAAAAAGGCGCCGTTTGGCTTGATCCCGAAAAGACCTCGCCCTTCGAGTTTTATCAGTATTGGAGGAACGTTGCGGATGCAGACGTTTTAAAGTGTATAAAGATGCTCACATTCCTTCCGCTTGAGGAAATCGAGCAGATGGAATCGTGGGAGGGTAGCCGGCTTAACCGTGCGAAGGAAATTCTTGCTTATGAGCTTACAAAGCTTGTTCACGGTGAGGAGGAGGCCGAAAAGGCGCAAGCATCCGCAAAAGCGCTTTTTTCCTCCGGAAATGCCGAAAATATGCCGACAGCAGAGCTTTCCGACGATGATTTTGAAGACGGTGTCATTGATGTTATTTCCGTGCTTGTAAAGGCCGGGCTTGCTCCTTCAAGAGCGGAAGCAAAGAGAAATGTTCAGCAGGGCGGCGTTGAGGTTGACGGCGAAAAGATAAACGATATCGGCTTTAAGCTTGAAAAAGAGAAGTTTGAAGGCGGCATTGTTGTTAAGCGCGGCAAGAAGAACTTCAAGAGGGTAACGCTGTGATTGCCCGCATTGCGGCGCTGATTCTGGTTGTTGCCGGGGCGTGCATTTCATACCCGGCGAAGAAAATAGCGCATAAGATGAAGGGCGAGGACGCAACCGAAGGCGATGTTCTCAAAATTAAAATTACGGGACTTGTTATAGTCACCGCTGCGGCGATTATTGCGATTGCCGACAAAGTAATGAATTAGGGGAAATACAATGAATAATATTGAAAAGGTATACAATCCGAAGGATTTTGAAGAAAAACTTTATAAAATGTGGTTGGATAAGGGCTGCTTCAAGGCTGACCCGAGAAGCAAGAAAAAACCGTTTTCTGTTGTAATTCCACCGCCGAATGTAACGGGGCAGCTCCATATGGGGCATGCGCTCAATGTTACGCTCCAGGATATATTGGTGAGGTTCAAAAGAATGTCAGGGTACGAAACGCTTTGGGTTCCGGGATATGACCATGCCGGTATTGCAACGCAGATTAAGGTTGAAGAAAGCCTCCGAAAAGAAGAGGGTCTTACCCGCTATGACCTCGGAAGAGAAAAGTTCCTTGAGAGAGTTTGGGACTGGAAAAATAAATTCGG
This sequence comes from Clostridia bacterium, assembly GCA_034186235.1. GTDB lineage: Bacteria > Bacillota > Clostridia > HGM11514 > HGM11514 > CAKSKB01. The sequence goes on along the minus strand of JAXGBA010000147.1, from coordinate 5,361 downwards.
CGACAGAATTGTTACCCAGATTAAGCGCATGGGTTGCTCCTGTGACTGGGACAGAGCAAGGTTCACGATGGACGAAGGCTGCTCAAAGGCGGTTAAGCGCGTGTTTGTTGACCTCTATAATAAGGGGCTTATCTATCAGGGCAGCAGAATAATCAACTGGTGTCCTCACTGCATAACGGCGCTTTCCGATGCGGAGGTTGAGTATGCGGAGCAGGCGGGGCACTTCTGGCACATAAAATATCCGATTAAAGGCAGTGACGATTACCTGATTATCGCCACAACCAGACCGGAAACACTTCTCGGCGATACTGCCGTTGCGGTAAATCCCGAGGATGAACGGTATAAGGATATCGTAGGAAAAACCTTGATTTTGCCGCTCGTCGGCCGTGAAATTCCGATTATCGCCGATGATTATGTTGACAAGGAATTCGGGACCGGTGCCGTTAAAATCACACCGGCACATGACCCGAACGATTTTGAAGTCGGTCTTCGCCACAACCTTGAACAGATTAAGGTGCTTAACGATGACGCAACCGTTAATTCCTACGGCGGAAAGTACGAGGGAATGGACAGGTACGAGGCAAGGGCGGCTATGGTTAAGGATTTGGAAGAACAGGGGCTGCTTGTCAAAGTGGAGGAGCACAGTCATAATGTAGGACAGTGCTACCGCTGCGGCACGACAGTTGAGCCAATCACTTCAAAGCAGTGGTTTGTTAAAATGGCTCCGCTTGCGAAGGAAGCAATAAGGGTTGTTAAGGACGGTACCGTTAAATATATTCCCGAAAGATTTTCAAAGACGTATCTTAACTGGATGGAGAATGTACACGATTGGTGCATTTCCCGTCAGCTTTGGTGGGGGCACAGAATCCCTGCGTATTACTGCGAAGCCTGCGGCGAAACAACTGTTTCCGAAACGGATGTAACGGTTTGCCCCAAGTGCGGCGGCAGGGTTAAGCAGGACGAGGACGTGCTCGACACATGGTTCAGCTCGGCGCTGTGGCCTTTTTCGACCCTCGGCTGGCCTGATAAAACGGAGGAACTTGAAAAGTTCTATCCCACCTCTGTGCTTGTAACGGCTTATGATATTATATTCTTCTGGGTTGCAAGAATGATTTTCTCCGGTATGGAGCAGATGAAGGAAAAGCCGTTCGACCATGTGTTTATCCACGGCATCGTGCGTGATGAGCAGGGCAGGAAGATGAGCAAGTCCCTCGGCAACGGCATTGACCCGCTCGAGGTTATCGATAAGTACGGAACGGATGCGCTCCGCTTTACTCTTGCCTCCGGCAACGCCCCCGGAAACGATATCCGTTTCTCGTGGGATAAGGTTGAGGCAAGCCGTAACTTCATAAACAAAATCTGGAACGCTTCGAGATTTGTTCTTATGAATCTTGAAGTAGACAAGTGTGAGCTTCCGGCAAAGGATAAGCTTCATATCGAGGATAAGTGGATTTTGAGCCGCATGAACACGGTTGCGAGCGAGGTCGGTGCAAATATCGAAAAGTATGAGCTCGGAGTTGCAATCGCAAAGCTCTACGACTTTATGTGGGACGAGGTGTGCGACTGGTACATCGAGCTTGTTAAAAACAGACTGTACGGCGATGATAAGGAGGCCTCAAGGTCTGCGCAGCAGGTGCTTTGCTATGTTCTTTCAAACACGCTTTGCATGCTGCATCCGTTTATCCCGTTTATCACAGAGGAAATCTGGCAGGCGCTTCCGCATGATGGCGATACAATCACCCTTGCCGCTTACCCCGTTTATAAGGAAGAACTTGACTTCCCCGACGAGGTCCGCAGCATGAAGCTGGTTATGGACGCTATCAGGAACATCAGAAACACGCGCTCCGGCATGAATGTTCCTCCGTCAAGGAAGGCGCAGGTTATTATCGTGACCGAGCATAGCGAGGTTTTTGAAACGGGCGCAATGTTCTTTGAGCGTCTGGCATCTGCAGCAAGCGTTAAGGTTCAAGCCGATGAAAGCAATATCCCGGCAGACGCCGTTGCAATCGTAACCGAGGGCGCAAAGGTGTATATTCCCTTGGGAGAGCTTGTTGACAAGGAAAAGGAGCTCGAAAGGCTCAATAAGGAAAAGGACAGGCTTCTTAGCGAGATAAAGCGTGTTGAGGGCAAGCTTGCAAACGAAAAATTCGTTGCGAAGGCTCCGGCAAAGCTTGTTGAGGAAGAAAAGGAAAAAGGCGTTAAGTATAAAAAAATGCTTGACGAAGTTTTGGAAAATATAGCAAAACTATAAAAATGCACGAAAATCAAAGCAAATCGGCGGCAGGGCAACCATGTCTTGCCGCCGATTTTTCGGCATTGTGCACAAAAGACAAGGCGAGAAACTATGCAAACCGCCGAAAATAAAAAATGTGTTTTAAAAGCGTTGACAAAATTATCGGGGGGGGGGTATAATTAATTATAAATATTTTTGTAAGGAGAGATATGCAGAATGAAACGTTATTTATCATTAGTCCTGGCGCTTGCCTTGGTTTTTTCGTGTTTTACGGCGGTTGGCGCAGTGGAACCCGAGCTTTCGGTTCACCAGACAACCTCAAAAATCTTTCAAGGTGTTTTTGGGCCGAACGCTACGCTCACCGCTTCGTCAACCACCGGGGTGTTGAACAGCGAGGCAGGCACTTATACCTGGGACGCTCTAAAAAGAGCGAGTTTTTCTCCCAAGCAGAAGCCTAAGCTGTACATAGGGAGAATTTACAAATTCAGCTTGGAAGCAAGCGCGGAGGCGGTTGAAGGCGGAGATGCCATCCCTTCGGACTTTAATCACCAGGTCAGCATAAGCACAATCGGTAAGGACGACTACGTAAAGTTTAAAAGCACCGCTACCGAAGGCACCACCTCCAAGTATACGCAGTTCAGATGGAACGGATACAGTGTTACGACTGAGAAAAAGAAGTTTGAATCTCATCCGCATGAGCTTATATATATTCCGTCAAGCTTGAACAACGGGATATATGACACGTTCAGCAAATTCGAGATGTGGGCCAATGCGGGAAAAAGCGTTAAATACACATTATACGGTCTGGATCTTGAGGAAACGATTTCGCATTATGACACAAAGTTCAATATCGGCTCAAACGGTTCGGTGTATATCACCAAATACAGCGACCATGACGGCAAGAACCTTATCGAAGACAGGCTTCTTGCAAACGGCGATATTGTTGCATTTGAAAAACAAACGAAACCCGGATTTTTGATTGTTTCGGAAGCGGGATATGTTATTGATTCCGTTAAATATAAAGGTGTTGAAATTGAAGGGGCTTCCGGCAAGTCAAGTTTCAACTTTAATTCCGATAAGATTACGGATGTCGGAAGCTTTGACGTTACATTTAAAGAAGGTGCAGAAACTGCCGCAAATTACGACAGGATTTCACTTTCTGGAAACAAAACCCTCTATAACAACTCTCCGAGGGACTATAGCCCCATTGTTGTTAAAGCGTATGACAGCGAGGGCAATGAAACGGATATAACAGGCAGCGCTTTTCTTAAATATACCACTTCGAATCCGTTGGCATTTAATCTTCGCAGATCTCTTCTCGGTTCGGGCAGTGTAAACGGTATGTCAATCGTGACCGCAACCTACAGCAATGCCAATGGGAAGAAAGTTTCTGCGTCGGTAATATTCCAGAATGCAAAGGATATAACTGCTGCGCCCGAAAAGGCAAGTGCGAAGGTTGGCGTAGACTCTGATGGAAACAACATTTATCAAAATTTCAGTTTCAAGATTGATGAGCCGGGTCATGCGAGTGAATCATGCCTTGCTTGGAATGCCGATAATGCCGTTGTTGATTCTTACAAGCTCAGAGCATATCACGGTTCAAATGTCGACACCGCAACGAACGGCGGATATAACTGGGCGGATGGAAAGTACCGCCTTCTCGGCGGCTGGTTCTACGATGATGGTACAAACGCAAATTATTTATGTTTGTATTTGAAAAATCTTCGTCCGGATGCAAGAGAAAAAAATACCGCTTTTAGCTACTATATTAATATAGGAAAAACATCTGCGACCGACGAAAAGTATTCCCCGTGTAATAAGGGTGACGGAGTTAAAGCAACAAAGGGCTGGCATCAGGCGATAGCGTTCATTGATAACAGCGGTTATGTAAATGTATATATTGACGGTGTTTTGGTTTACCGCTTAAAAATGCCTGTAAGCGACTATGCCACCACCACTAATGATTATGCAAGTTATCTCGAACTCAGAGCAGTAAGAGGTGACACATCTAAAGCCACATTCAAGTTTGATGAGATATATATTGCGGATTATCCTACAGTAAAGCCCGAATACACAGCTTCGGTTGTGATGGCGCAGAACTTCCGGCTTACAGCAAACGGCACGGTTGTTAAAAACGGCTCGAATATACCGGTCAAAGCGGGCGAAAGCATTACATTTGAAACAAATGCGCCCGGCAAGATTATAAGCACAATCGAAAGGCTTGACGCACTCGGATTTAATACCGAAACCTATACTGTAAACGGAAGTTCTTATACCGTTTCAAATATTAATGACGATGCGGAATACAGGGTTAATTATACGGAAATCGAAGGTATTTCCAGAGTGGAAACACAACAAGTTTTCTACGAAGATTTCAAGGGTACTGCGAAGGACGGCACCGAATCCGGTTACGCAAACGTTGCAACAACAAACAGAGGCAGAAGGCTTAAAATAAGAGACGGTGTGGGAATTGAGTATGATGCCGTAAACGGCTATGTTACATATGCAAAAGCCTCCGAAACGGAAGAGACACCCAAACCTCCGCATGCATATTTCTGTATATCAAACGAGAATAATTCAAAGCTGTTCACCTACTATTTGGGCAGAAGCTACAAGTATGATTTTGTTGTAAAGGGTATAGGCCAGTCGGTATATATGCAGACTGTAGGAGATGTAAACGGAGAGCCATGGGGTGCAAATATCAATCCGGGCTTTAACAGTGAAGATTTTGCAAATATAAGCTCCACGCTGGATGTTTATTCTATAAGCGACAATGGCGGCAACACATGGACGGCAAAATCAAAGGATGTTACTTCTTTGGAGAGCATTACTTTCTACACTTCGCCCCGTACATTCAGCGAAATGACGGTAACCGAATACAAGTACTGCTTGCCCGTGACGCTTGCAAAGACGGGAAGCGGCGAGGTTTCGTTTACGGAAATCGACGATTTGAGCTATACAATGGCTGACGGCTCCAACGCCGTTGAGTGCGGAGAAAGGACGTTTACCTTCACCCCTGCCGAAGGCAGCAAGATTGAGTCTATTGAATTTGACGGAAACACAATTCCGGTACAGGACGAGAACGGATTTTCGACAGTGCTTAACATTGACAGCCCAAAGAGGCTTAA
>JAXGBA010000146.1:0-9634 GCA_034186235.1 Clostridia bacterium | reverse complement strand
CATTGGTTGAAACCGAAACAAAATATGGTAAGACGGGCGAAACGACAGCGGCAGCCGCAAAAAGCTATGCAGGCTTCACAGCCGAAAGCTTTGCGCAGGGCATGATAGCGGCTGACGGCTCAACCGTAGTGGAAATCAAGTATAAGAGAAATACGTATACAGTTAAGTATTATAAAAACTCCGCTTTGACAGACTTTATTTCGTCAGAGAGCGTGCTCTATGAAGGAACGGCTGCGGCAATTCCCGCCGACCCGTCAGCTCCAGGTAAAACTTTTGCCGGCTGGTATTACATCGATTCCGCACTCGGAGAAACAAAGTTTGACACCGGCGTTAAGATTTCGGAGCACACCGATGTCTACGCAAAGTGGACGAATATGTATGATGTTGCGTTCTACATGGACGAAACCCTTACAAAGCCGGAAATCCGTGTTATTCAGGTTGATGAAGGCTCAAAACTTACCGTTTTGCCGGCAGACCCGACAAAGGATAATTATGAATTTGACGGCTGGGCATATATCGACGGCGGTGTTGAAAAGACCTTTGATACCAATGTTGTAATTACATCGGATGTTGATGTTTACGCTAAATGGAAGCTTAAAAAGTATACCGTTTACTTCTATAATGAATATTCCGCAGCGCCCGACGCTTCAATTCTTGAGGGCACATATGAAGCGGAATACGGCACAACCGTTCCGGAAACCAAAATACCGGATTCATACGAAAATAGCGGTTATGTTAAAAATTCGTCGGTTGACCCGGTTTATACTGCGGAGTATAAGCATAAAATCCCGAACGAGTGGTGGTATTTTGATGGCGAGAGCGGCGAGTGGAAACTCTTTGACGATACCGTTCCGGTTAAATCCAATATCAATGTGTTTGATATGACGAAGAATGTAAGCTTCATGTTTAATACCGGAAGGCTTTCAAACCCCGTCAGCGTAACCGTACCGTATAACTCGCATACAAGATTTGCTGATACATTCAAGGATATACTTTATTCCGGCAGAAGCAGCGTTAAATATGCGTTTGACCATACCGATGCTTATAATAAGCTTATAGTGAAGCTTGCCGACCCGAAACTCGGCATAATTGATGAGCACGGAAATATACTTAATCAGAAGCTTGATATTGGTATTTATGAGATTATAAGCTCGTCGGAAATTGAGGGCGAAATGAAGAATTATCTCGAAACGCTTGTTAAAAACGGCGGAGATGATTTGAAATCGGTTCTCGCATTTGTGAGCGTTCCGGAGCTTGTTTCGGCAGTCGGAACGGATGCGATTATTGAATATGTCGATAACGCTAAGCTTCTTTCAATGGTTAAGCTTGCTTCAATGAGAGCAACTCTTGTTGAATTCATGAAGGTTGAGTTCGTAAATGATGCGTCTTTCAGAGATGAAACAATTGCGGCGCTTACGAATATTCTCACAAATGATGATGAAGCAATGCTCAGCCTTGCGGCGTATGTGAGGGGAGAGTATAATAGCGGTAATACCGAGATTATCAATTTTGTAAATAATACAATGCATATTCCCGATATTTCTTATATTGATAATCCTACGCTTGCTGCGGCTATGAAAACACAGGCTTCCTCAATGCCGGAATTTATGGCGCAGTATATCATTTACAGAATCAACACGAACGACCCCAAAATCGATGAGTGCGTAAATAAGTTCATCGATAACGATATGGATGCGGCGTTCATCGGCAGAATCAAAACAATTCTTACTCACGATGCAAGAATTGAAAGCATAATCAATAAGTACCTTGATGAAAACTCTGCGGAAGCGGGAACGCTGATTGCCGACTATGTGGATTCGCTGTCCGATGCAAAAAAAGAAGAACTTTCAGATAAGATTTTCGATAAGATATCAGAACAGAGCACTTATAAGAACTTCATTAAGGCGTTTGAGGATAAGGATGCTGAATTTGAGGTAACTCCCGATAATGTAAGCTTCCTTCTCGGCATTGCAAATGCCGTAAACAGCTATACTTATGAAGGGCTGCGTGATAAGTTCAGGGCTAAATTCGGCTCGTTCATTGACCTTATCGGCGAGGATACTGTAAGGATATACTTCGATTCTGCTAAAGACGATTATTATGTCGGTGCGGTTGCGCTTGCAGACCGGATTAAAGCGGATAAAGCCGCAGGCATCACCGCAAGCTACAGATACAAGACATCGCTGACATTTAAGGCCAACCTTATGCGTGATATTCTTGTTCCCAAATACCGCACGGCTGTTGCCAAGGTTGCCGATAAGCTTAAGTCTAAGGAACAGGTTAAGTATAACGACAATGTTTATCTTAAAGCATTGGTTGAAAAGGATATGATTTCAGCGCTGTTCGATACAACTCCGGCTGATGAAATTTATTCCGGATATAAGCTTAAGGATGACCCGATGGCATACTATGATCTAATGTATGCAATGGTAGTTCTGGCGGATGACGCAGTGCTTTATTATGACTATGTTGACTACGATACGGCATTTGAAAAGATAACACCGTATGCTGTCAAGATTATGAATAAATTCGTAGCGGTTGTTGACCATTTTGATAAAACCGGGGAGCTTCCGGGCGGGCTTGACAGCAAGCTTTCTTCAATTTCCAAGATAGCCGAGCTCTACGGCGCATTTGAGGATATGCTCAATGCGGCTGCGGATGAAATTTTGGCAAGCAGCTTAAATCAGACTTATACGGAAGCTGATTTCAAAAACCAGAGCATAAAGGCGGCAACAGGCTTTATTAACCTTATGCTTAAGCAGTTCAACGACTATGTTGCAACAGGAAAGCTCCCGTTCAAGGCAGATGCTTTGATTGAAAGGATTTCCAAGATTAACGAGCTTTACCAGAAGTACTGCTCTGATGCGCATAAGCTTGCGGCAAAGATTGCCGAATTTAATTTCAATCACGCATATACCGAAGGCGAGGTTGAAAGCTATGAGGAATATGTAAAGCATGTTTATACGCTCCTCAACGAGGCGGAAGACCCCGCATTCTCGGTTGATGATATGTATGACATTATCGATGTGTTCTTCGGTGATATTCTCGATAAGCTTGAGTTTACGCCCGATGATGCCGAAGGCGTTATTAACCTTGACGGCTATAAGGCGGAAGCAAAGGGCAGCGAGGCTTCGGTAATAAGATTTTACAGATAACATTGCGTAGGCAACCGAGATTTGAACCCTTAATGCCTTATGCCGGCAAATTTTTGCCATAAGGTGCATGCAGTTTTTAGCGAGCTGATTTTTCTCAAGACAAGCAAGCGAACGCAGTTAATACGGTCGTATTATCAAGCGAGTTTCGCAGTATTAGGGAAAATCAGCCGATAAAAACCATTGAGAGTTCGACTCTCGGTTGCCTAAGGCACGTCAATACGTGCCTTCACGCTGTATTTTAACGGAGGTAATTTATGAAAAGAATTGTTGGTTTGCTGATTGCTTTTACACTGGTTTTGACATCGGTTTCGGTTTTAGCGGACGGGCTTTCGGTCTTTTCCGATGTGGATATAACAACCGATGAAGGCATTGCGGTTTATACGCTTTATGCGGAAGGAATAGTAAAAGGTTACGGCGATGGGACATTCGGTATCGATAAAAGCCTTACCCGTGCCGAAACTTCACGCATGATTAATCTTTTGTTTAAGTATACCGACGCCGGGGAAAACACTTTTTCCGATGTTTCGTATGACGATTGGTATTATGATGATGTAAACATTGCGGTTAAGGCAGGCTTTATCGTTGGATTTGAGGACGGAACTTTCAGAGGAAATGACCCTGTAACACGCCAGCAGGCATGCAGTATTGTCGCAAGGATTGTTAAGCCTGCACCAAAGCAGAGCCTTACGATTACCGACGCTGTTGACGATTGGGCGAAAGGTGATGTGCAAGCTATTGCGGATGCCGGGCTTGTCGCCCTTGAGGACGGTGGAAAATTCCGTGCAACAGAGATTATGACCAGAGGTGAGCTTGCGCTTTTGCTTGCGCAGTTTGTTGATAATTCCGGTTATACCGTTGATGTGCCCGGCGACACAAAGCCGGATGATACTAAACCCAGCGACGCAAAGCCGGACGACCCAAAACCGGATAATACCGACAAGGACAATAATAATTCGTCTGCAACAAAGCCGTCAATCGGCGGCGGAAGCAGACCTTCGGGCGGTTCTTCCGGCAGCAATAAACCGGATGATACAAAGCCCGAGCCGCCTACGTTTGACAATACCGAGGTGCTTAAAAACCTCAATGCGGTGCTTTCGGATATTGACAGCGTCACATTTATCGGTGCAGAAAAGGAGATTATTTCCGTTATCAAAAAGGATATTCAGCTCACGATTGAAGCCGGAGCTAAGGAGTATATAGGCGAGAATTATGTTAATGAGCATTTTGCCGATGATCTTGCAAAGGTTCGCGGACTTTATTCTGCAATGAGCCAGGCTGCCCGTGACAGGTTTGTTGAAAAAATTGCCGGGTTTGACAGCAACACGCTTGCTTTTCTGCAAAATTATTTTATGAATAAGGATTAATGAACAATGATGAAAATTCTTTCAATAGGCAACAGCTTTTCAAATGATGCGCACCGATATATTTCCGAAGTTGCAAAGAGCTGCGGCGAGTGTGTAAAAACGGTTAATCTTTATATCGGCGGGTGTTCGCTTGCCACACACTATAAAAATATGAACAATGATGACCGTGCGTATGAAATTACATTTAACGGTGTTCCGACCGGGCTTCATACCTCGATTAAGGAAGCTCTGCAGAGTGATGAGTGGGACTTTGTTACAATGCAGCAGGTGAGTCGTTACAGCTTTGATGTAAAAACATATTATCCGTATATTGAAAGACTTTCGGAATATGTGTCGTATCATGCGCCTAATTCCACACAGGTCGTTCATCAGACCTGGAGCTACGAGCAAGGCAGTGACATGCTCAAAAATGTCGGGTTTACCTCGCAGGAGGAGATGTTTTTGCAGCTGAAATCCGCATATGCCGATGCGGCAAAACGGATTAATGCTCCGATAATTCCTTCCGGAGAGATGTTTCAGCAGCTCTTAAAATCGGGATTTCCGATACATAGAGATACATATCACGCAGGGTTCGGGTTGGGAAGATTTGCACTTGCTTTGCTTTGGCTTAAATTGCTTGCGGGTATCGATATTAAGGCTGTTAAATTCAGCGATTTTGACGAACCTGTTTCTCGGGAGGAATATGCCGCAGCGATTGCCGCCGCAGATATGTTTGACGCAGTGGATTTTCGTAAATAACGGAATTGAGACGCTATTTTAATGATAACAGTATAAATTAAGAAGCTTGCTTTGATGGCAAGCTTCTTAATTTTGTGATGGAGTTTTCTGATTGTCATAGGCGGAGCGCCGCACTTTTTTTGATTTTCAACTTGGTTTCGTGCAAATTTGAAAGCTCCGTATCAGTAAATTTCGTAAAAGAAATTATTTTACCCGGCGTGTCGGGATATGTTTCAATCCTGCTGCTTCCGGGTTTAAAGTGCTTAAAAATTCTTCTTATTTGCCTTCCTTACAGACATTGGCGAGGTGCCATATTTATTTTTGAAATCTCGAAGAAAGTTTGAAGCGGAACTGTATCCGCACATATCTCCGATTTGCGAGCTTGGGTATTCCGTTGTCAGACACAGCATATAGGCGTAATCCAACCTCATTCTTCTGATGTATTCCGAAACGGTAATTCCGGTATACTCTGCAAATATGGAAGATAAATAATTTTTGTTCAGAAACGCATGATTTGCCAGGTCGGAAAGACTAATATTTTTTGTGAAATTTTCCCGGATATACTCAATTACGCTGCGCACCTTGCAGTTGTCTGTAACGGTAATATCGGGTTTTTCGGAAAATTCGAGTTTTAAAAATGACAGCACAATTCCAGAAATTATACTTATGCTGAGATGTGAGTCGAGTTTTCCATAAGCGGGTGTAATATTTTTCAGCGAGTCAAGCAGTGTTTCGAAGAACCTGTATTGTTCATTGTTCAGCGTCGCTGCATATATGCGTGTTGAGGAGTTGATAAATTCAATTATATCTTTCGGCATGGTGCATACCGGGATTTGCAGAAGGTGGTTTACCGATGGTTTTTCAATTATGATTTCGTGCAAATCCGTCGGCCTTAAAAGATACATTTCTCCTCTTTTGTACGGATATTTAACGCCGTTTATTATGTTAACACCGCAGCCGCTTTCTATCAGCTCGATTTCGTAAAATCTGTGCATATGAGGACAGCACGAAGATGAAACGGTATATTTTCTGTAATGCAGCGATGAGTTCGGCAAATTAAGACACGCAACTTTTCGGTTTGTTTTCATTTTATCACCCGAGAATAATTATATCAGATTTTTTCCGCAATTACAATAGTTCAAAATATTTTTTGTATCTGTTTACTGTATAATTATCCGGAACTGTAAAACGAATCGGGTTTTTGCCGAGTGCTTCAGCCTTTCCGATACCCATGGTGTGATAGGGCAGGACTTCGATTTTTTCCGGCATTATATCTTTCAGAAAACCCGCAATTTTTTCCATTTCGTAATCATTATCGTTAAACCCTGGTATAAGCGGTATGCGCACATGAATTTTTGCATCGGCATTTTTGAGTTTTTTCAGATTTAAAAGAATATCCGCGTTGTCCATGCCGGTAAACTGCTTATGAAGTTGCGGAGAAATGCATTTGATATCATACAGAAATAAATCCGTATATGGCAGAACTGTTTCAAAATGCTCCCACGGAACTGCGCCCGCCGTATCGACTGCGGTATGAATATTGTTTTTGCGGCAGCTTTTTAAAAACGATTCGAGGAATTTGTATTGCAGCATACATTCTCCGCCGGAAACGGTTACCCCTCCGTCAGGCTGATAAAAAGGCTTATCCTCTGAAACGATTTTTAATAATTCGTCCTCTCCGATCTCTCTCCCTATGATTTTCCTTGCGCCGCTTGGGCAATATTTAACGCATTGTCCGCAGAAAATGCACTTCTCCCTTTGACATATTTTTTTGCATAAGCCGCACCCTGTGCACAGAGACTTCGATATGCTCATACACCGCCCGCGGCTTATTCCTTCCGGATTGTGACACCAAAGGCAGCTGAGGTTGCAGCCTTTGAAGAAAACGGTTGTTCTTATGCCGGGGCCATCCACAAACGAACCTCTTTGTATATCGAAAATTTCAGCTTTCATTAAAAGAGCGTCCTTTCCATAATGTGTTTTTGCGTAATCTTGTCAAGATCGATAAATCTTGCGGAAAATCCGCTCACACGAACGATCAGGTTTTGGTACTCTTCCGGATGGGTCAAAGCTTTTTCAAGATCTCCTTTTGAGAAACAGTTGATGTTAAGCTGGAGCCCTCCCGCATTAAAATAAGCCTTGATAAGTTCCGCAAATTTCTCAGGATTGCTGCTTATCGTTTCTTTGGAAATATTGACATTAGTTACAACACCGCCGTTGCACGGGTCGACTTTTGCACAGGATAAAAGCATAGCGGTAATACCATTTTTATCGGTGCCCGGCACGCTCGAGTTGCCTACCGCCATCGTTTCACCGCACACTCTGCCGTCTGCGCTTGCAGCAATTGACGGGCCTATCTTTATTCCGCCCGGGTTTACATTTGCAATTGTGTAGTATGAAAGCTCTGATTTTCTCCCGATTTCATGAGCCGTATCATTTGCATACTTTTCTATGCGTGTCTTGATTTCATCGACATAGCTGATGTTATTACCGTATTTCGGAGCTGCCAGCATGAGATTTTTTTCTTCTTCGTATCCTTCAAAGTCGGAATCGAGAATATCAACCAGACGGCGTAGCGTGAGCCGCTTTTCCTCATAGACCAGCTTTTTAATTGCCGCAAGTGAATTAGCAGTGTTGGTTATCCCGAAACCTTCGATGTTTGCGCCGAAATATTTTATGCCGCCCCCGAATATGCTTTCTCCTCTTTCAAGGCAGTTATCGAAAAGAATGCTCTGGAGAACAAAAGCCGTTTCCCGTGCTGCTATTTTTTTGTTCCAGATATGTATATTTATATCCTTTTCAAGCGCTGCACGCACCTGCCTGAAATATGCGTTTTCGAGTTTTTCGTAATCTGTAAATTCTTCGACCGGTCCGGTGCTTATGCCGATAACATTGCCGCCCGCACCGTCATGCCCGTCATGAAGTGCAGCCTCCAAAGCTTTAAGAAAACGCATTGTGGAGTTCGGCGACCCTGTTGATGTATAGTCAAGCAGTATTTCGCCGCACCCGAGAGGAAAATATTTTACGGCGTCATCGTACGGTATATCCATCGCTTTCATACACCCCGGGACATATGCGTCATCATTATAAAGGGTGGGGTATATAGAGCCTTTGCTTATTGATTCCACGGCCTTTTCAAGAAGAGCCGGGTTTTGCTTTTTGTGATGTCTGAGCGTTAATACGGGTTTTATCTTGTGCCGCCTTTCAACGGCTTCTGTTGCCAAAAGTGCAAATCTATCCGCACTTTTTTCGTTGCGCCTGCCGAGACCGCCTATAACAATTCTGGTGTCGAACTCACTGCCGAATGATGTCAGAAGGTCATAAAGTCCGATAATCAGCTGTACAGCGTCCTCTTCGGTCAATCTGCCGCATTTGAGGTCGTTTTCAAGAAAATCACCGAAATATACATCCATTCTTCCGTAGCTGTCGGCTCTCATAAGGACAGCATATATAAGCATCAGCTGCATTGCTTCTTTTAAGCTTTCGGGTTTTTCGGTACATAGCTTTGTAAGCGCTGCCGCCATTTCGCAGAATTTTTTCTTTTTGGCTTTATCCGTCTGCTTTTCTGACAGTATGTATGCCTGATCTGCATAGAATTTTAAGCACTCGATAAGTGTTTCAATCGATATTTCGCACGCTCTGTAAAAATCGTCATGCCCCGGATTTTCCGCTTTGTATTTTCGTATCTCATCAAGCAAGCCGGGAACACCGAGCCTCAGAAGCTTATCGTAGTTTGCCGATAAACCGGCAATTCTGGAGTCAAAAGAACCTGAAATAAATCCCGAACCGAGCTTTTTTGCTTTTTTGTTTGTTTTTCGGAGATAACCGTTTTCATCCAACCCTACATTTGCCGGAAAGAAATAATCATGAATTTCTTTCGGTGATTCATTTAGTATTTTAACAAAAGTGCTTTCCTTTTTCCAAAACTCAAACAATTCTTCAAGTTCTGCTTTGCGGTGCGGATATTCCTGCATAAGCGCTTTCAAAGTTGCCGGACACATTTTGTATCCGATTTGAGCAGCTGACTTGGAATTGAAGTCAACCGGCAGAAATTCACCGTAGTATTCTGCAATTCTTCCGGCGAACAAATCTTCGTCGCGGATTGGCAGTAAAAGCGCCGGGTAAAGTTCCTTTTGAAACATCACTTCCCGTATAGCCGGGTCTTCTCCGGTATATTCTTTGTAGGCTTTTGTTGCATTGATTGCTATGTCAATATATTTTTCTTCCATATTTGCCGCCTCCCTATATTTACAATTATATCATCAAAAAAGAAAATATGTTGCAATATATTAAGACATTGTTTGCAGATATTAAGAATTATAAAAGGGGAGGAAGAGCGAAATATTACTTCACCGACTTTCTGAACGGACAGGCGTAAGCTGTCAGATAATCGATAAT
>JAXGBA010000145.1:0-5866 GCA_034186235.1 Clostridia bacterium | reverse complement strand
TAAGAGTAATCATTACACCTTCTTCTACGGTTGACCCAAAAGACGGCGAGCCGGTTATCCTTGAAACTGCAGGCAAGATTGTTGACCCCGAAAGCGTAAAGCCTTCGGTTTCAAATGTTACTGTATCTGGCAGCGCATCTTTCGGCATGAATGTTTCCGCAAAGTATGATTATGAAGGCGGAGAATATGCCGATAAGAGTGAATTTAAGTGGGAAATTTCCGCTGACGGTACAACATGGACCGAAGTAGGAACAGATAAATCTTACACAATTACAAAAGATGATATAGGCAAGAAAATCAGAGTTACGGTTATACCTAAAAACTCTCTTAACATAGCCGGTACAGCGGTTACTTCTGCTGCTGTTGATGTTGTGAACGGTGATGTTGCATACTTTATTGCTCCCAACGGTTCCGACAGCGGAGACGGTTCTGTTGACGCACCTTTCGCTTCGTTTGAAAAGGCAAGAGATACAGCAAGAGCACTCCGTGCAAACGGCTATGATGATCAGATTACAATTTATCTGCGCGGCGGTGAGTATTACAGAGAAACAACTCTTTCGCTCACAAGTGCTGACAAAAATCTGACCTTTAAGCCTTATAATAACGAAAAAGTAAGAATAACAGGCGGAAAACATGTTGAAAACCTTGTTTCAAAGGTTACCGATTCGGATATTCTCGATTGCGTTATTGATGATGTTGCAAGGGAAAATCTTTATGTTGCGGATCTTTCCTCCGTATTTCCGAGCGGTATGCCGGCTTTGACCGACTACAGCCACAGCGGTAAGGTTGCAAAGGACGGAAGAAACGATAAGTTCTCGAATCAGGTAAGGCTCTATGTTAACGGACAGGCTATGAGCATCGCGCGCTGGCCGAACCAGGATGTTCAGGAAGGCGAAGGTGCGATTGACAGACCTGTTACGGTAAAATCCGGCGACGGCAAAAAAGGCGGAGAGCCTTCTACCATCACATATAATGATGAAACAGACAGAGCAAAGCTCTGGAAATCCGACCTTAAAGATCTTATGATAATTGCGCACTTCGGTGTGCATTGGGCTTACAGTTCAAACTATGTTTCGGCGTTCAATGCGGACGATAAAGCGCTCACAATCAAATACGGTGTAGGCGATTATGTTCCAAAGTCCGGTGATGAGTTTTATTTCTCCAATCTCTTAGATGAAATCGATATGCCCGGTGAATCTTATATGGATACCGAAAACTCCAAGATTTATTTCTATCCTTATGACCCGGACAACATTTCCAAGGCAGAAATAATGATTCCTTATGCTGAAAAAGCATTTATTACTGCTTATCAGAGCGAAGGCATAAACATTGAAGGCATCGATTTTGAGTATGTAAGAGCATCGGCATTCAATCTTTCGGGAATGAAAAATTCAAAGGTTGATAAGTGTACCTTTGCTCATTTTACCGATTCCAATGTTTTCGACGGTGATGAAAATGTTATGCAGAACTGCTATCTTGTTGACGGTGCTGCAGGCGGTATCAGAATTACGGGCGGAAACACGAAAACCCTTACCGGCGGCGGAAACATTGTAAGAAACAATGTATTCAAAAAGCTTAGCTCACTTAAGCTTTCCTATTCGCCCTCGGTTAATGTTAGCGGCTATAACCAGACCGTTGAGAATAACGAAATCAGCTATTCAACCCACCAGATTATGGGATTTAGCGGTATGTGCCATAAGATATTAAGAAACGAAATCCACCACGCTGTTCAGTGGACGGGGGATATGGGTGCGATTTATTGGGGCAGAAATCCGCAGAACTTCGGTCATGAGATAGCATATAACTACTTCCACCACAACGGCGGACTTTATGCTGCAGGCTGGTCACAGTCGATTTTCTGGGATGACGGTAACACCGGCCCATATCTTCATGATAATGTTTTCTACCAGGGTACTATGGTAGCGGAACACGGCGGGCAGTATTTTGCTTCAAAGACATATGGCGGTCAGTATTCACGCGTTGAAAACAACATTTTCGTTGATAACCCTTATGCTCAGCAGTTCCAGGGCTTCGGTGATTATGATGCTGCAACCGGTCAGTATATCTCTTCTTTCCTCGGTTACTACGGTATCAACTACAGCGGTAATAAGTTTTATGATTACTGGGATGATAATCTCTTAAACGGCGGCTATTATACCGACACATATAAGGAACGCTTTAAGGGTACTCAGTGGCAGCCGTGGACGGAACTCCTTTCAAAGGATTTCTTTGAATCCACACTGAAGGTTTATTATGATAAATATCATGATAAAGACCATCCTTCGAAGGCCAATGCGGAAGATTATGCGGCGCTTACGAACATTGCGCATCAGTATGCTCCGAAATTCCAGAATGAGTTTAACAACAACCTTGTTGTAAAGGGATTGGGTGCTCTTTATAACGGCTATATCGGAACAGAAAGCCATACATATTTCTCAAGATCTCCCGAAAAGGACTTGTTTGTTGATTATGATAACGAAAACTTCAAGCTTACCGATGCGGGGCTTGCAAAGGTAAGGCAGACTATCCCGGATTTCAGAAATATCGATATGTCGGATATCGGTGCAGATTCAAATGCTTATGGCAACAAGCCTGTTGTTGAAAATGCGACCGTTGCGGGCAATCCTTCGTCGGGTAACATTCTTGAGGCGGATTATGACTTTATCGATGCCGACGGTGATGTCGAATCACTTTCGGAAACAATCTGGTATATTTATAATCCTTCAACAAGAAAATATGAAAGAACCGGATATTATGGAAAAAAACTCAAGGTTCTTCCCGAATACGAGGGCAGGAAGATTTACTATGAAATTATGCCCGTTGATTATAACGGCGTATTCGGCGATAAGGTTAAGTCAAACGAGGTTACAATCACCTTTGGCGGTGATGTTGACAAAGATGAACTTTACGACCGTATTGAAGAAGCAAGAAAGCTTGTTAATAACGCAGTTGTAGGTTCTTTGGAAGGTCAGTATACACAGAAATCGGTTGATAATCTTAAAGCTGCTATTGCGGCGGCAAATGCCGTTGCGGCAAATGAAGATGCGGTTCAGTTTGAGGTTGATTCGCAGGTTGAAGCTATAAGGACCGCCATCAACATGTTCAAGCTTTCGGTTATCACGAATGTTGAATACATGTCGCTTAAGCCGATTATTGCGGATACAGATCCTTCTCACTGGACGGTAATCTCAGGTTCCACTCCGCAGTTTAATGCAGACGGTTCGATGACTGTAAAAGCGGGCTCCTGCGTGACTTACAATTATAAGAAGTATAAGAATGTTCTCTTTACATTTGGCTGTAAGCTCCAGGGCGATGAAGGAACAAGCGTTAACGGCGGTTTCTTGTTCAGAGTTCAGGATCCGACAACCAAAATTTGGAGCAACAATTCCAATTGCGGTTACCTTATGTGGTTCCATGATGACCACCTTGAAGCGCAGCTTTGGAATCCCACACGCCCCGGTATCGATAACTTCGGTACAGGCTTTAGTGTAAATACTGATTACAAGATGACGATCGGTGTTTATGATGTTGCCGATGGTGTTAAATATGCTTGCTACATAAACGGTGATCTGCTTTATAATCACACATATACCGGAACAAATCTTTCCGATATGGACGGATATATTCAGTTCTATTCAAGTGCAACAGATTTGGTGATTTATCCAGAAGATGTTGATTTCACAAAACTTGATCAGGCCATTGCTGCCGGTGAAGGAATTCTCGGTTATGCAAGTGTTGACAGTGAATACGGTCAGGGCACTCAGGAACTTTACGATGCTGTTAAAACTGCTGTAGCCGATGCAAAGGCTGTAAGATCTAATGCGGCTTCGGCGCAGCAGACGGTTGATAAGGCTGCTCTCCTTATTGAAACTGCAATTTCCGAGTATAATGCCGGTATTATTACCAAAGGCACAGTTGCTTCAAATAAGACTTATGACCTTGTTTATAACGGTAACAATTCGGAGTTTGATATCGCAAACGGTGCGGTTCTTACACTCAATGTAAACAAAGCTGCACAGCAGCCCGGAATCGATATGATTTCTCAGACTCCTATCGGAACCGTTACAACCAATATCCAGGTAGGTACAAAGCTTTCGTCGGATTCCTGGAACGGCTCATTTACTGCTCCCGTATATTCGGCAGCAGCTTCCGGAAATCTTAACGGAGATATATATGCAGCGCTTTCGTTCGGGGCAAAAGCTTCAGCCGATAAACTTATCAGGGTTGAGCTTCCCAATGTTTCCGGCAGGAAACTGGCAATTCTCACTTCTAAGGGCAGATATGTTGATATTACCGCAAGATGCAAGGATGACTCGTTTGCTTCGGCAGAGGGCGCAATCGGCACAAATGAGGCGGTAAAATATGTTTCGGGCGACAAGCTTGTTGTTTATATGAAAACATTGTCTGAGCTGGTGTTCTATTCCTCGTCAGTTTCCGAAGACACTCCCCAAGGCGGCGGACAGGGCGGAGGCGGAACGGTTTCAGATCCTTACGGCAACAAGAATACCGGAAACGGCGGTTTCTACTCAACCGATACGACAAACCCGAACCTTGACACAGCCGAAAGCTTTTGCTTTGAAGACATGGCTGACCATTGGGCAAAAACTGATGTAATGGCTATGTATAAAGCCGGCATTGTAACGGGTGTAACCGAAAAGACATTTGAACCTGACAGAAATATTACAAGAGCTGAATTTGCGGCACTTATTGCCCGCACACTTAAGCTTGAAGATAAAACTGCAGGCTTTAAAGATGTTGATTCCGCAGAGTGGTACTCGGTTTATGTAGGCGCTTGCGCTGATGCCGGTATCATCACAGGCTTTGACGGTTTGTTCAGACCGAACGATAACATCACCCGTCAGGAAATGGCGGTTATTATCGTGAACGCTTATTCTTACCTTGGTAAGAACGGTGCAAACGGCGGTATCGATTCGTTTACCGATAAGAATGAAATTGCCGATTGGGCTAAGTCATCAGTTGATGTGGCTTCTTCGGTAGGTCTTATCTCGGGTATGGGCGACGGCACTTTCGGCCCTGCTGCAAATGCAACCCGTGCACAGGCTGCAAGCCTTCTTTCAAGAATTGTAAAATAAATTGGGTTAATCCGATATTATGCGGACGGCAATTACTGGCCGTCCGCATTTTTGCTGTTGACATAAGCGGCGCTTTGTGGTATAATAAATACCAATGTACAATACGGAGGTTTGTTTATGAAAAAAGTTATTTTGACCGGCGACCGTCCCACCGGAAGGCTTCATGTGGGCCATTATGTCGGCTCGCTTAAAGAGCGTGTTAAGCTTCAGAATTCCGGGGCTTATGACGATATATATATAATGATTGCCGATGCGCAGGCGCTCACAGATAATGCGGAGCACCCCGAAAAGGTCAGAAGCAATATAATAGAGGTTGCGCTTGATTATCTTGCGTGCGGTATTGACCCCGAAAAGTCAACAATTTTTATTCAGTCGATGATTCCGGAGCTGACGGAACTTACATTTTACTATATGAACCTCGTTACAGTTTCGAGAGTTCAGAGGAACCCCACCGTTAAGGCCGAAATCCAGATGCGTAACTTTGAGGCAAGTATTCCTGTGGGATTTTTCTGCTATCCTATAAGCCAGGCGGCGGATATTACCGCATTTGGTGCAACTACCGTTCCGGCAGGCGAAGACCAGATGCCTATGGTTGAACAGTGCCGCGAAATCGTACATAAATTCAATATGGTTTACGGCAATACTTTGGTTGAACCAAACATCGCTTTGCCTTCAAACAGCGCTTGCCTGAGGCTTCCGGGGATTGACGGCAAGGCGAAAATGAGCAAGTCTTTGGGCAACTGTATCTATCTTTCAGATGAACCCGATGTAAT
>JAXGBA010000144.1:0-15385 GCA_034186235.1 Clostridia bacterium | reverse complement strand
TTTTTCCAAAAGAAACCCACTGCAAATTAATGTAGTGGGTTTATAACATGAAAGAACTAAACTACTTTCAAATAATATTAACATATATAAACTGATCACAAATCAAATCATCATCTAAATACATCGAATAAGTAAAGCAATAAAATCTATAACAAATGTATATAAAACCAAAGCTAAAAATGTATATATATTTATAGTTGCTAAAAAATTAAGTTTTTGTCCAATAGTTACTGAATGTACGAAATTTATAATCCATTTAATCGCAGCAACAAAAAATAGATATATCAAATATGGAATATTAAACGGTGCATATAATAAATACATTTTTTTCGGAATTAGCCACACATCAAAGCTTGGATATCTAAACAACAAATATATATTGTATACAGTATTAGCAATAAGATATGCTAAAGCTAAGAAATATAAGGTTTTATAACACCAATTACTCTTTAATGCTTTTATCAAATTCACCTCCATCAAGATCGTATAAGCATAAGTCATTCTTTATATCGAATGCACTAACAGGTTCCCCTACAATATACCAATTTAATATATAAAATGTATTCGTAATTCTTGAATAAAAACCTTGAAAAAGGAAATTATTATGAACGAAATATGGCTTATCCAAGAAAAAAGGCAAATTGGAAAATGATATTTTTATATCATTATTTGTAGTTCGTATATTAGATCCACGGATTACTTTCCAATTGCAGTTAGTTGCCTGCATATTACTACATATAAGTGTTTGGTACTTATCCGCTATTTCTTCTGCTCTTGCAGAAGAAATGGTTTTTGGGTAAGAATATGAATTAAACTTCAAAAAGATAAATCCTACAAAAAAAGCTACAAATAACATCCAATACTTTTTCATTATCAAACTTACCTACCATCTATTTTAGTAAATGTAAGCCAACTGCCACCATCACTCGGAATTGGTTGATTGTTACTGCCAAACACATTAAAACCATAATACTTAATAGAATTTTTTTGATCAGAATTAAGATAGTAACCCACAGGTACATAAGTAGTTTTATTTGTCGAAGCTATTGCTTTGCCACCAGTTATATTTACCCAATTCTGTGCAAAACTATTATATCCAGCTTTGCCGGTATTACATGAATAGAACTTACTCGTGCAACCTTCAAATGCACTCCAATTCATTCTTTTAATATTGTTCGAATTCAATGACAAACTGTTGGCGTTATCTTGCCTATATCCAAGTTCTATTGTTCCGCCATTAAATTCTAATCCATGAGAGTATAGTTCAAATGAAGTTATTTTATCATTTATTCTTCTTTCACTAATCATCTTATCAGAAACCGATCCTGAATTAATATAATTAATTAAATCATCGGCAGAATCAATAGTTATAAAATTAACGCCGTTGCCATCAGCAAAAGTTTGCATAGCAGCAATTGCTTCATCCGAATATCCAGTTTTGCTAACAATCCATGTGATCCTTTCTTTAGCAGATGCAACCATACACTTTAAACGGTTAATTGCCGGATCCAAGAAATTCCCCTTGTATCTTTTATCTAATAGATTTCCATCATATTCGCTACCAGAAACTACGATTTTCTCCAATCCAAGTAAATCTACCGCATTAACCGGATTACCACTGCAATAGACATACCAGTTTGTTTCACTCCTCGCCGGATCTTCGGAAATAAAGCGTCCCAGTTCAGGGTCATAGTATCTTGCCCTTAGATATATGAATCCCGTTTCTGTATCGTAGTATTCACCGCAATAACGGAAAGGATTTGTATCTTCCTTATCAGGATTGGCTTCTACGCCGTACTCATCGTATGCATATTCTTTTACAATATTTCCGGAATTGTTAACCAACGCGGTTACATCACCGTGGTTATTGGTTACATAGTAAGTTTTTGTTCCTTTTTTATCCTTACTATATATAATACCGCATAATCCTCTTATATAGTTGGTAACATCTCCGTCCTTGATTTCGGCGATAACATAAATACCGTCAAGGATAAAATCGGTTTTTTCGCCGTTTACCGTTTTTGATGTACGAAGTCCTGATGAATTATATTTATACTCTGCCTTGTTGAAGTTTTTTATTTATATAAGCCTGTTTCCCCTCAAGTGTTCCCCAACACTGAAAACAAACTATGCAATATTACCCACCGTAATCATCTCCGTTAAGCAAATACTTTGAGCATATTTGACAAATCATTAATTTTTACACCCATATATTATCATATTTTTCAACATATGTCTATAGTTTTTTGTAATTTTTTCTGTATTTTTCCAAAAATAATGGTGCCGGCAAAACCGGCACCAAAATTCCAACAAGACAATAACTCTGTAATTGCTAATTATATCCGCTCATAATTATACAATTTCCACCCTAATTTATCTACAGACAAATAAACCTTAGTATACTCATTTCCCGAAACCAATACATTGTATTGAATATTTCTGCTTGTTTTATCAGGCCATTTCACCACCGCTCTCGGCATCCAAATTTTAAAATGAACAACTTCATTATCATTTTTTCTTAGATCAAAGTACATATCTGTATCATAGCACCTTAACTCTTCCGGAAAAATAGCATCAATTTCATCATTTGGAACCAATAATGTTGCTTTTATATATTGGTTGTGGTGATAAAAATATGATTCAATATCATCCTTCAATACAAAGTCTTCTACTATCGTTTTATCTGAGAAAGGTGTTTTGTAGGTTGCATACTCATTAATAAGTTCGAGTTCGGTTGATGTCATTGTCTCAATTACATATGCACCGTCGTAAAAGTAATATAAGATAATCAATAATACCGCAACTACAGGGAGTAATATGACTAAACATTTCTTACGCATTCAGGACACCTCTATGCAACGATATATTTTTCCCTAATCTTCCACTCCAATTCACCTTTGTCATTTTTAGTATAGTCTATAAAACCATAGTTTTTACGGTAAGGCTCTGTTCCATTTCCTTCAGACCATAAAAAACTATTAAAAGTATCATCAGCCATTGTATTATATCGGCCTCTTAATAATGATCGGGATGAAACTGTACCGTCCGCAGCAACTACTGATTTTACATTATTGTAAACCAACATTTTGTTTGCAAAACTCGAATATCTGTGGTCAAAATGTCCGGTATTACAACTTAAAAGCACGATTCTATCAATGTTTTTTGAAATTAATCTGCCGCTTTTTATATCGCCTGTAGTAATTAAACCTGTACTACCATCGCTGTGAGGAGAAATACTATCAGGACTGCCGTGCATATTTATTACTACGAGAGATACATCAACATCTTTACCATCCCAACTACCCATCTTATTCCATTCTTCTATAAAAGTATCTCTTGTGTCAGTTATTAAAACATGAACAGGCTCACCGGAATGTTCTTCCAATAGTTTAGCATCTTTCCACGCTTCTTTTTTAAACTCTTCATTAACAAAATAATATATATCCAATCCGGACGGATCCGCAAAAACAACCGGATTACCACTGCAGTAAACATACCAGTTTGTTTCACTCCTCGCCGGATCTTCAGAAATAAATCTACCTAATGTCGGGTAATAATACCTCGCACGGAGATAGATGAAACCTGTCTCGATGTCGAAATACTCTCCACAGTAACGGAAAGGATTTGTATCTTCCTTATCAGGATTGGTTTCTACCCCATATTCATCATATGTATATTCTTTGATAATATTTCCGGAACTGTTAACTAAGGCTATTACATCACCGTGGTTATTGGTTACATAGTAAGTTTTTGTTCCTTTTTTATCCTTACTATATATTATGCCCGTTACACCACGGATATAATTCGTTACATCTCCGTCCTTGATTTCGGCTATTACATAAATACCGTCAAGGATAAAGTCAGTCTTTTCGCCGTTTACGGTTTTTGAAGTTCTTAATCCTGATGAATTATATTCATATTCCGCCTTGTTGAAGTTCTTTATTTATATAAGCCTGTTTCCCCTCATGTGTTCCCCAACACTGAAAACAAACTATGCAATATTACCCACCGTAATCATCTCAATTCAGCAAACACTTTTGAGCATATTTGACAAATCATTAACTCTTACGCCCATATATTATCATATTTTTCAACATATGTCAATAGCATATGTCAATATTTTTTTGTAATTTTTTCTGTTTTTTTCCAAAAGAAACCCACTACAAATTAATGTAGTGGGTTTATAACATGAAAGAACTAAACTGCTTTCAAATAATAGTAACATATTTACACTGATCACAATTCCAATCATCATCTAAATACATCGTATAAGTAAAGCAATAAAATCTATAACAAATGTATATAAAACCAAAGCTAAAAATATATATATATTTATAGTTGCTAAAAAATTAAGTTTTTGTACAATAGTTACTGAATGTACGAAATTTATAATCCATTTAATCGCAGCAACAAAAAATAGATATATCAAATATGGAATATTAAACGGTGCATATAATTCAAATGCCTCTTTTGAATACAGCTTGCAATAAATAATATACCAAGGTTTATCCTCTCAAAAATCAAATTTTATAAATTTTATTCTGCTTGATGTATACCGTGGGAGTGAGTCCGGTCTTTTTCTTAAATACGCGGCAGAAATGATACTGGTTTGAAAATCCACAGCGCTCCGCAACAGCGTTTATTTTCAAAGAATTTTCCACCAAAAGCTGTTTAGCTTTATTTATCCTTACATTCACGATATATTGTTTTGGCGTCATTTTATACTGTTTTTCAAAAATTCGCCGAAAATATACTTCGCTTATATTGCATTGCTTTGCAAGCTCGGCATTAGTCAAGCCGGGATTATCATAGTTGTTTTCAAGGTATGCTATCGCACACGAAATAACACTGTTATTTGTATTCTGAGAGGAAAGCCGATGAAGCATATCATAAAAAATACTCATCATTTTATTTCTGTTATCCTCAAAAAGAGAAAGAGCTTTAATCTGCTCAAAATCCTTGATGTACAGATTCGGGTTTTGAATCGGGATTGAAACTATGGTATCACATAAAGGTTCCGCACACTGAAAGTTTATTACATGAAAACTTCCGGTTTTATCACCATGTAATGTATAGCTTTGCCCTTTGGGTAGAATAACGGCATGATTTTTATCAGAAACGATTTCATTATTGTTGTGAATGTAAGTAATTTGTCCGTCAATACAAAATGACAGAGCGTAGCTTTTTCTTTTACTTATTTTTTCTGTTCGTTTTTTGGGTGATACAACAGTAAAGATCTCATCAATATTCGTGATAACTATTTTATTAATGTCAACCATAAAAAATCTCTCCGATAATAGTAGTACTTGATTAGATTATACACTATTTGTTTATAAAAATCAAGATAATTAACTTATTTTGTATCGAAAACATCAAAGTAATATTATTTTACACATTGAAATAAATACTATTATCCTATATACTATACATAGTTATTTATTTTTTGAGGTGATTTTTTATGAATTTTGCGGGAAAGACTGCAATATCCACCGGAGCGGCATCCGGTATGGGGCTTTTGTTTGCGCAGAATTTTGCGGAATTCGGCGGAAATGTCGTTATGTGCGATGTCAATGAAAGCGTTCTTGATGAAAAGGTAAAAGAAATCAACGACAAAGGCAACGGAAAGGCGATAGGCGTTGTTTGCGATGTGAGAGATTATGTGCAGGTATGCAATGTAAGAGATCAAGCGGTTGAAGCATTCGGGAGTATTGATATCATGGTGAACTTTGCCGGCGGAACTGCAAGAAGAATGTTAAATGTCGGTTGGGAAGCTGATTTTCCCGATGTTCCGATTGATGTATTCGACTGGGGACTTGATGTAAATTTAAAGGGCCCATTCTATTTTGCTCATGCTGTTTTAAAGCAGATGAGAAAGCAGAACAGCGGTTTGATTGTAAATATCGGTTCGATTACAGGTGCTGAGGGTGACGGACAGGCTATGGATTACCCCACGGCAAAAGCGGGACTGATGTACGGACTTACAAAATCAGTTGCACAGTACGGTGCAGCGCATAATATAAGATGCGTCTGCGTATCTCCCGGTCCGGTGCTTACCCGGCCGGGAATGGCAAGCATGAAAACATTGCTCGGCAGGGCGGCAGATCCACAGGAAATTGTTGATTTGGTTTTGTTTCTTGCGTCGGATAAAGGACAATTCATAAACGGTGAAAACATCATGATAGACGGCGGAAGAAACGCAGCCGGGAGGAATTGCTGACAATGAAAAAGTCTTTTTTTGAGAATGATAGAGCATTGCTTACGGTCATGGTTCAGGCAGATAATCCCGAAAGAATCAAAGAGCTTATCGGCAAGTCTGCACCGGAGGGTGCGGAGGCTTTTGGAGCTTGCGGACTGCGGAAAAGATGTGGTTGCGGAATATATCCTCGGCAGTAAGCTTGCTTTTGAACCCGGAAGCGATTATGAATATTCATGCAATACGTGTATACTTTCGGGTTATATTCTTGAAAAAATCTATGGTATGCCGCTTGATGAGATATACGAAAAACTTTTGGTTAAGCCTTTAGGCTTGACAAGAAGTCGCTTTAACATCAAAAAAGATGAAGAAAATGCGGAGATATGCTGTAGGTGGAAATACTTTGGTAAAAGTATAGCAGACGATGAGAATGTTTATACATTGGGCGGAATTGCCGGCAGCGGCGGCTCATTCTCAAGTGCGGACGATATAAACAAGTTTGTTAAGGCTGTGCTGAATAAAGATGTACGGCTTTACAAGAAGGAGCTGTTTGACGAGGCAGAAAAGAATTATAGTCCCAATTCAAGGCAAATGCAGGGATTGGGATATCATATCGTGGATGAAAACTTCAATCAAACGGGAAAGCTTTTTCCTGTCGGCAGTTTTGGTGATACGGGACACTTTTGTGTAAAGGCTTTACGAAACCTCCAAGATGATATATAATAAAAATATCATTTTGGAGGTTTTAATTATTCCAAGGTACAAATTAAGTCCCATCGAGAGGGCAGCAGAAAAAGAACGCAAGGAGAATTTGCGTGAACAGACCGCCGTGATTTTACGAAAATCACATTACCAACGGAATCACTCCCCCCTAATTACATATTTTGACATTTTCCTCATTTCTTTTATAACATATTTTACATTTTTGTCAATAATTTTTGTCGAAAAAATGGATTTTATTTACTAAAACAACAAAAAACCTGCCCAAATGAGCAGGTTTTCAAGCAGCGAGAGAAGGATTCGAACCCTCACAAATTGAGTCAGAGTCAATCGTGCTACCTTTACACAATCTCGCTATGTTCAACTGACTTATATATTATAGCGCAAATGCATTAATTTGTCAAGTGTTTTTTATAAAAATTTCAAAATTTCTTTAAGAATTTTTCGAACGGCAAGCCATTTCTCACCGGAGCACCAAGCTTTTCTGCTTCTATAATGGATTTTTCGACAAGCTCAGCCGCAAATCGAACCGCTTCGGTTATCTCCCTGCCCTGCATGATAGACCCGGTCATTGCGCTTGCAAACAAATCGCCGCAGCCGGGATAAGATACATGTATTCTTTTTTGCGAAACAATCTCGTTTTCCGTTTTTGAAACAATTGCCGTCAGGACTCTGTCACCGCAAGGAATGCCGGTGATAACGGCGGTACCGCAGCCGAGTGAAAGCAAGTCCGCTCCAAGGGAAAGCGCTTCGCCTTCCGTCATAAACTGCTTAATTTCACGGTTTAATATCATTGCCGCTTCTGTATAATTCGGCGTAATAATCTCCGCCGAAGACACAAGTCCCCTCATGCCGTCAACAAGTTCATCGGTCACGGTAGAGTAAAGCACGCCGTCATCCGCAAATGCAGGGTCAACAACAACCCGTTTTCCTGTCCCGAATGCACCGATAAAGCTGCGCACAATCTCTGCCTGTTGAGCATTTGCAAGATATCCGCTGTAAATGCAGTCAAAATCCAAACCGAGAGTCTTATAATGACGCAGTGTACCGCTCATATATTCCGTCAGGTCAACACTTGCAAAACCGGTAAATCCACCCGTATGAGTTGACAAAACCGCAGTCGGTACCGGAACAGCCTGTATCCCGAAAGAAGACAGAACCGGCACAACAACCGTCAACGCACATCTCCCAAAACCTGACATATCATGTATTGCAAGCACTGTCGGAATTTCACTCAAAATAATCACCCTACACAGTAATGTTATTACTTAAATAATTCTAAAAAACTATTAAAATTAATGCCTTCGACATCAAATTTATGTCCACCGTCCCAAAGATTAAAGCTAAAATTATTATCTTTGTCATATGCTTTATAGTATTTCTTCACACGCTCGGCTTCCTGCAATGCAGTTTCATAGTGGAACACGGCGTCGTCCTTACCCACATCAATAAACAGCGGTCTGGGAGCAACCAAACCCGCAACTTCGGCATCATGGAATCTGTTGTGCATATCATTATAAGCCCAATCATAAAAGCACTCGGCATTTCGGTCATTGAAAGCCGCCGCATCATACGCCGCTTTAATCCTAAGATCCGCCGCTGCGGTATAAAGCGAAAAATATCCGCCGTATGAAAGCCCTAACATTCCAACACGATTATCATCAAACAAGTCCGAACTTAAAAGATAATCCAGACAGCGCCTTATGCAAAACACTTCCAATCCGGTCATTGTTAAGCCGAGGCTTCGCAGGCGACCGTCAAATTCTTTTCTCTTGTTGGGCACATCAATCGCCGGAAATTTTTCATCAAGTTTTACAGTATCAAAATTCCATAACATAAGCTGCGGTGTAAAGACCGCCATGCCCTTTTCAAGAATACGCTTGGTAAAATTACTGTAGTTATTTTCACTGCACATATCACTGCAAGACTCTGCAAGCCCTCCGCCGCCATGCTGAGCTATAATCAAAGGAATCTTTCCGCTATCAGCTCTCATTTTAGGCATATGCAAAATACCGAAAAACGGCAATGATTTGAGAACCTCAACCGAAACATAACTGTATTCCCCAAAATCATCTTCGCCGAATTTTTCAACCGTTGCAATCGGTATGTCCGACGGATATTCCGAAACCGGCTGTCCTATCATTTCAATATATTTTTTACGATAATACTCCGGATCGGCTTTTAGTTTTTTGCAAGGCATGAACACTTCTCTTTTGCTGTAAGCAGAATTTTCAGCATCGGATATGTATTTTTCAAGTGCCTCGAAATAAAGCCTTCTAAAACTGTCACCACCGGCATGACCGCATGAAATCAATGATTTTCCGTTAAAAGTCATATTATATCATCTCCTCATTTTCGGGCCGAAATACTGATAATAATCGCATTTCATCATACCGTTGTAAATTTTGCGTTTTTTATCAGCTTTTTTTCCGAAACATCTTTCAAAGTTCTCATCAGAAGTAAGCATATAATAAGACCATGTCGGGCAGTTTTTCATAACCTTGTTCAAATCACGGTAAAGATTTTCGGCTTCTTTTATATCGCCGAGGCGCTCGCCGTACGGCGGATTGCACACCATAACGCCATATTCTCCCATGGGCTGAAAATTGCGTGCATCCGCTGATTTTACCCTTATGTCATCTCCCACACCGGCAATATCAGCATTGTGTTTTGTAAGCTCTGCGCATTTTTCATCAATATCCGAAGCATATATTTCGAGTTCCCTCTGTAAAAACTCCCTGTCCTTAGCTTCTTCCCTCGCTCTGTTCCAAAGCGCCTTATCTATCTGAGAAAACTTCTCGCCGGAGAAACTTCTTAAAATGCCGGGAGCAATATTTTTTCCAATCATCGCCGCTTCAATCGGTATTGTACCCGAACCGCAGAACGGGTCGGCGAAAATACGGTTTTCATGCCAGAAGCTGAGCATAATCAGCGCCGCTGCAACCGTTTCCCTAAGGGGCGCAAGATTTGACTGCCTCCTGTAGCCTCTTTTGTGAAGCCCGTTTCCGCTGGTATCAATCATAAGAGTTACGGTATCCCTGATTATCCCGAACTGTACCTGATAAAGCGCACCGTTTTCATCAAACCAGTCAACCTTATATTTTTGCTTGAGCGATTCAACAATGCTCTTTTTTATGATTGCCTGACAATCCGAAACGCTGAAAAGCTTAGACTTTATGCTAAACCCCTTAACCGGGAATGCTACATGCTTTGTAATCCATCTGTCCCACGGAAGCTGCTTGGTCTTTTCAAAAAGCTCTTCAAATGTAGTTGCTTTGAATTCGCCGATTTTGACAAGCACTCTCTCGCCCGTTCTAAGGTTTATGTTAGCCCTGCAAACCGCCTCGGCATCACCTTTGAATGTAATTCTGCCGTCGGTAACCGAGGTCGTTTCATACCCAAGGCTTCTTATTTCTCTTGCGGTTATTGCTTCGATTCCGAACAGCGTCGGAACCACAATTTCAAGCTCGTTTATCATAAACTACATCCATTTCTCTGCACGAAGCAGCGCAATAATAGTTTTTGCATCGGTAATTTCGCCGTTTTCAATCATCATAACAGCCTTGTAATACGGAATTTTTACAACATCCAAAAACTCATCCTCATCCATATGTTGCTGCCCGGGCTGAAGGTTTTTTGCGATAAAAATGTGGATTTTTTCGGTATCGTATCCGGGCGTAGGATAAATATACCCGAGCGAAACTATCCCCGAAGCCGAAAATCCGGTTTCCTCCGAAAGCTCGCGAAGTCCGCATTTAATAGGGTCTTCGCCCGATTCAAGCTTGCCCGCCGGGATTTCGAGAAGCTCGCCCGACGCCCCTGCCCTATACTGTCTTACAAGATAAACATTCTCTTCCGAATCCACCGGAAGCACTCCGACACCGCCGTTGTGCTTAACAACTTCCCTTGTGACGGTTCTGCCGTTTTCAAGTTCAACTTTATTATTATAAACCTTTATTACCCTTCCGTCAAAAATACAGTTTTCTTCCAATATTTTTTCGGTATACACTAAAATTCCTCCAATTGTTCGCTGAGTTCCTGCCACTTTTCCATTAAATCGTCAAGCTGCGCCGTAAGTACATTCACTTGCTCGGTTATTTCCATCGTTTTAACATAATCCCCTGCAATTTCGGGATCGCAAAGCAGATTGTTGTTTTCGGCAATCTCCGCTTCCAGCTCCGAAATGCTCTGCTCGCAGCGTGAAAGCTGACCACTCAAACGGTTAAACTGCGACCTTTTTTGTTTTTCAAGCTTATAATCATTAACCTTTTCTGCCTTTTTGCAAACCGTTGGTTTTGCTTCTGCAAACATAGCGGACTTTTCAAGATAATAATCGTAATTCCCGTCATAAAACCTGACGCTGCCGTCAAGATAATATATTTTTTCGGCAAGCTTGTTTATAAAATATCTGTCATGCGAAACAACAAGCAGCGTGCCTTTGTAATCCGAAAGCGCAGCCTCCAGCGCCTCGCAGGATTCAATATCGAGGTGGTTTGTCGGCTCGTCAAGAATCAAAAAGTTTGCACCCGAAAGCATCAGCTTGCACAAAAGCACTCTCGCACGCTCGCCGCCGCTCAAATCGGAAATCGTCTTGAACACATCATCCCCACGGAAAAGGAATGCCGCAAGGGCATTTCTGACTTCTGATTCAAGCATTTTCGGGTATTCGTCATATATTTCGGTGAACACATCCTTGTTTTCGCTGAGGTTGCTCTGCATCTGGTCATAATAGCCTATTTCCACGCCCGTGCCGACCGAAATCGTACCATCGTTTGCGGCAAGGCGCTTCATAATAATTTTAAACAGTGTTGATTTACCGCAGCCGTTGCTGCCGAGCAGAAATGCACGGTCGGATTTTTTTATGTCCATATTGACATCAGAAAAGATCAGCTTATCCCCGAAAGACTTTGAAACACCGCTAACCTTTAATACATCGTTTGCGCTCGCCTTATTAATGCCGAACTTAAACTTTATATGTTTTTCCGCCGCTTCGGGGGCTTCGAGATTCTCCGTCATGCGGTCAATCATTTTCTGCTTGCTTTCGGCGGTTCTGATATTCCTTTCGCGGTTCCATTGACGCTGCTGCTCGATAATTCCCTCAATACGCTTAACCTCACGCATTGTATTATCGTAATTCCTTTTAACCGTAAGTTCCCGTTCCTCTTTCAGCTTAACATAAACCGAGTAATTCCCGGGGTAAACCGAAAGCTTTCCGTGCCCCATGCCGAAGGTCTTGTTTGTGATGCGGTCAAGAAAATAACGGTCATGCGAGATAACCAAAAATGCGCCCTTATAATCAATAAGGAACTTTTCAAGCCACTGCACAGACTCAATATCAAGATGGTTCGTAGGTTCGTCCAGAAAAATAATATCCGCCCCGGAAAGAAGCGTTTTGCAAAGCAAAAGCCTTGTAATCTGCCCTCCGCTAAGCTTTGAAACCGAAAGCGAAAAATCACTTTCCGAAAACCCGAGACCTTTAAGCGCCGATGAAACACGGCTTCTGAATTCAAGTCCTCCGCCGCTGACATAAGTTTCGTGAAGTTTTGCCGCAAGGCTTGCCTCAGCCTCGGTCATATCGGCTTTTTTATTCATTACATCAATCTTTTTTTCAAGTTCAATAAGGTCTGAATACACCGACAGGACCTCGTCATAAAGCGGTTTCAGAGAAACCGACGAAGTCTGCTGCTCAAGATATGAAATTCGGCAGTTTTTTCTTATATATATTTCTCCCGAGTCGGAAGGCTCCAGCCCAAGAAGAATTTTCATAAGAGTGGTCTTGCCACAGCCGTTAATGCCTACAAGCCCGACCTTGTCCCTGTCCTCAATCCCGAAGGTAATGCCGCTGAAAAGCTCGTCTGCACCGAATGATTTGGACAGATTTCTAACTGAAATTATAGCCATTATTCAACTTCCAATCCGGAATTAACAAAAAGTACGCTTAATCTTATATCGTCTATAACCGCTTCGTCCGCAGCCTTGTCAAACCCGAGCCTTTTTACAACAAAATACCCGTCCTCGCTTTTTATCGGCGTCTGCGCAACCTCGCCTTCAGCCAGATTTTTAACCGCTTCGGAAAATGCGGGAATCATCTCGCCTTCGGTATAAACATAAGTGTAATTTTCATCTTCCGTATATTCATTTATGAGGTCGTCAAAATTAGTTCCCGATGCCGCTTTTTTGGCAGCGGTGTTTGCCTTGTCCTCATCCTTGGTAAAAATGTAATTAACCTTGTAGTATCTCTCTGCAAGGTATTTAAGGCAATCATCGTCCGTTACCGAAACAAACCCGGAATTATCAAGGTTTATATCAACTGTTTTTGACGCACCGTCCCACGAAACATCGGCGCCCATCGAATCGGCAAGGCTTCGCAGAGGAATCATGGTTCTGTCATTTATAATCGTCGGCGGAACATCACCTCTGATGGAGTTGATTTCCTGTTCCATTCCCTTTTCGCCGTTAAAGTAATCAATAAGCCTTATTTGCTGCTGTTCAACAGCGAACACAACGATTTTTACCTTTTGATTCATGCCAAAAGCAACATAGACCTCCTGCATTTCGGGATACCATTCAACTATGCAGCCGAGTGCCTCGGCAATCGCACGGAACGGAACCATCGTCCGGTCATTCAGAATAACCGGTTCCTGATCGGCAAAGTTCAAAGCCTCGCCGTTAATTCTTACCGTAATCTCATCTTTTGCATAAACCGCAGAAAAAGCGGAAAGTGCAACCGTTAATGACAAAATAAATAATATAATTTTTTTCATAACATCCTCCTGCAGACATATAATATACTATTATAATACAAATACGCAAAAATTTCAACTGTTTATTTTTACAATAACATTAAAAATTGGAGGAAGAGTTATGATTTTAGCAATCAAGGCAAAAAAAGCAATACCGATATTCGCACTTGCACTGGCGGTTACAGCAGGAATTATAACGGCGGGGTTCAAAAGCGTAACTGTTGCAAACACCGACTGGGGTCTGAACTTTTCTGAAGAGAATTCGCCCCCAACAGGGAACGACACTTCGGAAAACCTCAGAAAATACGATACATATTATATAGGAGATACATCAAAAAACACAATTTATCTGACATTCGACGCAGGCTATGAGAACGGCAATACCCCGGCAATTCTGGACGCACTCAAAAAGCACAATGTCAAAGCGACATTTTTTGTTGTCGGAAACTACATCACATCAGCGCCCGACCTTGTAAAACGCATGAATGATGAAGGCCACACCGTAGGCAATCATACATATCACCATCCGGATATGTCATCGATTTCGGAAAAATCTGCCTTTGAAAAGGAAATAAAATCGCTCGAAGAAGAATACAAAAAGGTTACCGGCTGCGATATGACGAAGTTTTACCGCCCTCCGCAGGGAAAATACAGCGAAACCAATCTGAAAATGGCGCAGGAACTCGGCTACAAAACATTTTTCTGGAGCCTTGCATATGTAGACTGGAACCAAGACAGCCAGCCGTCAAAGGAAGAGGCTCTGCAAAAGCTTACATCAAGAATACATAACGGAGCAGTTGTACTTCTGCACAGCACATCATCAACAAATGCCGAAATTCTTGACGAACTTCTCACAAAGTGGGAGGAAATGGGGTATAAAATTGAGCCCCTGCAAAATCTCGTATAGCCTCCTCAGGAGACATTAACTGTTTTAATACGTTAATGTCTCCTTACAAAATATCGCACATAAGCCGGTTTCTCATCTTTTCGGCTTCGGCTATGCTTGTGAAAGCCGTTCCGTCAAGAGTAGCGGTAATCGTGCCCATTGCTGTCGCAAGCGTTGCGGTATGATAAAGGTCGAATCCGCTGTTTATACAGTACGCAATTGCCGCAACCATCGAATCACCGGCACCGACTGTGCTTTTAATGTCCGCCTCAAAAGGCTTTACCCGTATAACTTCGCTGCCGCTGCAGAAAACCGCACCGCCGCTCCCCATCGAAACCGCCGCAAGCCTTACGCCAAGAGCGCAAAGCTTTTGTGCGGCGCTTATTATTTTTTCATCGGAATCAAGTTCTTCTCCGAAATATTCCTCAAGCTCGCAGATGTTAGGCTTGACCGCATAAGGTATGGCTTCAAGCCCCAGAGCAAACGGCTCTCCGGAACAATCAAGTATGGTTTTTATATGTTTTTTGTGTGCTGTGGAAATCAGCTTTGCATAAAAATCGAAAGGAACGCCCTTCGGCATACTCCCCGATATAACAGCAATCCTGCACGAATCTAGCAGTTCACCGTAAAGGTTCTCAAATTCCGAAAGTTTATCTGCGGAAACCTCAAAACCGCTCTCGTTAATTTCGGTTGTAATGTGATTTTCGGCGTCAAAAAGCTTGATGTTTGTTCTAACGCTCCCGGTCACCCTTACAAACCTTGCATTTATATCTGTTTTTTCAAAGCAGTCACCCATAAATCCTGCCGCCGTCTGTTCAATTCCAGACGCTTCCAGAACACGGG
>JAXGBA010000143.1:0-27780 GCA_034186235.1 Clostridia bacterium | reverse complement strand
TTGTCTTTCAAGTCACTCGGGAACTCAATTTTACCCAAGTTTATACCAATCCCGACAACCGCATATTCAAGACCTCCGCTTTCAAAATCGGCTGAGCCTTCGGTCAGTATACCGCATATTTTTTTGCCGTTCAGATAAAGGTCGTTTACCCACTTTATTTTAACATCATTTACACCGAAGCTTTCCAAGGCCTCCGCTGCGGCAACCGCAGCATAAGCGGTCAGTTTAATACTTTCGGACATCGGAATATCCGGTCTTAAAATAAGGCTCATATAAAGCCCTGCGGCATTTGGGCTAACAAACAGTCGGTTAAACCTCCCTCGTCCCCGCGTCTGTTCACATGCGGCAACCAAGCTACCGCTCGTGGCGCCAAGCGCTGCAAGCTCCTTTGCCCGTGTGTTTGTCGACTCTATAGACTCATAAACCTCAATCGTTCTGTCGCCGAGAAGGCATTTCAGCTCGGCGGTAGAAAGAACGTCACCGAAAGCAAAGCTGTATCCGCCTTTATTCACACCCGATATACTGTAACCTTCGGCTTTAAGTGAATTTATCGCTTTCCAAACGGCATTCCTCGAAACCCCGCATTTTTTAGCTAAGCTCTCACCGGAAACAGCGGATTTTGACTCCATTAAAATCTTGAGAACATTTTCCTTAACCGTCATTCACATCACCCTTAACAGTTTAACACAAAAAAAGAAAAATGTCAACCACAATATAAAATTTGGTTGACATTTTTTTAATTCTATGCTTTTTCGCTGCCCTTATCGGCATACCGCTGTATACCCTCCATGCGCTCATCAAGGCATGAAGCGATATCCGAGCACTCGCGAAGTTCTTTTCTTATAAGTTCATAGCAGTCGAGGTCTTTCTTGTAGCAGATTTTATGCTCAAGGCTTGCCCACCAGTCCATTGAAATGGTTCTGAGCTGAACCTCAACCTTCATCATTTTCTTCTTATCATGCAAAAAAATCGGAGTTTCGATTATAAGGTGAAGGCTTCTGTAACCGTTGGGCTTAGGAGATTGTATATAATCCTTTTTCTCTATCAAAGTAATATCATCCTGCTTCAGAAGCGCCTCGGCAAGCATATAAATATCGGACTGAAATGAACAGATTACCCTTATCCCGGCTATATCGTTAAGGTTATTTTCAATATCCTCCACCGTAAACCGAAGATTTTTCCTATGTATTTTATCTATGATGCTCTCCGGCGATTTCAAGCGGCTTTTTATGGTTTCGATTGGGTTTCTGTCATATGTAAGGGACATTTCTTCGTTCATTACATTGAACTTGGTTTCAACCTCCATAATTGCGCACTGATAGTATGCCATGAGCTGCTTGTACGGCGTTGCATATTTTTGAATCCAAAGCTTAACATTACTCTCCGAAAGAGTGGACATTAGCAGGTTTGAAAGATGTTTTTCGTCATAAAAAAGCGGAAAATCCATTATTTATTCTCCTTGTTAAATATTTTTCTTGATAAATCAAACAGCATTTCTATGCCTCTTTGCATGGGATATATCGGAAATATCAGCAAAATTGCGATAAGTATACAGCCTGTATTCAGGTCGGATATATCGAAAAACCACGGCAAAACCGCAACGCAGGCAACATACAGAACCCCCATCATTGCAAATAAAATTCCGTGCCAGAGGTTAAACGGTCTGCATACCTTGAGAAGCATCATATATGCGGCAAACGAATATACAAAACACGATATCGTAGATAACATGGTGTATTCGATATTAAATTCATTTGCAAGCAGCATTGCGCATTCAACCAAAACCGCCGCAGTTATCCCCGCCGGAAGTGCATTGTAAAGGACATTTCTCAAAAACTTACCTTTTACAAGGCTGTGATTCGGTTCAAGCGCCAGAAAAAACGACGGGATACCTATAGTCATTGCCGACGCAAGTGAAATCTGAATTGGCTTCAGCGGATAGACCGAAACACTTAAAATTGCGATTATAGTAAGGATAAACGAAAATATGTTTTTAACCAAAAACAGCGACGCTGTTCTTTCAATATTATTTATTACCCTTCTTCCTTCGTCAACGACCTTAGGCATATTCGCAAAATCGGAGTTAGCAAGAACCAAATCCGCAACACTCGAAGCCGCCTCGCTTCCGCTTGCCATTGCGATACTGCAATCGGCGTCCTTCAACGCAAGAACATCGTTTACGCCGTCGCCTGTCATTGCAACCGTATGTCCTCCGGACTTGAAGTTTTTAACAAGCAGGCGTTTCTGCGCCGGGCTTACCCTTCCGAAAACCGTATAGTCAAGCATTTGCGGAGAAGTTACTTCATCATCCGAAAGGCAGGACAAATCAATATATTTTTCCGCATTTTCAATACCTGCGATTTTTGAAACAGCGGCAACAGCCTTAGGGTTATCCCCAGAAATCACCTTAACAGCAACGCCCTGCGAGGCAAAATACTCAAAGGTTTTTTTTGCATTTTCCCTTATCGGGTTTGAAAGCACCAAAAATGCGAGAGGTGTGATTTCACCGGAAAACCGACCATCGCCCAGAGCCGTTTCGCCGCCGCTTACAGCTGAGGCAAAAAGCAAAACCCTCTCCCCGGCTTCAAGATATCCGTCCGTCTCCGGCTTATACTTATCATATCCGCCGCCAAGAAGGACTTCCGGCGCACCGAGAAGGTAAACCTTGCCATCCGACAGCTGCGCCGCACTGTATTTGAAAACGGACGAAAATTCTTTTTTTCTGACAGCACTTTCATGAAATTGAATATGTTTTTTATTAAAATAATCTTTAACGGCACAAAGCGTAATGTTCTCGGTTTCCATTCCGTAAACAAATGAAGCAAGCTTTTCATCCGTATATCCGTCATTTGACAGCACCGAAATTTTACGCAGTTTCATGTCAGGCTCTGTAATCGTTCCCGTTTTGTCAACACACAAAATATCGGCTCTTGCAAGGCTTTCTATGCATTTCATATCGTGCACAATAGTTTTTGACCTTGCAAGCCTTACCGTGCTTGCTGCAAGCGCAATGCTTGTCAGCAGATAAAGCCCCTCGGGAATCATCCCAATAGACGATGCAACCGTATTTTCAACACTTTCTTTAACCGAAAGTCCAAGCGTCATATGCTGATTCCAAAACATTATCGCAGAAAACGGAACTATTATTACCCCAATTGCGATAATAAGTATGTTAAGCGACTTCATCATACCGGGTCTTTGCCGCCTTTTAGCACGTTTTGCGTCCGTCATAAGCTTTGCGGCAAACGATTCTTTTCCGACCGCCTCGAGCCTTGCTCGGCACTTTCCCGAAACCACAAAGCTGCCGGAAAGAAGCTTGTCTCCCCCGGCTTTTTTGATTTCGTCCGCCTCGCCGGTGAGAAGTGATTCGTTTACATAAACCTCTCCCGTACAAACAACCGCATCAGCCGGAATCTGACATCCGCTTTCAAGCTCGACAATATCGTCAAGAACCAAATCTTCACTTTTTATATTCATTGCAATGCCGCTTCTTATAACCCTCGCTGTGGGAGCAGACATAAGATTCAGCTTATTAAGCGCACGCCTTGACCTGATCTCCTGAATTATACCGATGACCGTATTGGTGAAAATCACTCCGAGGAATGCAAGCTGATTAAACGAACCTTCAATGATAAGTACGGAGGCAAAAGCAAAAAATATAAAATTAAAATATGTAAATACATTTTTGCGCACGATGGAGGCAGTGGTGTATTCGTTGTCCGAAGGCTTTTTGTTGGTAAGTCCTTTTTTTATCCGCTCCTTAACCTCACTTCCGGAAAGCCCCTCCGAGGGGGCGGTATTAAGCTGTTGGTTTTTTGCCGCAACGTTCATAAATCAATCAAAATCCTTCCAAAAATCCGAAAGCGCTTTTTTGCAAACATCTGGGTCAACGTAAAAACTCATCGTATGGTCTGCACCCGGAACAATAACAAGCCGTTTTTCGGACGCACAAGCTTTGTAATTTTCATAAGTCATCTCAACCGGCACGAATTTATCATCGCTTCCGTGTATAAACAAAACCGGAATATCGGTTTTTCTGAGAGCATCCGGCGCTGAAAAATCCCCCAGCTTCATATTAATTTTTCTTTTGGTTAGCGCATCTATAGCAGGGCCGTGAAGCATGTACGGAATGTGCAGATTGTTGTTTGAAACATAACTGCATATCGCCTTCGGAGAAGTAAAACCGCAGTCGGCAATAATTCCGTTGATTTTTCTGGAAAAATCAAGTTCTGACGCCATAAGCACTGTTGCCGCGCCCATCGATACGCCTGCAAGATAAAGCGGGATATCCTTTCCGAATCTTTGTGCCGCCCATCTTACCCATGCCCTGCAATCAAGCCTCTCTGTGAGTCCGAAACCCATATATTCCCCGCCGCTGTCGTTTTGCCCTCTCTGCTCGGCATAAAGCACACTACAGCGGGATTTGTTCAAAAAATCCGAAATCATACCGAAATCACGGCTCCAAGATGAACGCCAGCCGTGAAAAGCAATTATAATTCTGTCGGCATTTTCACACTGAAATAACCTTCCCGCAAGCTTTACGCCGTCATCTGCAAATATTTCAATCTTTTCGTGGGGGGTGTTTTCAAGAGCTTCGGCAGCACTGTTTCGTGCAGCTTCAAACTCCGGGTCTTTATCACTGCCCGAAATACGGCCCGACGCTATTTTTGTAACCTCCGGAAGCTCTCTGTCAAACGCCACTTTAACCATTAGCCTTGTCGTAGCGTAAGAAAGCCCTGCTGCCGTCAAAGCCGCTGCACCGGCGAAAGCAAGGTTTTTTATGCATTTTTTCAAACATATCACCTCTTGTCTGGTATTGTTGCCAAAACAAGCTGATAAAATACGCAGGTTATAGACCGCATATCGGCATACAACCTGCGCTGCTTTTTATTATTTGATAACCTTAATCCAACCTTCCGGAGCCTCTACCCTGCCCATCTGAATACCCGTAAGGGTATCGTAAAGTTTTTTGGTAATCGGTCCCATTTCCGTCATACCGCTCGGCATGCATATTTCCTTGCCGTGGTCAACGATTTTGCCGACAGGAGAAATAACAGCCGCAGTTCCGCAGAGTCCGCATTCGGCGAAGTCCTTAACCTCATCGAATCTGATTTCTCTTTCCTCGGCTTCAAGTCCAAGATATTCCTTCGCAACATACATAAGCGAACGCCTTGTGATTGAAGGAAGAATACTGTTTGACTTAGGCGTTACGACCTTGTTATCCTTGGTTACAAATATAAAGTTAGCACCGCCGGTTTCTTCAACGAATGTTCTTGTTTTTGCATCAAGATACATGTTTTCGTCAAATCCCTGATTGTGTGCATCAACAATAGCGTGAAGGCTCATCGCATAGTTGAGTCCTGCCTTGACATGTCCGGTACCGTTCGGAGCGGCTCTGTCAAAATCGCACACTCTGATTGTAAGAGGCTTGGCGCCGCCCTTGAAGTACGGTCCAACAGGCGTTCCAAAAAGCCTGAACTGAAATTCCGTTGCCGGCTTAACCCCGATAACAGCGTTTGTGCCGAACATATAAGGTCTTAAATAAAGAGTTGCGCCGCTTCCGTAAGGCGGAACATAAGCCGCATTCGCTTCAACGGTTTTAACAACCGCATCAACAAATCTTTCTTTCGGGAAAACAGGCATTTCAAGCCTTTTTGCGGAATTTTCAAGTCTTTCTCCGTTTAAGTCGGGGCGAAAAACCACTATATTGCCCTTTTCGGTTGTATATGCTTTAAGACCCTCAAAACAGGTCTGGGCATACTGCAAAACGCAGGCACACTCGTTCAAAACAATCGTATTATCCTCCGTAAGGCGGCCTTCGTCCCATGCACCGTCCTTATAATCGGAGACATATCTTTTGTCAGTCTTCATATAAGCAAATCCGAGACTGCCCCAATCGATATTTTGTTTTTCCATTGTTACATCATCCTTTCGCAGTATGTTTAATAATTACAGTATAGCACAATTTTTCTGTTTATTCAAGAGGTTTGGGCAAATAAAATATTAAAATTCAATTTCCATACCGTCATAGGACACGAGAAAATCATTTTCGGCGGCAATCTTCACAAAATCGTCATATACAACGCTCTTTCCGTTATGAGAAAAATGATTAAGAATGAAAATTGTGTGTTCGTCAGCAACACCTTCGGCTTTGAGTGTATTGCGGAATCCGGCACATCTCGAAAGCCCCATATGACCTTCCCACTCAAATTCGTTGCAACCCATTGTGCAGTCAAGGGAGATAAGGTCAAACGGTTTATCTCTGAACTTGCGCAAAGCTTCCATGCCGTCCTCGTGAAGCTCGCTCGAATCGTTGAAATACAGAAGCCTTTTGCCGTCCTTTTCAATCGCATAAACCACAGGGTCGGATTTAACGTCATGAGCCGCTCTTATCGGCGTTACATTATACCCTTCAACCTTAAAATCGACAAACGGCTTGATATTAACCGCTTTTACATAGCTGTCCGGAATATATCCTTTTATTTTTTCTGTCATAATCATTTTATATCCGCTGTCCCACGAATAAAATGTGAGCGGCTGCGGTACGGAAAGATTTGCAAAGCCGTCCTTGCGGTTCTCGATTTCATCTGCATAAAGATGGTCGCAGTGCGAATGAGTTATGAGGCACGACTTTATTTTGGTGAGTTCAAAGTTCTCTCTGAGATAATGAAGATATGTATCCGCCGGAAAGTCAATAAGCAGTTTATCGTCAACCAATGCCTGGCTTCTCGTTCTTATGTTTTTTCCTCCGAGTTTTCTTGACCGTAAGCAATTCTCGCAATCGCAGAAAACCGCAGGAATGCCTTCCGCAGCAGCGGTCCCCAAATACTTAAGTTTCATGAAAAATTCTCCTTTAATTGACGTAGTACCAATTATAATGATTGATTTCGTGTTCACCTGGCTTTGACTGATGAACAAATTTATTGTCCTTCATATCAATCAAATCCGCAACCTCTTTCGACTCTATGCAGAAACCGTCACCGCCGACAACGGTGTTACCGTGAAGCTTGTTCCCGATAGGCATGAGAGGATCATTGTCAAGAAAATCATAAAGCTTCGGATAAGCATTTTT
This sequence comes from Clostridia bacterium, assembly GCA_034186235.1. Taxonomy (GTDB): domain Bacteria; phylum Bacillota; class Clostridia; order HGM11514; family HGM11514; genus CAKSKB01. The sequence goes on along the minus strand of JAXGBA010000143.1, from coordinate 20,708 downwards.
CCAGATTTCGTTTCTGTACTCAACTTTGCCGAGAACCTTCATGATATTTTCGCTGAAATTCTTCCACCTTGACGCCCTTGCGTCAATCATAACCGCCATTTTGCAGTTATAAAACATATTATCGTGAATATCAAAATCCCTGCCGCCGCCCAAAAGCAGCGCAATATACGGCATATTCGCAAAGACATTGCCGTACACCTCCGCAGAAGACATCGCATCGTCAAAATACAAGCCAATGCATCCTCTGTTTTCAAAGCCGTACATATCATGAAGGTAATTGTACCTTATTATATGTCCTCTGTATGAATAGTCACGGCCGGTATAGATTGCCCCTGCATCGTTCGATTCATAGCAGGCATTGCCGATATCGTTTTTCTCGATTATATGGTTGTTTCCGCTGAAAACTATTCCGAAATGCGGAACATCATGAATTTTGTTTTCCGAAACGCAGCCGCCCACGCCGCCGATTTCGATTGCCGCCATATATGTTTTATGCCAGCGTGCAATCTCTGTCACCTCGCAGCGCGAAATCACATTTGCCGAAGGTGTAAGCGTATTTCTGTCGCCTCCCCAAAGGGCAATTCCTCCTCCGCCGGTTTCTCTGACATCACAGTCACACACACTCATATGCATACAGTTTTCGCCCAAGATGCCCCAAGCACCGCTGTTTTTTACATTACAATTCTCAATTGTTATTCCGCATGAATTTTCAAAGCATATACCGTTTTTTCTGCACTCTGAGAGGTCTAAATCCTTTATGTTTATGTTTTTTCTGCCGCTGCCGAAAAGCAAATCTCCGGCAAGAGAAACCTCAACATAATCCTGCCCCTCAAAAAGATAAACATAAAGCTTTCCCGTCCTGCGGTTTATGCACCAATCACCCGGGCTTGTCACCGCTTCCGCAGCATTTAAGACATAAAACTTGCCGCCTATCTCGTCCGTAAAGCATTCACCGTCACGGTATCCGAAGGTGTGCCATGGCTTGTTCACCTCAATAACGCCGTCAGAACTGATTGAGTTTACGGTGTGGCGCTGTGTTGCCCAGTCGGCATTCCAGTACCCCACAAGCAGCAGCTGGTCGGTATCCTTAAAGTCCTTGATTTTATCGTCATTACATCTGAATACACCCTCAACCGAACCGTTGCGCTTGCCCTTGAACATCAGTGGTGTTTCACCGAGCGCCTCTGTTATTTTGAGGAATCCCTCTTTTGGGTATCTTGAAATCGGCATAAGCTTGCCGTCAAAATACAGTTCAAGTCCCGGCCCGAGGTCCGTAAGGTGCGGCTTCGGAATACTAACCTCGCCTCTCCAGAAATCCTCGTACGGACCTCCGCCAAAGCTGCCGAAATCGGTTATTCCGTGCTTCTTTAGGTCGATTTCAACAATACCGCTGCCGCTTACCGGTATCCGTACGCTCCCCTTCAGGGCAGAGCCGTTTCCGTCAACGGTAATGTTGTCAGCACCGAACTCAAGAGTTTTTGAAATTTCATAAATCCCTGTTTTGAGACTTATGCTGTCGCCGTCTTTAAGCGCAGCAAACGCCTCCGTTAGTTCTTGCCCGTCATGTACACTGTAATTCATTTTCATATTTCCTCCTATTTCAATGTATTTATATTTAATCTGTATTTTTTGCCATCGCAGTTAAATTCAAATATATCTCCCGAAAGTTTCGAGCTTTCAAAACTTTCGCTGAAATCAGGCGCCAGAATGTGCACCGCAGTGAGATTTTTCGCGGTGTAAGACTGCTCAACATGAACACATTTATCGGTTTTGCCGTAGCCGACGCAATACCTTCCCTTGAGCTTGTCTCCGTAAAACTTTTCAAAAACCGCCGGAATGTCGGAAAAGCTTTTTATCAGTAGCGACGGCATACCGGTTTTCCGTATTCTTATTTCACCGTCGGTCAGAACATCCTCAGGCAGATACTCGGGTGCTATATTCCATGAAACCGTGTACTTATGCTGTTTATCCGCAAAAACTCGGTCAATTACTATATACACATCCGCCGTCTTTAAATAAACAACTTTTCTGTTATGTTTTGCTCTAACAACCTTCAGTTTCGGAATACCTTCCGAAATGCTGTTGTTGCTGTACCACGAAGCATCACCGTAAACACCGTCATAAACACCTTCAAACGCATCGTATTCGGAAGAAATGACGAAGAGAGTATCAATCGGCTTTTCGGCTATTTCTTTAAGATATTCCTTTGAAAGCGCATTTTTAAAAGGTACTGTAATCTGCGAAAGACCGTCAACACTCACACTGTTGTGCGCAAGGGTAGAATACATGTAATTATTAATTACCATAGAGTCGTCATCATCGGAGTAATTATAATTTGAGCAGTCAATAAGCAGCGGCTTTCCATCGAGCTGAAGTATAATGGAATTGCAATCCTCGTGCGAATGGCCGACCGCCTCCCTTGAAGCCTTGAAAAACAAATATCTGCCGTTCGTTTTTGACACATAATATCCGCCGTAAGGAAAAGCTGCCGACTTGTATTCTCTTCCGAAAAGATTTAATCCGTATTTTTGCTCAAGCTCAGAAAAATACGCTTTTTGGCAACTTGTATGCGTCTTGGCAATTGAAGGAATCTCAAAGTTTTCGTTTGAAATATCAAATAAAAATTTACATCTTTTTTCAATGTCGGCTCTGAGCTTCTTTATTCTATCATTCGGCGAATCTCCGAAAAGCCCATATGTTTCGTAAAATATCCTGGGAAGCCCCATATTGTAATTAAAACTCTGTTCAAGGTCGGAGCCGTCCGGCAAAAGCACGGATTTGACCGCTTCTTCAAATCTTTGCATGCCGACAAGATATGCTGCCGGAGCCTCCTTCATCTCCCAAAAAAGTATGGAAAACTTAAGCAGGGCACACGCACCGTCAGCAAACTGATTTGGCGTATACCGTCTTGCATTGTTAAATATAACATCACAGTGGTCAATGGCAAGCGAAAGCAGTATTTTTGAAATAAGCTTATCGGAAATATACTCATCATCCATAATATGCGCCAGGCAAACCGTAAAATTCGAAATTCTTGCGGATGCCGCAAGTCCAATCCAGCTTCCTCCGAGATACCCGGGTGTCTGCCCTTCTCCGCCGCATTTGAATTTGTATTCGTTAAGATACATCGGTCTTGAAATGTGATATTCAAGGCCCTTTACGCCCCACGGATGATTATCGAGAAAATCATTCATAATCTCAGACCATTTATCGGCGTATCTTTTATCTCCCGTTTTTTTATACTCGGCAATAAGCGGCAGCACCCAGCGCATATACCCGATATGCGACTGCCACTGCTTATCTCCGTGCGGCTGTGCAAGCCAGTTTATCGGCTTCCCCAAATCAATCGGCTCATACCCCAAAAGCGAAATCTTGTTGCTGAGCAAAAGCTCGGGTTCTTCAGCGGGATAGTCGTATATCTTAAAATAATCTTCAGGATAGGCGGAAAATCTCTTTGCAAGAACTTTCCTGTATTCCGAAAATGCCGCATCTAGATTTCCGTTTTCATACAGTTTTTTTACATTTTCAAGCCCTTCCGAATAAATATTGAGCCGCTTAAAAAAATCAACCATTTTCATATCCTCCCGTTATTATGCAAGCTCGCGCATAAAATTGTACGCATTTATATAGCTTGTTTTTTTCTGTCCTTTAAGCTTGGAAAGCCCGTCATTTATCCTCACCGCAATATAATAATCCACATCGTCATAAAGCGAAAGTGCCGAAATAAGCTTGCGGTTTTTTATAAGTATGCCGTTTTGGTATTTGCAGTCCGTCAGTCCGAGTTCCTGCTGAATATCAGAAACATCGGCAAATGCCTTGTCACGCCCGTAGCTTATGAGAATATCCTCGGTTACGATAAAAATATTTGCGTCGTCCGCCGCCAGAACCGCCTGCAACTGCTGCGGATACGCAAGCGCCATTTCAGCATCGGTTGTCGAACCGATTTCCCCTCCGAACGGAATAAATGTCGTATTGATATTCACTTCTCCGTCACCGTTGACATCTTTGAACAGAGGCGAAATATCCTTTACAAACTGCGTGTTATCGGCAAGCGTTGCGGGGATATTTCCTGCAACGACAACGGCATTGTCATAATTTGTTTTCGATAACATCTGATACGAAATTATAATGACAAATACAGCTAAAACACACCCTATAATAACATGATTTTTATGGTAATACCAAAAATTTTCGAAACTTTTTTTAGCTGTCATAAGTTCACCTGTCCTTAATTTTAAGCGTCCTGAGATATGATTTTTGCTCATCGGTAATGCGTCTGCTCTCAATCGCTTTCTGAATTGCCTTATTGTGCACCCACGGCGCAAGACAATAGCCCGAAATATACTTTTCCGCAGCATCGTAACGCTTGGCAAGCGCAGTGGCAAAATACCATGCAATCATCATATTTATGTAGTATTCATCGGAACGGATTTCGGAAATCATTCGCATAAAATCAGGATTGAAATCATCTCCGAGAAAATGCCGCATAACCGTATTTATCGCAAATCTGACGGTATAAGTTTTGCAGGATTTTATCCATTCGCAGATTTTCGGCTCGAGCTTTTTTCTGTTTTTTGCAAAGGCCTTCGGCGAATACATATCGCAGGTTGCCCAGTTGTCGATTGAATCGAGAAACACTTCGCAAAAATCAACGGATGTATCAAAATCCGCAATCGGCTCTATGAGCATTGCATGAAGATTTTTTTCATCGTAATACCTGTGTTTTTCGGGGCTCAAAACAAAAGCTTCTGCCTCGGGCGTACCGATAATTGCTTTGGAAAACTTCCTCAAAACGGGCGTTCTCACTCCGATAATGTTATCGGGATTTATGTTAGGTATCAGCTTTGAGTGAAATGCCTTGTATTTTTCATCTTTCAGCTTAAAAAGCTCGTCGGTAATATTCAAATCAATCCACCTATATGAAAAATCTCCAAAAAATAATACATGATATTTTCGGAGATTTTTAAAGTAAAATTATTCTTCCCAGTTGTGCCAAACATGCTGAACATCGTCATTATCTTCCAGCATATCAATCATTTTTTCCATGTTTGCCGCATCTTTTTCGTCATCAAGCTTAACATAGGTCTGAGGAACCATTTCAACCTCGGCACTCAAAAACTCATAGCCGTCTGCCTCCAGCGCTTCGCGCACTGCGGAAAAGTCCTCCGGAGCCGTAAGCACCTCAAATACGCCGTCATCGTATGAAACATCGTCCGCTCCGGCTTCCAGAGCAGCCATTGTAACGGTATCCTCGTCAACTCCGTCCTGTTCCTCAATGGCTATAACGCCTTTTTTGTCAAACATAAAACCGACGCAGCCCGTCTGCCCGAGATTTCCGCCGAATTTATCAAACGCATGGCGAACCTCGCTTGCGATACGGTTTTTGTTGTCGGTCATTATATCGACGATTACCGCAACGCCCGAAGGACCGTAGCCTTCGTAAGAAAACTCAAAAAACTCGGTAGCACCGATCTCGCCCGAAGCCTTTTTAATACTTCTTTCGATATTATCATTCGGCATATTGTTTGCCTTTGCCTTTGCTATTATATCCTTGAGCTTTGAATTTGAGGCAGGGTCAGGTCCTCCCGCCTTAACGGCAACGGCAATTTCTCTGCCTATTTTGGTAAAAATTTTACCGCGCGCAGCATCGGTCTTCTCTTTTTTGTTCTTGATGTTATTCCACTTGGAATGTCCTGACATAAAAAATTCACCTCTGTAAAATATTTCATTCAATATTATAACAGATTGACCCGAATAAATCAACTGTTTTTGTAAAAAAAATATTGACATATTGCAAATTTAACTATATAATTGTTTAAGGGATGTGATTTAATGGACAGAATTAAGCTTGACAGAATAAGCGAGCTTACGGCAATTTCGAAAAAAAGAGAGCTGACTGCTGATGAAAAGGAAGAACGGCAGCTGCTTCGTGCGGAATATTTAGCCGAAATAAAATCGCAGGTAAAAGAAATGCTTAACGATATAGAAATCGTTGACGAACAATAACTTACATCGGAAAGGATTTGACAAAATGGTAACAATTGAAATGGAAAACGGCGGCAAAATCGAGCTGAAAATGAACAGAGAGGCTGCGCCAAACACGGTGAAGAATTTTATTTCGCTTGCAAGGCACGGCTTTTATGACGGACTTATTTTTCATAGGGTGATCGAAGGTTTTATGATTCAGGGCGGCTGCCCGGACGGAACCGGAATGGGCGGCCCGGGATATTCGATAAAGGGCGAATTTCTTGCAAACGGCGTGCCGAATTCACTTGCACATAAGCGCGGCGTAATCTCCATGGCAAGGGCGATGGACCCCAACAGCGCCGGCTCGCAGTTCTTTATTATGCATAAGGACGCACCCCACCTTGACGGACAGTATGCGGCATTCGGCGAAGTTACATCCGGCATGGAGGTAGTTGATGAAATTGCGGAAACAAGAACCTCCTTCGGTGACAGACCGGTTGAGGACATCGTTATAAAATCCGTCACGGTATCCAACGACGAACCGCTTGACGAACCCGAAATAATCGAATAAGAGGCGGAATATGAAATTTGACAAAACCAATGCAATGCGTATTCTTGACCGTACGAAAATCAATTATGAATATTTCACATACGATGCGTCCGACGGGCATATCGACGGAATTTCAGTTGCCGAAAAAATGAATCAGAACCCCGATTTTGTTTACAAAACGCTTGTGACGGTCGGGCACAGCAAAGAGCATTATGTTTTTGTGATTCCGGTTGCGAAGGAACTGAACCTCAAGGCAGCGGCAAAGGCGGTCGGCGAAAAAAGTGTTGAAATGATTCATGTTGCCGAATTAAATAAGCTTACAGGCTATATAAGGGGCGGGTGTTCACCGGTCGGCATGAAAAAGCAGTTTGTAACCGTTGCCGACGTTTCGGCCGAAAATCTTCCGTATTTTTATGTCAGCGGCGGTCGGATAGGGCTTCAGGTAAAGCTTTCCCCGGCAGACCTTGCCGGGCTCATCTCCATGCGCTTTGCAGACATTGTTTTTCACGGATAATTTTTAAAAAATACTCTATTTGGTATTGACAATATTCCAAAAAGAGTATATAATGTATATTAATAAACTATTCTCGAAAGGATTTTTGAAATGGGAAAGAAAACAAGTCAAAAATTTATTACACTGACATCCGTCATTATGGCCGTGATTATGATTGTTTATGTGGCATTGATGTTTGTTACGATTAACAAGCACGATTATGCCGAAACGCAGTCGTCATCCGAATTTATCAATGCTATAAACAGCGGTAATGTTAAATTAAACAACGAAAGCTATGATATCAAAGATGTTAAATGCGTAAGCGGCGGTAAGGAAATTGACCTTAAATCGCTTAAAGGCTCAGATAATGAAATCAAACAGGCTCTTATCGATGATATGGGTTACAAACTCATTTCTACCGATACGGATAAAAGAGGCAGCACTACATATAATATTATGGCGGATACCGACCCTTCGTTTGATGTTGAATGGACTGCATACAATTCTCCTGCAAAGCTTATATGGTTTCCGCAGCACCCCACAGCGAAGGATTTCATTTCCGAAATTAAGAGCAAATATTACAGAGTACAGGATGTCGAGTATGACATTAACGATGTTGTTCTCTTCCCGGTTCTTATGTTTGTTCTCGGTATTGCAGGTGCGGTTCTTGTAGTTGTATTTAGAAAAAGAGGATTTTTCCTTGTATTCCCGTTTGCGTTTATCGTAACAGGTCTTATTGCTCACATAAACGGATTTATAGGTTCAACAACACCGCAGATGTTCATTTACAGCATTTTCAAGGATATGAACTCAACCGTATTTACAGTTCAGTTCATAGTTGTTATACTTACAATAATCGCATTTGCCGCTTCGGTATATTTCAGAATTCAGCACCACAAGGCTGTTAAAGCTGAAGAAGCTGCATATTATGCACAGAATGCTTAAACAATAAAATTTTTCCAACAATAAAATTACATAAAACTCCTTTTGTATGCAAACAATAGATTTGTTACTAAAATACAAAAGGAGTTTTTTATATATGAAAGCAACCGGAATTGTCAGAAGAATTGATGACCTCGGAAGAGTGGTTATCCCGAAAGAAATACGCAGAACCCTGAGAATACGCGAAGGCGACCCGCTTGAAATTTTTACGGAAAAGGACGGGGAGGTTATTTTCAAAAAGTATTCCCCTATCGGCGAACTTGGACTTTTCGCTTCGCAGTATGCCGAAACTCTTTCAAAAACCAGCGGCTGCCCTGCGTGCATAACGGATATGGACACAGTGATTGCCGTAAGCGGAGTTCCGAAGCGGGATTTCAACGAAAAAAGAATATCGCAGGATCTCGAAAAAATCATTGAGGAAAAAACTTCGGTGGTTTATAAGCCCGAAAGTTCAAAACGCCTCAGCGTGGTTGACGGCAGTGACAAATATCTTGCCGGTGTTATCGCACCTATAATTTCTGCCGGCGACACAATAGGTTCGGTAGTATTTTTCGGGTCGGACGAAACACCGTCATGCTCTGATGTGGAAGAAAAGCTTGCGCAAAGTGCGGCTGCTTTTCTCGGAAAACAGATGGAAGACTGATTAAAAGCGGCGTATGCCGCTACATAAAAGGTGAGGGCTTATGCTAAACGCTATGTTCGGGTTTATTTCCGGAATAATAAGCGGCATGGGAATTGGCGGCGGAGTTATTCTGATACCGCTGCTTGCGATTTTCACATCTCTCGGTCAGCACGAAGCACAAGGCATTAACCTGCTGTATTTTCTGCCGACTGCTGCTGCAGCGCTTGTTATCCATATCAGAAACAAGAAAATCAAGTTTCCATACGCTCTGAAACTCGTATTATTCTCACTGCCGTGGGCAATTGCGGCAAGCCGGCTTTCCGTAACGCTGAAATCCGAAATACTCCGCAAAATCTTCGCTGTATTCCTGTTCATAACCGGTATATATCAGATTTTTTCCAAGGAGCAAAGCAATGAAAAATAAATGGATAAAATACTGTGCGGCAGGCGCAATCACCGGAAGTCTGAACGGATTTTTCGGTTCGGGCGGCGGCGTTGCGGCCGTTCTTCTTTTAAAAAAGATGTTCGGGTGTGATACCAAAACTGCCCACGCAACCGCAATCATGGTTATACTCCCCCTGTCCGCCGTAAGCATTATAATTTACCTGATGCACGGAAAAATCCCCCTTATGCCCGCAGTTTTTACAAGCATAGGAGGGATTCTCGGAGGGTTCACGGGAGCCGTTCTTTTAAAAAAGCTTAAACCAAAATATATAACGAAAATATTCGGCGCACTTATGGCTTTGGGAGCAATCAGAATGTTTTTCTAAACGCTCCTGAAGCCTCTGCCGACAATTTCGCTTGTGGTTGTGATAATAACAAATGCGTGTTCATCGATTTTCTTGATTTCTTTTTTCAAACGGATTGCTTCAATTCTTCTGCAAACGGTATGAATCATATATTTTTTGGAATGAGTAAATGCACCCTCCGCTTCATTGACGGTTACGCCGTGATGAAGCGTTTTTATTATATATTCAGACACCTCATCGCCTTTTTCGGTTATAACAACAAAATACTTAAAGCTGTTGATGCTTTCTATAATGCTGTCAACCAAAAACGCTTTGGCGAAAAGCCCGAGAAGTGAAAAAAGACCGGTTTGTATATCAAATACAAAAAATGAGCTTACCGCAATTAACGAGTCGACCGCAAGCAGCGCCTTCCCTACATTTATACTTGTATATTTTTTCAAGATAAGCGCAACTATATCCGTACCGCCCGACGATGCACCCTTGTCAAACATCAGTGCAGAGCCGAAAGCCGTAAGAAGCATTGCATAGCAAAGTTCCAGAAATGGCTGATTGCTGAGAGGATGCGAAAGCGGAATGAACTTTTCAAAAAGCAACGTAAGCAGCGAAAACATAATGCTGCAGTAAACCGTTTTGCCGCCGGTGCCTTTTCCCAAAACGAAGAATCCGACAAACAGCAGAAGGATATTGATTATCATAATCCACACGGAAGCGGACACATTCGGCGTAATTTTACCCAAAATCGTCCCGATACCGCTCACCCCTCCGGGCGAAAAGCCGTTCGGAATTTTAAAGAAGTACACACCGATAGAAAGCAGCAGCACACCGAGATTCATCCATAAAAAGTCTGCTGCTTTATTTTCTTTTGTCATTATAAGCCTCCGTTCAGATAAGGGAAAGTTTCTTCATTTCGGATTTCAAAAGCTCAAGATTCGCCTCGCTCATCTCGCAAAGAGGAAGTCTCAGTTTTCCCGCATTAAGCCCCATAAGGTTCATTGCCGTCTTTATCGGAATGGGATTTACCTCGCAGAAAAGAGCCTTTATAAACGGAAAATATTCCATCTGCTTTTGAGCAGCCGCTTTGAAATCACCGTCGAAGCACAGTTTGCACATATCGTGCGTTTCTTTCGGCATAACATTGGAAATTACGGATATAACGCCCTTTGCACCTATACTCATGAGCGGAACGATTATATCGTCATTTCCGGAATACACATCTATTCTGTCGCCGCAGCGTCTTAAAATATCAACTGCAACCGAAACATCGCCCGACGCTTCTTTAACGCCGCAGATGTTCTCTATATACGAAAGTTCCTCGATTGTTTCGGGTTTAATATTAACGCCTGTTCTTGACGGAACATTATAAATAATCGCCGGCAGAGAGGTCGATGCCGCAAGTGCTTTATAATGTAGCAAGAGCCCTTTCTGCGTCGCCTTGTTGTAATAGGGGGAAACCCATAAAAGCCCGTCAGCTCCTCTTTTTTCGGCTTCTTCATTCATCATGATTGCATGAGCGGTATTATTGCTGCCGGTTCCCGCAATAACCGGGATTCTCTTTTTCACCCTGTCAACCGCATATGAAATTGCTTCAAGATGCTCGTCATCATCAAGCGTAGGTGCTTCGCCGGTTGTTGCGCACACGATAAGTGCGTCAGCGCCGTTTTCTATCTGAAAATCGATAATTTTGCCGTACGCATCAAAATCCACGCCCTTTTCGTTCATCGGCGTAACAAGAGCCGTACCGGCACCTGTAAATAATGTTTTTTTCATATAAATCCTCCTCAAAAACATATTGCATTGATAAGTATATCACAGTACGCTGAAAAAATCAATGCTTTCAAATAAATATATTCTCTTTTTTTGCTTTTGATTCGCAGTATATGCACCTGTATGTGCCGCTGCTTTTGTCGGTCAATTTGAAAATATGGTCAATGCCCTGCTCCGTGGTTGTTATGCACCTCGGGTTTCTGCACCTCAGAACATTCACAATTTTTCCGGGAAGCTCCAGGTGCTTTTTCTCCGTAACCTTGCCGTTCTTTACGATATTTACCGTAGCACCCGGGTCTATGTAGCCAAGCATATCGATATCAAAATCAAGCTCGGTATCTATCTTTATAATATCCTTTCGCCCAAGCAGACCGCTCGGCACATTCTGAAGCAGCGCAACCGTGCAGCCCAAAGCTTCGAGGTTTAAAAACTTATAAATTTCCATACCCCTCCCGGCTGTTATGTGATCAAGAACAATACCGTTTTTTATCGTATCTACAGTCATTATTTAACCTCCAGAAGCGCAAGAATCAGCGCCATGCGCATGAATTTTCCATAAAGCACCTGCTTGAAATAGCATGCTCTCGGGTCATCGTCAACTCTCACCGAAATCTCGTTCACTCTCGGCAGCGGATGAAGAACTGCCAAATCGGGCTTTGCATTTTCCAGTTTCTCCGGCGTCAGAATAAAGCTGTCTTTAAGCCTTATATAGTCCGCCTCGTTGAAAAATCTCTCTCGCTGAACTCTCGTCATATAAAGAATATCGAGTTCCGGCATAACCTCATCGAGATTTTCGGTTTCAAATGAGTTGCTTTCCGTAAGATAATCATTTTTAATGTAGTCCGGCACTTTAAGTTCGCTCGGCGAAACAAGCACAAAGCGGTTATTCCCGTATCTTGACATCGCCTGAATAAGCGAATGAACGGTTCTGCCGAACTTAAGGTCACCACAAAGCCCGATTGTGAGATTGCCAAGTCTGCCTTTTTCCTTGTAAATCGTCATAATATCCGCAAGGGTTTGGGTCGGGTGATTGTGACCTCCGTCACCCGCATTTATAATCGGAACCCCCGACTTCATCGATGCAATAAGCGGCGCTCCCTCTTTTGGGTGACGCATTGCGATAATATCCGCATAACAGCTCACCACACGAACGGTGTCAGAAACGCTTTCCCCTTTTGAAGCCGAACTGCTGTCGGCGGATGCAACGCTTACAACATTTCCGCCAAGCTCATACATTGCTGCCTCAAAACTCAGTCTTGTTCTTGTCGAGGGCTCAAAAAAGAGCGTTGCAAGCTTTTTATTGCGGCATTTTTCTATGTATTTATCGGGATTATTCATAATGTCATCGGCGGTTTTCAAAAGTCCTTCAATTTCCCCGACCGTTAAATCCTCAATACTTATAAGATTTTTCATTCCGTACCTCCTATCCAGCTTTCGTCGGAAGGGTTGTTTCTGAATCGGATAAGTCTTTCTTTATCCTCCGGCTTAATGTAGCCCGTTTCCGCCGCCACCTCAACCGTAGTGTCAAAATCCGTAAGGCTGATATTTTTAACATTCGCTGCGGCAAGTCTTTCAAGTCCTTTTTTCATGCCATAGGTATAGATGCTGACAATGCCCAGAACCTCCGCTCCGGCGTCCCTGAGCGCTTCCACAACCTCGATTACGCTCCCCCCGGTTGAAATAAGATCCTCAATCACAACAACCTTCTGCCCTTTTTCAAGCTTGCCCTCTATGCGGTTACCCCTGCCGTGATCCTTTGCGCCCGAGCGCACATAGCCCATAGGCAGCTTCATAATATGCCCTACTATCGCTGCATGGGCGATTCCTGCCGTGCTTGTCCCCATAAGTACCTCGGCTTCGGGATAATTTTCTTTTATAAGCTCTGCAAGGCCGTTTTCAATATCGTCACGCACCTTCGGCGCAGTAAGGGTAAGTCGGTTATCGCAGTAAACCGGACTTTTGATTCCGCTCGCCCAGGTAAAAGGGTTTTCAGGTCTTAAAAACACTGCCCCTATAGACAGTAAATCCTTTGAAATCAAATTCTTCATATTCGTACGCTCCTTAATCCAAAAACTCTTTAAGACATCTTTCGTAAGCCGCAACCGGGTCAGCGGAAGCGGTTACGGGTCTTCCCACAACTATGTAATCGGAACCGATTTCCTTTGCTTTTTCGGGGGTTGTAACCCTCACCTGGTCGCCGACTTCACCATCTGCAAAGCGTATACCGGGCGTAACGGTAAGGAATTTTTGTCCGCATACCGACTTTACCTTTGCCGCTTCGAGAGGTGAACACACAACCCCGTCAAGTCCGCAGTCGGCCGCATTTTTTGCATAATGCATAACCACTTTGTCGATCGGCTCATTTATCAGAAGTTCGTCTTTCATGCGCTCCTCGCTTGTGGAGGTAAGCTGGGTTACGGCAATTAAAATCGGTCTTGAACCGTCATCTCTTATCAGACCTTCAAGCGCCGCCTCCATCATTGCCTTTGTGCCAAACGCATGAAGATTGCACATATCAACATCAAGCTTTGAGAGCACCGCCATTGACTTTCTGACGGTATTCGGAATATCGCAAAGCTTGAGGTCAAGAAAAATTTTATGACCTCTCCCCTTAATTTCACTGACAATCTCGGGACCTGCCGAATAAAACAGTTCCATGCCGATTTTCACAAACGGCTTTCTGCCCCGGAACTTATCCAAAAATTCAAGCGTTTCTTTTCTGTCCGAAAAATCACAGGCAATTATAACATCCTTTCCCATCAGTGGGCACCTCCTATAATATCACTAAGTTTATTAATATTCAGCTTTTGCATAACCTGCGGCAGCTTTTCAATTATTTCCTTGCAACAATAAGGATTAACAAGGTTTTCGGCACCGATTTCAACCGCCGAAGCGCCTGCAAGCATCATTTCTATTACATCCTCCGCCGAAGTTATTCCGCCGATGCCTATAATCGGAATATCAACCGTTTCAAAAACCTGATACACCATTTTAAGAGCAACCGGGAAAACTGCAGAACCCGAAAATCCGCCGATTTTATTCTTAATAACGGGTTTTCTCGTCTTAATATCTATCCTCATACCCATAAGGGTGTTGATAAGCGAAATCCCGTCCGCTCCGCCTTCTTCGCAGGCTGCCGCAATTTCGGTTATGTCTGTCACATTCGGGCTCAATTTCATATATATCGGCTTGTCCGTCACCGACTTGACAGCCTTCGTGACCTCATATGCCGCGTCCGGCTGCATACCGAAGCTCATCCCCCCGTTATGGACATTGGGACAGCTTATGTTAACCTCGATAATCCCGACCTGCTTTTCAGCGTTTATCTTCTCGCAGCAATATTTGTATTCATCAATCGAAAAACCGCTTATGTTAGCTATAACCGGTTTTTTGTAGAAAAGTGACAGCTTCGGAAGTTCCTCAGAAATCACCTTTTCAATTCCCGGATTCTGAAGCCCCACGGAATTGATAATTCCCTCACGGCACTCCGCAATTCTCGGAGTAAGATTGCCGAATCTCGGTTCCTTTGTCGTCCCCTTAAATGCAATGCTGCCGAGGATATTTATATCATAAAGCTGTGCAAACTCATATCCGTAGCCGAAAGTGCCGCTTGCCGGAATTATCGGGTTTGAAAGCCCGATACCGCTTAAATTCACGCTCAAATCTACCATATTATTTCCTCCTTTGAAAGCACTGGGCCGTCTTTGCATATCCTTTTACTGCCGTATTTTGTTTTGCACGAACACCCCATGCACGCACCGAAGCCGCAGCCCATTCTTTGTTCAAAGCTGAACTCGCCACCGCACGGACATATATCGTAAACCGCCTTCAGCATAGGCTCCGGGCCGCAGGCATACACATGGGTAAATCCACCGAGAGTTTTTATAACATCGGTGACAAAACCGTGCGTTCCGACGCTCCCGTCGGCAGTGGAAACAAAAACCTTCGCCCCGATTTTTTCAAATTCTTCTTTATAAAAAATCTCATCGGCGGTGTTGAAACCCATGACAACCGTAGGATTTTTAAGCTGTTTTGCCAGAGCATAAAGCGGCGGAACACCAACTCCTCCGCCTACAAGCAGCGGCTTTTCACCGGCATTTTCAACCCTGTAGCCGTTTCCCAGCCCCACAAGAGTGTCAATTTTTTCACCGGGCTTCATCGTGCTCATCTTTTCGGTTCCGTTACCCACAACCTTATAGATAACCGTAAGATTATCGCCATCAAAATCACAGACCGAAATCGGCCGTCTCAAAAAAAAGCCTTCCAATTTGAAATTCACAAACTGACCCGGATATGAAATCTCCGAAATATCCCCGGCAAGTTTCATTTCAAATGTTCTTTCAGCAATTCTGTGATTGCTTTTAATCTCAAGCATAACCTGATTCATTTAGTATACCTCCACGCAATATTTCCGTCCGCCACAGTCAAAAGACATCTTCCGAAAACTTCCCGCCCGTCAAACGGCGTTGCCTTTCCCAGCGAGAGAAATCCGGACGAATCGATTTTATATTGTTCATCAAGATTGAAAACTGTAAGATTTGCAGGCTTTCCCACTTTCAGCTCACCGCCTGCGCTGAAGCGTTTCAACGGATTTATATTCAAAAGTTCAATCAGTTTTTCAAGTGTTATAATATTTTTGCGAACAAGTTCCGTATACAGAATCGGAAAAGCCGTTTCTATACCGGTTATCCCCATAAGGCTTTTGGCAAGTCCTTTAGATTTTTCCTCCGCAGAATGCGGTGCATGGTCTGTTGCTATCATGTCCAGAGTACCGTCTTTTATACCTTCGATAAGAGCAAGACGGTCGCTCTCGCTTCTTATCGGAGGGTTCATTTTGAATCTGCCGTCCTCTTCAAGCTGCGAATCGTTAAGTACAAGATAATGCGGAGCCGTTTCGCATGTCACATCAACACCCCTGCTTTTTGCGCGTCTTATAATTTCAACGCTTTTGCGGCACGAAATATGACAGGCATGATATTTGCAGCCCGTTTTCTCGGCCAAAGCTATATCGCGCTCAATCTGCCTCCACTCGCTCTCGGATGAAATCCCCTTATGACCGTGTTCCCTTGCGTATAAACCGTCATGAATATATCCCCCGAAAAGAAGCGAATTATCTTCACAGTGGGCGGAAATTATTTTATTGAGTTTTTTCGCCCGTTTCATCGCTTCAAGCATAATATGTTCGTTTTGCACTCCCCGGCCGTCATCGGAAAAACCGGCACAGTACGGCGCAAGCCTTTCAAAATCCGAAAGTTCCTCACCTTTTTCACCTTTTGTTATCGAGGCAAACGGCAAAACGCTTATGCATGCGTCACGTTTGATTATATCGAGCTGAACCTTTAAATTCTCATACGAATCCGGAACCGGATTCAAATTCGGCATTGTCAAAACATGAGTATACCCTCCTGCGGCGCAGGCCCTTGTGCCGGTTTTGATTGTCTCCTTATAAGAAAAACCCGGCTCACGCAGATGAACATGAACATCTGCGAAACCGGGGAAAATATAACAATTATTAAAATCAAAAACCGAATTGCCCGTACAGAAAGGAGAAATTTCAACAATTATACCGTCTTTAATCAACACATCGAGTTTTTTAAAAACATCGTCCGTATAAACCCAAGCGTTTTTCAAAACGAATGTCAAACATATCACCCCTGAACATTTTATTATTAATATTTTACCATAAAACAAGCGGTTCGTCAATAGTCAAATCAAACAATTTTAGGAATTTATCAATATTGCTTAAGCACGAACCAGAAATCAGAGCCTTCGCCCTCGCTGCTTTCGACGCCGTAGCGGCAACCGTGCAGTTCGAGAATATTTTTAACAATAGAAAGCCCGAGACCAGTTCCTACAACTGCACGTTTATGGATTTGCTTGGACTTAAAGTATCTGTCCCAGATATACGGCAAATCTTCTTTGCTTATGCCGACTCCGTTGTCGATTACATCAATTCTGACATCATCGGCACCTATTGTCTGCCTGATAATGATTTTTTTATCCTTGCCGCAGTAATGAATGGCATTATTGATAAGATTGTATATAACCTGCGAAATCTTGCCTTCATCAGCGATAACATCAATTTTGCCGGAATGTTCAAACTCAATAATATAATGCTGCTGTTCGCAGAGCTTTTTATAACGATCTATAATTCCGGTAATAGTTTTTGTTATACAAACCTTTGAACAGGAAACCGGAAGCTCCCCTGCTGTAAGATTTGAAACATTCATGACATCGTTCACAAGATTTGTAAGTCTTTTGCTTTCATCAATAATAATCTGAACATTTTCGGGAGTATATTCACCCGGAATATCACGCATAACCTCAGCATATCCCGTTATCATCGTAAGCGGCGTTCTGATGTCGTGGGACACATTCGCAATAAGCTCACGGCTTACCCTGTCCACCTTTGAAAGCTGAACGGTCGCTTGATTAAGCGTTTCCGAAAGCTCTTCTATTTCTTTGAAACCGCTGCCGTCAAACACGGTTTCGTAATTACCCGTCGCAAGAACCTTCGCCGACTTATTTATATCAGAAATCGGTGCCGTAACCTTCTTAGCAATAATAATAGCCATAAGTGCCGAGAGAAGGATAAGCAGAACCGTTATAAACAAAAACTCATGTTTAAGAGTGCTGACCGTCGAATTGATAGGGGAGATAAAGCTGTAGGAAAGCAGCAAAAGCCTTCGGCCGCTCGCATCAGTTACAGCTCTTGTGTACACAAGAGCTGACATTTTCCGCCTTTTCATAACGGGATTATCCTTTGCTATTCTGTCCACGGTATTATAACTGTGAATCATTGAATCGTCAATATAATATGTCGCACCGTCTTGTTTTTCGGCTTCGCTGTAAAGCCTCGCGTATGTATCGGGGTTTATGCTTGAAGTCAGAATATCATTTGGGAAGTTGACATTTGACATCACAACTCTTCCTCCCGAATCTATTGCGGAAATCGAAACATCCCGCTGGCTTTGGGAATAATCAAGTATATTCTGTATGTCCGGAT
The DNA here is from genome assembly GCA_034186235.1 of Clostridia bacterium. Taxonomy (GTDB): domain Bacteria; phylum Bacillota; class Clostridia; order HGM11514; family HGM11514; genus CAKSKB01. The sequence goes on along the minus strand of JAXGBA010000143.1, from coordinate 2,615 downwards.
TTTTAAAATTCACGGCAACGGCTTCTGAAATCTTTTTGATTTCGGTTTCCTTGATTTCCTTGTAAATATCATCGAGAAAAACAATCTGAACCAGCCAGAGTATTACTATAAGAATCAGTACAAATCCGACAAGATACAAAAAAACAAGCTTGTTTACCGGAAGCGACAGTCTTTTATGCTGTTTCAAATCTGTATCCAACTCCTCTCAGGGTAACTATATAGTCGCTGCACTCTCCAAGGCTTTTGCGAAGAAGCTTTATGTGCGTGTCAAGAGTTCTGTCATCGCCGTAAAAATCATAACCCCAGACATTTGTTATAAGTTTTTCCCTTGTAAGCGCAATGTTGCGGTTCTTGACAAGATAGAAAAGAAGGTCATATTCCTTAGGAGAAAGATTGACTTTTTCACCGTCAATATATACAAGCCTTCCGGTAAAATCGACCGTCAGTTTTCCAATTGTAAATGTTTCGTGATCCGGAAGGTCGCTTCCGCCTTCCTTTCCGCCGTATCTCTTAATTATTGCATTAACCCTCATCATCAGTTCACGCGGCGAAAACGGCTTGACCACATAATCGTCGACTCCGCTTTCAAAGCCGTGAATCCTGTCATACTCCTCGCCCCTCGCCGAAAGCATAATCATAGGAACCGAGCTGAACTTTCTTATTTCCGTGCAGGCCGAAAATCCGTCAAGTTCCGGCATCATCACATCCATTATAACTATATCGTAATCATTTTCACGGCACATATCAACCGCCTGCATACCGTTTTCAGCTTCAAAAACCTCAAAGCCTTCAAACTCGGCATATTTTCTGATAAGTCTGCGAATCTGCGTTTCATCATCAACAACAAGTATGCTGTACATAAAAGCACCTCCATCTAAATTGTAAAGGTAAAAAGTGAACACTGCGTGAATGTTTTATGATTTTATTTTAACACAAACAAGGTGCATTTTTCAATATGTTTTATAAAAAAATGTTTTTATGCTTGCAAAATTCCGGAATGTGTGTTATTATATAAATAGAATAATTGTTAGGAGCGAATGAAAATGGTAGGTTATTACAACCCTTCCGTTATTTTAACATATGTCGGGCTGATATTTTCGGTTATAGGGATATTCCAGTCCTTCGGCGGAAATATCAAAGCTGCGCTTATCTGCCTTATGATTTCGGGTATATGCGATATGTTTGACGGTTCTATTGCAAGAAAGGTCAAGCGTGACAAATATGCAAAGAGTTTCGGCGTTCAGATTGATTCTCTGTGTGACCTTGTGTGCTTCGGCGTTGCACCTGCCGTGCTTGCATACTGCGCAGGCGTAAAAGAACTCGGCGTAATCGGAATATCCATACTCTGCTTTTATGTTCTCGCAGGCGTTATAAGGCTGGGGTATTATAATGTTCTTGAGGAAGTTAATAAGGATAATAACACGACTTCATGCGGCTTCAGGGGCGTTCCTATTACAACATCTGCGCTGGTTGTGCCGATGTTTAAGCTGATTGATGTTATGACGGGGCTTGTCAACAGCAATATCATGATGGCAATAGTTATGCTCATGCTCGGATTCGGATTTATTATTAATATCCCAATAAGAAAGCCCGCAAAGCTCGGCAAAGTCGTTTTGGTATTTATAGGACTTGTGGTATTTTTAAGCCTTATTAAATACGGAAGTAAAATATAATGGAAAAAATTAATAATATTTTATACAAAAAAATTCCCGGCAGAATTATATTAAAACCGCTTGTGCAGCCGCCTATAACTAAATTGGGCGGATTGGTTTTAAGTACGCGCTTATCGGCGGTGTATGTAAATCGGTTTATTAAAAACAACCACATCGATATGTCCGACTATGAGGAAAGAAAATACAGTTCGTTTAACGATTTTTTCACAAGAACAATTCTCCCCGGGAAAAGACCGCTTGATACATCCCCCGCTTCTCTCATAAGCCCGTGCGATTCCGCTCTGACGGTTTATGATATAAATGAAAACTCACGGTTTCGCATTAAAAATTCCGTGTACACAGCAGCAGAACTGATAGGTGAAAATGCAGATGACTGCAGCGGCGGCAAGTGCCTTGTATTCCGCCTTGCGGTTCACAATTACCACAGGTACTGCTTTATAGATTCGGGAAATATCGGCAAAACAAAAAAAATCAAAGGCGTATTTCATACCGTTATGCCGATTTCCGAGGAATACAAAGTTTTCGCGAGAAACTCAAGGGAAGTAACGGTACTGCATACAGATAATTTCGGCGATGTGTACCAGATTGAAGTCGGGGCACTCATGGTAGGCAAAATTTCAAACCGAATAATAAACGGAAAATTCAGCCGCGGCGAAGAAAAAGGAATGTTTGAATTCGGCGGTTCAACCATTGTTCTGCTTTTGAAAAAAGGAGCCGCCGAAATAAGACCGGATATAATTGAAAATTCAAAAAAAGATATTGAAACACCGGTTAAATATGGCGAAAAAATAGGAGCATCTGCAAAATGATTTGCAGATGCTCCTTCAGACTGTCGAAAAAGTCGGTCAACCGCAAGCAAAAAATCATTAATTTATTTTTAATGGGAAAATTAAAGTGTATTTTTTGTTTTGCAGTTCTTGTTGAAAACAATGAATTTGCATT
>JAXGBA010000142.1:0-30929 GCA_034186235.1 Clostridia bacterium | reverse complement strand
CTCTTAATAAGGATAATTCCGTAACTGTTAAGGACAACGGACGAGGCATACCTCATGGAATCCATCCTAAAATGGGAATTTCAACAATCGATGTTGTTTTCACCGTTCTCCATGCCGGCGGTAAGTTCGGCGGAGGCGGATACAAGGTATCCGGAGGTCTGCACGGGGTTGGTGCGTCTGTTGTAAATGCGCTGTCAACACATCTTGAAGTAAAGGTTAAAGACGGCGAGAATATATGGTTTCAAAGTTATAAGAGGGGAGTTCCGGACGGGGAAGTGCACAAAATAGGCACATGCAGCGAAACCGGTACCGAAATTACTTTCTGGGCAGATGGCGAAATATTTGAAGAAACCGTTTACGAATACGATACGCTTCTTAAAAGGCTTCGTGAGCAGGCGTTTCTTAACGGCGGGCTGAAAATTATATTTACGGATGACCGCGGCGAAGAACCTAAACAGGAAGTACTTCACTACGAAGGCGGTATAAAGAACTTTGTTTCTTTTATTTTCAACGAGAAAAAGGCAAAGAAAGAAAGCCTTGAATGTATAAATGAAGAAGTAATTTATGTTTCCGGCGAGAAGGACGGCAGCGTTGCCGAGGTGGCTCTGCAGTGGAACAGCGGTTACGATGAAATTAACGAAAGCTTTGCAAACAACATTTCCACAACCGAGGGCGGAACGCATGTAACCGGATTTAAAGCGGCGCTCACCAAGGTTTTGGTGGAATATGCGAGAAAGTTCAAAATTCTTAAAGACAACGAAGAACTTACGGGCGATGATGTGAGGGAAGGTCTTATTGCGGTTATTTCCGTAAAGCTTGAAGAACCGCAGTTTGAAGGACAGACGAAAACAAAACTCGGCAACTCCGAAATGCGCGGGCTTGTTGAGAACATGCTAAAAGAAAAGCTTGCGGATTATCTTGAAGAAAATCCGGCGGCTGGGAAGGCCATTGTTGAAAAGGCTCTCAACGCTTCGCGTGCAAGGATTGCTGCAAGAAAAGCAAGAGAAGCTACAAGAAAAACAGGGCTTGGTTCAAGCTCGCTCCCCGGTAAGCTTACCGACTGTATTGTAAAAGACCCATCAAAAACCGAGATTTATATAGTCGAGGGTGATTCTGCCGGAGGCTCCGCCAAAAACGGGCGTGACAGCAAATATCAGGCAATTCTTCCGCTTTGGGGTAAAATGCTCAATGTTGAAAAGGCAAGAGCGGACAAGGTTTACGGCAACGAAAAATTGATGCCAGTAATTCAGGCGTTAGGAACCGGCATCGCAGACGAATTTAACATAGAAAAACTCAGATACGACAAAATTGTTATAATGGCGGATGCCGATGTCGACGGTGCACACATTCAGACGCTCCTTCTGACATTCTTCTTCAGATTTATGGAACCTTTAATCGAGCAGGGGCATGTTTATCTTGCAAAACCGCCGCTTTATAAGCTTTCAAGAGGAAAAAAGACTGCGGTTGCTTTTTCGGATGAGGAAAGGGACAGGATAAGCGAAGAATTTAAAGGCAGCGATATGAATGCAAAGGTTGAAATCAGCCGTTACAAAGGTCTTGGCGAAATGAATCCCGAAGAACTTTGGGAAACCACCATGGACCCAAAAAACAGAATTCTGCTTAAGGTTACAATGGACGATGCTGCAGCTGCGGACAAGATATTCAGCGTTCTTATGGGTGATGATGTTGAGCCGAGAAGGCAGTTTATCGAAGAAAATGCCCAGTATGTAACAAATCTTGATATATAACACGCCAAAAGGAGATTTAACGGATGGCTAAAAATAAAAAGTACGAGGATTCTCACTTTGAGGAACATCTCGAAACACAAACCATATTGAATATCGACATTGAAAAAAGAATGAGAGAAGCGTTTATCGATTATGCGATGAGCGTTATTGTGAGCCGTGCTCTCCCTGATGTTAGGGACGGGCTTAAGCCTGTTCACAGAAGGATTCTTTATTCAATGCACGAGGAACATCTTACATACGACAAGCCGTTTTTCAAATCGGCTACAACGGTTGGTAATGTAATCGGCAGGTATCATCCGCACGGTGACGCTTCGGTTTACGATGCGATGGTAAGGCTTGCGCAGGATTTCTCTATGAGATATCCGCTGATTGACGGTCACGGAAACTTCGGCTCGGTCGACGGTGACGGTGCCGCTGCTTACCGATACACTGAAGCAAGAATGAGCAAGCTTGCAAATGTGATGCTTGAAAATATTGAGAAAAATACCGTCGATTTCGCCCCGAATTTCGATGAAAAAAGGGTGGAGCCGGTGGTTCTCCCGACAAGAATACCTACGCTTCTTATAAACGGCAGCTCCGGTATAGCGGTAGGTATGGCTACAAATATTCCGCCGCATAATTTAACAGAAGTATTAAACGGTGTAATTGCACAGATTGACAATCCCAATATTACGGTTGACGAGCTTATGCAATATATTAAGGCTCCGGATTTTCCGACAAGGGCTTCAATCATGGGAAGAAGCGGCGTGAAAGCTGCTTACGAAACCGGCAAGGGCAAGGTTATAGTTCGCGCAAAGACCGAAATTGAAGAACACAAGGACGGTACCTCATCCATTATAGTCACGGAACTTCCTTACCAGGTTAACAAGAAAATGCTTGTCGAATCTATTGCGGAACTTGCAAAAGATAAGAGAATAGAAGGTATTTCGGATATTGATGACCATTCCTCTGACCGTGTGGGCATCAGGGTTGAAATTTCGGTAAAGAGGGATGCAAATCCGCAGGTTGTTCTCAATAAGTTGTTCAAGTTCACAAGGCTTCAGGATAGTTTTTCGATAAATATGCTTGCAATAGACAACGGCAAGCCGAAAACCATGGGGCTTAAAGAAATTCTTGCGAACTTTATATCGTTCCAGGAAGAAATCGTTACTAGAAGAACCGAATTTGACCTCAAAAAAGCAGAAGCAAGAATGCATATCCTTGAAGGTTTAAGAATTGCGCTTGCAAATATCGATGAGGTTATCAACACAATCAGAAATTCATATGATGACGCTAAAGAAAGGCTTATGGAGCGTTTCTCGATGTCTGATATTCAGGCACAGAGTGTTCTTGATATGCGCCTCGCTCAGCTGCAGAAACTGAACGGTGAGAAAATTGAGGACGAATACAATGAACTTGTTGCACGCTGCAATGAATACAGACTTCTTCTTTCTGACCATGACAAGCTTATGGAACAGATTGAAAAGGAACTTATCGAAATAAGGGACAAATACGGTGACGAAAGGCTCACCTCCATAGAAGGCGCTGTTGATGATATTGAAGACGAGGATCTTATCCCAAATGATGAAAGTGTCATAACTTTAACACATTTCGGATATGTTAAAAGGCTTGTTTCGGACACCTACAAGAGCCAGAAAAGGGGAGGAAAAGGTATATCTGCGCTTTCAACCCGTGAAGAAGATTTTGTTGAAAAACTTATGGTAACCCACACTCATAACTACATTCTGTTCTTTACAGACAGGGGCAGAATGTATCATCTTAAGGGTTATCAGATTCCCGAAGCCGGAAGGCATGCAAAGGGGACGGCAATCGTAAATCTTATTCCCATTGAGGAAGGGGAGAAGGTTACTGCGATGATTCCGGTTTCGTCATTTGATGAAGGCAACCTTACAATGGCAACCAGGAACGGCGTTATTAAAAAGACTCCGCTTGTGCAGTACGGCTCTCTCCGCAAGGGCGGACTTAATGCAATTGCCCTTGATGACGGCGATGAGCTTATCGATGTAAGATATACAAGCGGTGATGACGATATTATTCTCGGAACTCACGACGGCATGTCTATTAAATTCAACGAGCGTGACGCAAGACCTATGGGCAGAACCGCAAGGGGTGTAAGAGGTATCAAGCTTCGTGACGGGGACTATGTTGTCGGAATGGCGATAATTGAGGACGGTGCAGACCTCCTTTGTATCACCGAAAACGGTTACGGTAAACGCACCGATTTTGATGAATACAGAAACCAGACGAGAGGCGGTATCGGTATTTCAACTTATAAAATTACCGAAAAAACCGGCAAGCTTGCCGGAATCAAGACTGTCCGCGATGATAACGATGTTATGCTTATCACTAACGAGGGTGTTATAATCAGAATGTCATGCGCAGACATAAGCAAGTTTAAGAGGAGTACCCAGGGGGTAACACTTATGAGGTTTGACGAGGGCGTAAGCGTTGTTTCAATGTCGGTCGGAGAACATGCGGAAGAAGAGCCTGATGAAAACGAAACCGAGGAAGCTCCCGAAATTTTATAATAATAATAAAAATAATATTGTGCTGTATCTGCACAATATTATTTTTTAAAAAGTGAAATCGGTTTGTTTATTAAAAATAACCGTCCTTTATACAATGAAGCTTTTATGGTATAATTATGAAGGGAAGGTGAGAAAATGAAAATTTTAAATTTCGGTTCGAGCAACATTGATTTTGTATATTCCCTTGAACACATTGTTTCGGCAGGCGAAACCGTAAAAAGCAAAAGCTTGAATATTTTTCCGGGAGGGAAGGGACTTAATCAGTCGATTGCGCTTGCGCGTGCCGGGGAAAAGATATATCATGCCGGTTGTTTCGGTACCGACGGGGGAATGCTTGTAAATTTGCTTGAAGAAAACGGCGTTGATATTTCATATATAAAAAATGTTGATGAAAAAAACGGTCATGCAATTATTCAGGTGAGTGACGACGGGGAAAATTCAATTGTTATTTATTCCGGGTCGAACGCAATGGTTACCAAAGATTACATAGAAACCGTTCTCAGCAAATTCGGCAATGGAGATTTTCTTCTTTTGCAAAACGAAATCAGCAATATTGAGTATATAGTTGAAAAAGCGAGCGAAAGGGGAATGAGGATTTTTCTGAACCCGTCTCCGTGCAGCGATAATCTTAAAAATATTGATTTTAATATGCTTTCGTATATTATCTTAAATGAAGGTGAAGCAAAAACTTTGTCCGGATGCGAAAACACGGAAAATGTTCTTTCATATTTTGCGGAAAATTATCCGAATCTCAGAGTTGTACTTACTCTCGGAAAGAAAGGAAGTGTTTTTTTCGGGGAGAGTCAGAAAATTTTTCAGCCTTCATTTGAGGTTAAAGCGGTTGATACCACGGCGGCGGGCGATACTTTTACGGGGTATTTTATTTCAATGCTGTCAAAAGGGGAAAATTATAAAAATGCTCTTCGGATAGCATCGGCTGCTGCTGCGCTTTCCGTTTCAAAAAACGGGGCTGCACCGTCAATTCCGCTCTATGACACGGTTTTATCGGAAATGGGCAATCTCAAAGAAAACACAAACAGTATTATGAAAGACAAAATTAATAAGTATATTAATACAAATTATAAAAACGTATCGGTAAAAGAAATTTCAAAAGTTCTCGGTTATTCGCAGTCCTACACGCAAGCGATTGTAAAGAAGCTATACGGCGAGCCGCTGTCGAAGGTTATACAATCGAAAAAATGTGATATTGCGGCAAAGCTGCTTAAAGAAACCGATATGCCGATAAATGAAATTATAATTAATATAGGCTATGAAAACGAAAGCTTTTTCAGAAAAATATTCAAAGAAAAGTATGGGAAGAATATGCTTGAATACAGAAAACACATGAACGAAATTTTAAAATAAAATTAATCGGATGCGGCAATTTTTTGACGCATCCGATTTTCTGTTTAAAAAAGTGACATCTGGCTGGATTCATCCATACCGTCAAGTATTCCTTTTTCTCTCATTTTCTCAACCACGGTTTTGTTCAGTTTTGCTCTTACCTGCAAATCCTCAATCGAGAAAAAGCTTTCCTGATTCCGTGCCTCGACAATCGCCTTCGCAGCATTTATTCCGAGCCCGTCAATTGCGTTAAGCGGAGGAAGAATTTTTCCGTCCTTTTTCATGAATTTAACGGCGTCGGATTCCGTTAGGCTTATAGGCAAAAATTCAATGCCTCTGCAATACATTTCAACGCAGACTTCAAGGATTGTGACAATATCTTTATCCTTTGCGGTCGCCTCATTGCCCTTTGAGCTGTATTCTATTATATTCCGGCGTGCTTCATCAACACCGGCGCACATAAGGTCATAGTTAAAGTTGTCTGCACGGACGGTATAGTAGGTGCAGTAAAATTCAATAGGGTAGTGCACCTTGAAATACGCAATGCGGAACGCACTTGTGACATATGCTACTGCGTGCGCCTTAGGAAACATATACTGGATTTTTTCACAGGACGCAATATACCAGTCCGGTACATTATGCGAGCGAAGAAGTTCTTTGTATTCCGGCCATTTTGGCTCCGCACCTTTTGCGACTTTTCCTTTTCTGACTGCTTCCATTATCTTGAACGATTCAAAATTCGGAACGCCCATTCTGATAAGATAACTCATGATATCGTCACGCGTACAGATAACCTCCATAAGGGTTTTGCCGTCGTTTACGATAAGATCCTGGGCGTTTCCTACCCAAACGTCGGTTCCGTGTGAAAGACCCGAAATTCTGCAAAGTTCGGCAAATGTTGTGGGTTTTGTATCCACAAGCATCTGACGGGCAAATTTTGTTCCGAATTCCGGAACAGCATATGTGCCGGTTTCGCTGTCAATTTCCTCTTTTGTAACGCCGAGCGCCGCAGGAGAAGTAAAAAGACTCATCGTTTCGGGGTCGTCAAGTCTTACGGTTGTTGCGTCAAACCCGGTAAGGTCTTCAAGCATACGGATAACCGTCGGGTCATCGTGCCCGAGAATATCGAGTTTCAAAAGGTTTTCGTCAATCTTATGATAATCAAAATGTGTGGTTATAATATCCGATGTTCTGTCGTCTGCCGGGTGCTGTATGGGGCAGAAATTATAAATGGAGTTATCCCTCGGCACAACTATAATTCCCCCGGGGTGCTGACCGGTTGTTCTTTTAACATCCGTACATCCGCACACGAGGCGGTCAACCTCGGCAGAACTGAGCTGTTTTTTAGTAATATCCATATATTTTTTTACATATCCGAATGCGGTTTTTTCGGCAATAACGCCGATTGTTCCAGCCCTGAAAACGAACCCTTCACCGAAAAGTTCTTCAATATATTTATGTGCCGTAGGCTGATAATCACCGGAAAAGTTAAGGTCAATATCCGGCTGTTTATCGGCATTGAATCCGAGAAATGTTTCAAACGGAATTTCGTGACCATCCTTATTCATTTCCGTTCCGCATTTCGGGCAGGCTTTATTTGGCATATCGCAGCCCGAACTGTAAGACCCGTCGTCAACCCATATGCTATGCTTACACTTTGGGCAGACATAATGCGGAATAAGCGCATTTACTTCGGTTATTCCTGCCATGAACGCAACGAGCGATGAGCCGACCGAACCTCTCGAGCCAACCAGGTATCCGTCTGAATTGGATTTCGCAACAAGTCTTTGGGCTATCATATACATAACCGCAAAGCCGTGTTTTTTTATAGGTTCAAGCTCTCGCTCCAGTCTTTTTTGAACGATTTCGGGAAGCGGGTCGCCGTATATTCTTTTAGCTTTTTCATAGCAGCGCTGCTCAAGTTCTTCGGGTGCGCCCTCCATAACCGGCGGAAACTGTCCTTCGGGAACAGGTCTTACGGATTCAACGGATTCCGCAATCAGATTCGGGTTTTCAATAACAATCTTATGAGCCGTTTCGGGGTCAAGATATGAAAACTCATCAAGCATTTCCTGTGTGGAATGAAGGTACAGCGGAGCCTGGGAATCGGCATCCGAAAATCCCTGAACCGTCATGAGAACTTCTCTGTAAACCGAGTCCTCCTTATTTAAAAAATGAACATCTCCGGTTGCAACTACGGGTTTCCCGAACCTCTCGCCGAGAGCTATGATTTTTTTGTTTATATCAATAAGCGTACTGCGGTCGGGCAAAATTCCATCGCGAACCAGAAATTCATTATTTCCGAGAGGCTGAATTTCAAAATAATCGTAGAACTGGGCAATCTCATCGATTTCCTCCTGAGGTCTGCCGTTTTGAATTGCTTCATAAAGTTCGCCGGCATTGCAGGCCGTTCCTAAAATCAGACCTTTACGAAGCCGCCTTATCATGCTTTTAAGCATTCTCGGGCGCTTGAAGTAATAATTAACCTGAGATTCCGAAACAAGTTCATAAAGATTGCGAAGCCCGGTGAGATTTTTAACAAGCAGAACTATATGGTGCGTTTTAAGCTTTTTGTAGTCGGTGCTTCCGGCAAACTTCGGATTTATTTCGTTTACCTTTGCAACTCCTTTTTCCTTTTTCAGAATATCAAGGCATTTTACCATTATTTCCGCTGTTGCGCCTGCGTCATCACAGGCGCGGTGGTGGTTCTCCAAGCTGACGCCGAGGTGCTTTGCAACCGTATCGAGTTTATGCTTTGAAAGTTCCGGGAACATCGCCCTTGAAAGTTCCAGGGTGTCAAGCGAAACAAAACTTCGTTCAATTCCGAGGCGCTTGCATTTTGCTTTGACAAACGACATATCAAAGTCCGCATTGTGCGCAACAAAAACACAGTTGCCGGAAAATTCAAGAAATTTCGGCAGCAAAACATCTATCCCTTCGGCATCGGCAACCATTCCGTCGTTTATGCCGGTGAGTTTCTGTATTTTTTCCGGAATTGGCATATGCGGATTAACAAATTCGGAAAAACGGTCTGTTATTTTGCCATTCTCTACCTTTACCGCACCGATTTCTATAATCTCATCTCGTTCTGCGCTGAGACCGGTCGTTTCAAGGTCAAAAACCACAAATTTGTCTTCAAGAGAAGAATTGGTAACTCCTTTAACTATTTTTATATCTTCATCGTTTGCAATATAGCCCTCGCATCCCAGAATTACTTTAATTCCGCATTTTTTTGCGGTTTTATATGCGTCCGGGAAGGCATGAACCACGCCGTGGTCGGTTATAGCTATCGCCTTATGCCCCCATGATGCGGCAAGCTTTATTACATCTCCTACATCGGCAAAGCCGTCAAGCGCACTCATTTTGGTATGGCAGTGCAGCTCAACTCGCTTTTCCTCACATTCGTCCTTTCGCACCTGCTTTTCGCACAGCATTACGGACTCGATACGGATAACCGCTTCGTGAGAATACCTATCCTCTTCAAGATTTCCCCTGACTCTTATACGGTTACCTTTTTTTATTGCTGCGGCGAGTTTCGGGGTCTTATCGTCTTTTGACAATATAAGCTTCAGGTTTATGGAATATGTAAGATCCGTTATGCTGATTGTGTATATAATCCATCCGCGTTTGGTTTCGTGTTCATCTACTTTGAAAATATCGCCTTCGACAATATACCGTCCATATTCGTTTCCGAGTTCGATAAGCGGTGTCGGTTCACCCCTCATGCCGTTTCCGTACACTATATCGCCGGGCTTCGGTTTTGATTCATCCGGAATGTTCTTCATTGCCTCTTCAACAAGTTTTGCCTGTTCCGACTGCATATTTTTATGAAATGACTTCCTTATTTCAACAATAAATTCATTTGCCGCAAGCGCATTCTTAGCATTTTCGCAGAAATCTGCCAAATCGGAATCCGTCAGAACATCGCTTTCGATTATTATATGAACCGTTCTTTTATTAAGGTCAATTTCGCTTTCGGGTTTGATTTCGGCTTCTGCAAGAGCCGGCGGAAAGCCTATTCCGGGCAAAAGCTTTAAAAAATTTCTCATTATGTATTACTCCTGCATTTTTTCGATTTCAAGCATCAGTTCGGCAAAAATCCTGTCCTCAGGTACTCGCCGCAGAATCTCGCCTTTTTTGAATATAAGTCCGCAGCCGTTTCCTCCGGCAACGCCTATATCTGCGTCCTTCGCTTCGCCGGGACCGTTCACCGCACAGCCCATAACCGCAACCTTCATCGGCTTTTTGAATTTTTCAACAGCTTTTGTGACTTTTTCGGCTATAGGTATCATGTTGATTTGGCATCTTGCGCATGTCGGGCATGAAACCACACGAACGCCGTTATCTCTCAGCCCCGCAGAGCGGAGAATTTCTTTTGCGGCTATGATTTCCTCAACCGGGTCCGCAGTAAGAGAAACGCGGATTGTATCTCCTATGCCGTCCAGCAACAGTGCGCCTATTCCCATTGCGGAGCGTATTGTGCCGCCCCAGACCGTACCTGCTTCGGTAACGCCGAGATGCAGCGGATAATCGCATTTTTTGCTCATAATACGGTAAGCCTCAACCGTTGTTTTTACATCGGAAGCCTTGAGGGAAACCGCAATATCGTAAAAACCGCAGTCCTCCAAAAGCTTTATGTGATATAATGCGGAGTCAACCATGCCTTCGGGGGTCGGTCTGCCGTATTTTTTTAGTATATGCGGTTCAAGCGAGCCTCCGTTTACGCCGATTCGGATTGGAATTCCTTTCTCCCCGGCGGCTTCCGCAACTTTGCGGACACGCTCTTTTGAACCGATATTCCCGGGGTTTATGCGGATTTTATCCGCTCCTCGCTTTATACATTCGAGCGCAAGCTTATAGTCAAAATGTATATCCGCAACAAGAGGAATTGAAATTCTGTCTTTTATTTTATCGATTGCCACGGCAGATTCCATATCCGGAACCGCCACGCGGATTATTTCGCAGCCGTTTGCGGCAAGTTCATTTATCTGTTCCGCTGTTTTTTCGATGTCCTTGGTTTTGACATTTGTCATCGACTGTATGGAAACCGGAGCACCTCCTCCTACAAAGGTGCCGCCGATATTTATCTTTTTTGTCATTATGTTTACACCCTCTATCCGTTAATCAGCTTGTAAATATCGCCTGCCGTGACGACAAGAATAAGAATCATAAGAAGCGCCAGCCCCACAAAATGAACCATGCCTTCCTTCTCGGGCGGAACGGGCTTTCTTCGGATAAGTTCAATTATAAGGAAAAATACCCGTCCGCCGTCAAGCGCCGGAAGCGGCAGCAGATTGAAAACGCCGAGGTTTATTGTGATAAGGGCGGTAAACGAAAGAAGGCTTGCAAGCCCTGCGGCAGCCGACTGCCCGATTTGGCTGACGATTCCGACCGGCCCCGAAACATCTTTCATTCCTACCTGCCCCGTTATAAGCATTTTAAGGGAATAAAGCACCACTTTAACCGTATAACCCGCCGAAAAAAATGCATTTTTGATTACATTAAACGGATTTTTTGAAGCTTTTTTAAATTCGTAGCCTATAATATACCGTCCGTAATTGTTTTTGATTTCCCCGGGGGTTGTATCATCTGCAAAATAACCGCCGCTGATTTTTCCGTTTTCGTCTTTATAATTTTCTATATACATAGCGGGCGAAACATTGAATTTGAGTTTTTCACCGTTTCTTTTCACCGTAATTTCGTTTTCCGCCGTGCCGTTTATAAATACCGCAAAGTTTGCTTCCGCCGTTATATGAACGGAACTTCCGTTTATCGAAATTATTTTATCGCCCGGTTTGATTCCGCACTCGTATGCCGGGGAATTTTCGAGAACCTTTCCGACGGTATTAACCCTGAAATCGCTTACATAGCATGAATTTATCAGAACATAAATAAGAAAGCCGAGAATTATATTCATCAGCGCTCCGGAAACCATAACAAGAAGCCTTGCCCACACGCTTTTGTTGCACAGGGCATTCGGGTTATCGGAATTTTCGTCCTCGCCTTCCATTTTACAGAATCCGCCTATAGGCAGCAGCCGCAGCGAATACTTAGTTCCGCCTTTTATAAACGAAAAGATTTTGGGACCCATTCCGATTGAAAACTCATGAACCGTCACGCCTACCGCCTTTGCCGCCGCAAGGTGACCGAATTCATGAATACCTATCAGAAGCCCGAAAACAATGATTGCAGAAATTAAGGTTAACATTCAGATTACCTCTTTTACAAAATTTCTTGCCCATGCGTCGCACTCGAAAATCTCGTCAAGCGACGGGTTTTGGATATTTTCGTGAGCCGACATGGTGCGCTCCGTAACGTCCGCTATATCTGTAAATTTTACCTCGCCGTGCAAAAATTTATACACCATTTCTTCATTTGCCGCATTCATTACCGCAGGAAGGCTTCCGCCGGACTTTGCCGCAGAAAGCGCAAGCGACAGACACTTAAATGTTTTTTCGTCCGGTTTTGCAAATGAAATTGATTTTAAATTGCTGAAATCAATCGGTTTTGCTGGGGACGGAAGGCGCTTAGGGTATGTAAGCGCAAGCTGAATCGGGATTGCCATATCGGGTGTTCCGAGCTGCGCGATAACGGCGCCGTCGGCAAACTCGACCATAGAATGAATGATGCTTTCTCGCTGAACGACAATTTCAATTTGTGATACATCGGCCGAAAAAAGCCATTTTGCTTCAATCACTTCAAGCCCTTTATTCATAAGTGTGGCAGAATCGATGGTTATTTTTCCACCCATATTCCAGTTGGGGTGGCGCAGAGCCTCCTCCGCTGTGATATTTTTGAGCTCTTTATATTTTTTGCCGAAAAACGGACCTCCGGACGCTGTGAGAAGAATCTTTTTAAATTCCTTTTCGCCCTTAAGACATTGAAATATCGCCGAGTGCTCGCTGTCAACCGGCAGAATTTCGGCTCCGCAGCGCTTTGCTTCGCTCATAACGATATGCCCTGCGGTTACAAGTGTTTCCTTATTGGCAAGAGCAATTTTTTTGCCCATTTTTATTGCCTCGAGAGTCGGGCGCAGACCGATACTTCCGACCATTGCCGCCATTACCGTATCAGAATCGTCGGACGCTAGCTCCAAAAGTCCGTCCATGCCGCAGGAAACACGTACCGATGTGTCGGACAGCCGTGTTTTCAGGTCAAGATACAGGTCTTCGTCATAAATTACGCACAGGGCAGGGGAGTATTTTCTCGCCTGTTCCTCCAGAAGCCTGATATTTGTATTCGCCGACATACCGTGCACGGAAATCCCGCCGAGGTTATCGACAACTTTAAGCGTTTGTGTTCCGATTGAGCCTGTAGAGCCTAATATCGAAATTGATTTTGTCATATCTTATCACCCAAAAATAGTAAAAATCATATTGAATATATAAACCGCCGGCGCAACAAAAAGGGTACTGTCGAAGCGGTCCATAAAGCCGCCGTGCCCCGGCATGATTTTGCCGTAATCTTTAATCCCATGTTCGCGCTTTATAACAGATGCCGTTAAATCGCCGATTTGCGACACACCTGCGCAAATAAGGCTGATAGCTGCGAGCGCCGCAAAGTTAATGGGGATTCCTTTTGCGTTATGAAGGATAATTCCGTAAACAATTCCGCCGATAACTGTGAAAAGCGAGCCTCCGACCGAGCCCTCAACCGTCTTTTTCGGGCTGATGAGAGGGCAAAGCTTATGCTTGCCGAAAAGCCTTCCCGAAAAATATGCAAAGCTATCGGTAATCCATGCGCCGCCGAGGGCAATCCACATGAGCCAGAAACCGTATTCCTCCGCACGCACTTTTAAAATCGTCATTAGTGAGAGCGGAATATATATTGCGCAGAAAACCGCAGTTGCCATCTGCGAAAACTTAAATTCCTTATGTGCCGAAAGCAACTGAACCGCCAATAATAAAACATATACAAAGCAGGCACATAATATGAACTTTTCGGGAATATACGCCTCGAGCACAAGCGCAGCCGTGATAATCACTCCGCCGACGACCATGAGCGGACGCTTTATAAAACCGAACGCATGAAAAAGCTCATACATTCCAAGAAGAGCACATATAAGAATTGCAATTGTGAGCACTTCCATGCTGCCCGAAAGCACCACCGCAAACAAAACGGCTATCCCTACCGCCGCCGAAATAAGCCTTGCAGCCATTTATTCCTCATCCTTTCTTCCGCCGAAGCGTCTGTCACGCTTGTTAAAATCGTCAATCATTCTGTCAATATCTCTTTCGGAAAAATCGGGCCAGCAGACATCTGAAAACCAAAATTCCGAATATGCCGCCTGCCACAGCATGAAATTGCTCAGCCTGAGTTCTCCGCTGGGGCGTATTATCACATCCGGGTCGGGCACAAAATTGGTATACATAAGCTCCGACAATGTATTTTCTGTAATATCCTCAGGATTTATTTCTCCCTGTTTTGCCTTTTCCGCAAGAATCTTTGCTGCATGGGTGATTTCTTCTCTGCCGCCGTAGTTTACAGCAAGATTAAGCCAAAGCCCGGTATTGTTTTTCGTCATTGCCTCGGTCTTTACAATCTCATTGCGGATTTTCTGCGAAAGCCCGGCTGTATTCCCCACAACCTTTATTTTTGCCTTCTTACCTGCGAGGAGGTTTGGTGCGTCTTTAAGATAACTGTACATCAGATTCATTAGATAGTCTACCTCTTTTTGAGGTCTGGACCAGTTTTCCGTGGAAAATGCATATGCCGTGATTGCTTCAACGCCGAGGTCATCGCAGTATTCCGCTATTCTCTTCAAAACATCCGCCCCGGCTTTATGCCCTGCGGATTTCGGAAGCCCCCTGCGTTTCGCCCATCTTCCGTTGCCGTCCATGATAATCCCTATATGTTTAGGGATTATGCGACTGGAATCCGTTTTTATTTTGGGTTTTCTCTTTTTGAAAAAAAACAATATAATCAAATCCTTGAAAATCAGCGTGCGGCTTTTCCCGAACCGCACGCCGATATAGTTTATTTTTATACTTCGAGAACTTCCTTTTCCTTATCCTTGGAGATTGAGTCGATTTCCTTAATGAAATCATCGGTCATTGTCTGAATATCCTTTTCCACTCCTTTAAGATCGTCCTCGGTGATTTCGCTGTTCTTCTTTTTAACCTTAAAGTCCTCCATTGCGTCGCGTCTTATAGAGCGTATTGCAATTTTTGCTTCCTCCGCATATTTATGCACGAGCTTAACGAGTTCTTTTCTGCGTTCCTCCGTAAGCGGCGGGAACGAAAGACGAATGATTTTGCCGTCGTTATTCGGCGTAATTCCGACATCGGATTTGAGAATTGCTTTTTCAATATCTTTAAGTACCGATGCGTCCCACGGCTGGATTACAAGCGTTTTGGGGTCGGGGGTTGAAATGCTGCCGACCTGAGAAATCGGGGTTGCAACTCCATAATAATCCACCGTAACTTTATTAAGCACTGCCGCACTTGCTCTGCCTACTCTGACCGTATCGAGGTTCCCTTCAAATGCCGAAATGGTCTTATTCATTTTGGAATCATACACTTCATATTCTTTCTTCATAATCCTGATCTCCTTTTATTTAATAATTGTACCGATTTTTTCGCCTTTTACAACCTTAACGATATTTTCCGGCTGATCCAGCCCGAATACCAGAATCGGAAGGTTGTTATCGCGGCAAAGCGATGCCGCTGTTGAATCTATAACGCCCAGATCTTTGCTCAGAACATCCGTAAAGCTGATTTCGTCATACTTAACGGCGTTCGGGTTGAGGTTGGGGTCGGAATCATACACGCCGTCAACATTCTTTGCGAGCAAGATAACATCGGCGTCAATTTCCACCGCACGGAGCGCCGCACCGGTATCTGTTGTAAAGTAAGGGTTGCCCGTACCGCAGGCAAAAACCACAACTCTGCCTTTTTCAAGGTGGCGGATAGCCTTGCCCCTTATGTAAGGTTCGGCAATCTTATTCATCTCAATACCGGTCTGAACCCTCACCGGAACATCGACCGCTTCAAGTGAGTCGGCAATCGCAAGAGCGTTGATAACGGTTGCGAGCATGCCCATATGATCTGCCCTTGTTCTATCCATATTTTCTCCGCTTCTTCCGCGCCAGAAGTTCCCTCCGCCTACGACTATGCCGACGCTTACTCCAAGCTCAACCGTCTTTTTAACCTCTACCGCAATGGTGTGCAGCATATCAAAGTCCAGCCCGAACTTGTTTTTGCCGGCAAGCGCTTCGCCGCTCAGCTTCAGCAATATTCTTTTGTATTTTATATCCAATTTATATCCCTGCTTTCAAATTGTCTTATATTACTATAATTATACCATACAAACATATGTTTTGTCTATAGACTTTTTCAAGATTTTGAAAAAATTAAAGAAGTCCTTCCACGCTCACTTCGGAAATCTTATACATTCCGTCCCGTTCAAATTCCCGGCTGAACCCAAGTTTTATCGGCGTTTCGTTTTCGAACATTCCGATGAGAAGTTCATACCGCCCCGAGGGAACGCTCCTCAAATCAAGCATAACCGTTTCGGCAGTTTTGCTTTCGCCGAGCCACAGGCGGTTATCGGGGTTTTCTTTATTAAGGATATATTCTCCGTTTTCGCCTTTCAGCTTAATCCTGAGATTAAATTTGTGATATGCTTTTGAAAAGCCTTTATTTCTTATTGAAATCTCGGAAAAACAAGAGGTTCCGGAAACGAGCTCCGGCAGGGTCAAGCCGTCTATAAAATACCAGTACCCGAGCTTATTTGCAATATGATTATGCAGATGAAGATTATCCTTGAGCCACAAATCCAAATCCCCGTGAAATCCGGCATATGTCGCCTTTGCTTCGGAAAGCGCTTCGATAAAACGCAGGCCGCCTCCGAAATCATCGGTTTTTACATCATTATAATGGTGCATTTCTACATCAACGGGATTGTTTTTTGAAAACTGTTCAAAAAACAACGGGGCACGAAGTGTGGAAAATCCGAAATGCTCGCTGTAATAATGCACGCAGGCGCCGTCGTCCCTCAGCCCCATATTTCGGCTCAGGCAGTAATCATACAGCTTTGAACAGCCGGTTTTATCGGTATCAAACAGATGATTAATCATATCATCGTTTACAAAAACGAGGGTATTCGGGAAATATTTAAGGTGCATATCAATATGGCGTTTCAGCACATCAAACCCGAATTTTTTGCCGCTTCCGTGCGAGGTATGCCCTTCGCCCCATGTTCCGAAGGTGCCTATATCGATATATTCAATCAGCGGATTTCCGTCAAAATGACTTCCGTATGCTTTCATAAAGCGTTCAAGATACTTGAAAAACTCATCGCTGCCATAGTCCGGCTCAAAAGCAGTTTTGCCGTCTTTTTCGCACTTTGTGCACGGAATATTAAGAAATTCCGGAAACGCATATTCAAGCCGAAAACTTTCAAATGTGCAGAATCGCAGCGAAAATTTATAACCGTTTTTGCCGAAGCGATTAATAATATCGTCAACTTCCGACCAGTCAAATTCTCCGTCCGACTTCTCAATATCGCGCCAGTCAAATCTTATGTAAATATGATTAATTCCCTTTGCCGGGAGCGTTTCGGCGGATTCTATACATTTGCGGTAATTTATATTCGAAAATCCATTGTCAACATAATGATAATACCAGCCTTTATGTGGGTTTTCAAGCACTCTCTTATCGTCCTGCATATATCTCAAATCGATATAATAAGGGTCTGAATTTGCTTTTGCATCCGAACTTACATAATTTATAGGCATTTTTATTACCTCTGTGATATTATTTTTTGAATACAAACAAATACTCGTGTGCTATAAGTAAAAAGTTGTATTTTACGCTATTTGTTTTCCAATATCCTGTAGCTTTGCAATTGTGCTGTTCTTTTATAATAAGCTCCTTCAGCTTGAATCCTGAATCTTCAAAGATACGCATTACTTCAAATGACATTGGTATCATACAGCCCTTTTGTCTTGTATCACCCATAAGAATAGCACAGAACTTATTCTTTTTAAGCACTCGATAACTTTCTGCCGCAACCTTTTTCATTTCTTCAAGAAAATCTTTAACCTTTAATTGTGATAAATCACCATCTATGCCATCGCTATATTTTATAATATCTGCATAAGGTGGATGAGTACATATCAGGTCTATGCTCTCGTCCGGTACAAAATCAAGCTTCCTGGCATCACCTTTTTTAATATACACCTTTCCTTTTGCCGGCTCATATTCAAAGCTTGTCTTTTCTTTACATCGTTCAAGGGCAATGTTATTTATATCCACACCTATTATATCACGGTTTAAAAGTTTCGCTTCAACAAGAGTAGTGCCTCCTCCGGCAAACTGATCAAGAACTAAATCACCCTCCCCGGAATATCTTAATATAATATTTCTGGGTATATAAGGTGACCAATTTCCACGCCATTTCGCATCGTGAGTTGCCCAATCACCACGTTTCGGAAATGACCAATGCGTTGTCATTTCAAGTTCAAAATCTTCTGGTTCCCACTTTTTTATTTTCTTTTCTGCCATTATTTAAAAACCTCTTGAATTATACCATTTTCCATATCATCAATGTTATAAATGTGCTCCATAACATCAAATGTTTCTTCAAGGTTATGTCTTGCACTTGTCCAACCTTTACCATCGGTAAACCATACAAATGTAAAACCATCTATTGTATCAGTTTCTAATGCCAGTGTTTTATAACTCCGGGCTGTTTCGTTTAGTTTACTGCCGCCGCTGCCATAGAAGTTCGTTTCAATGCCATAAATCATATTAGAGGTTTTAATTACATAATCGAAACGCTTTTCCATTTTTCCTTGATTGGAAATCGCCGATAAATTTATGCCCCACTTTTCGGTAATTTGATGAATATACATTTCCTTAAAGTATGTTTCGTCTTTTACAAATCCGGCTTTTTGGATAAAGCTTTCGACTAAATTTTCCATAAGATGTCCGCCGCGGTTTTTACGACCATTGGAGTCCAAACCTGTTTCAACACCCGTTGCATAGTCAACCAAGTTATTTATAATGTGATTAGTCATAAGTTCAAACAAACCTGTTTTACGCATAAATATCTTATATTGCTCTATGGATTGGTTAGGCTTTTTAAATTCGTATGTAAACTCGCCATCTCCGTCAATAGCATAAATCTCATTTGCTCTTACAGCCAAAAGCAATGGAATACACTTCAACACTTCGGGATATTTTCCAAGCAAAGCTTCAAAATCAGCTTCAATATTCTTTGAACCGATAAGGGAATTTAATATATTGAGTTCTACTTTTATTCCCTCAACATTTCTGTGTACCTTTTCAAAATCAATATAATAGCCATAATCTGCTATGCTACCACGAAAACCTGATAGCCAAGTCATAAAATCTCTGTTTTTCATCTTCGTAAATCCTTAAAAATTCGATATTAAAAGTTCTTTTATTTTTCCTCTTGCTTCACTATTGCAATTTATCATACGAGTAGCTTCAACTCTTTTAATTTTGTGAGCAGAATAAATTTTATCAAAAAAATCATCTTCCGTATTAGAGTTTTTAGGATCTGAATTACTCACAACTACTTTTACACCTTTTTTGTGCATACTCTCAACATATTCAGCAAGTTCAATTTGTTCTTCATCATTGAATAGATTTTCTGTATAAGCTGTAAAACTTGCTGTTTCTGTCAAAGGTCTGTATGGCGGATCAAAATAGACGAAAGTATTTTTATCAATAAATTCAGCCGATTTTCTATAATCACCACACACAATAGTTACTTTTTGCAACTTCTCCGATACTGCTCTAAGATTATTTTCATCGCAAATCAAAGGATTTTTATATGCCCCCATAGGAACATTAAACAATCCCTTTTTGTTCACTCGGAACAGACCGTTAAAGCAAGTTTTATTTAAGAATATCATCAACGCCGCTTTCTCAATATTGATATTTTCATCGCCGTTTACTTTTAAATCATTGAAACGCTCACGCTTATTTATATAATACTTTTTGCGTTCATCGGTATCTAACGGAATAAAATCATTCTGCAAGAGTAGCAGCATTTCTATCAAAGCATCAATATCATCCCGAATAATACGATAGGTATTTATAAGTTCAGCATTAATATCGCTGATATAGATTTCTTTTAGCTCATATTTATTAAGTATATCAAACAAAACTGCACCACCGCCAACAAATGGCTCGGCATATTTTGTAATTTTACCGTCATCAAACGGATAATATTTTTCTATTTCTTTCAGCAACTGCCCCTTGCCGCCTGCCCATTTCAAAAACGGTTTTACAATGTTTGAATCTATACTGGCATACCTTGTGCTTCTGGCATCAATAGGCTTTTTTGCATTTGAAGGCATTACCCACATATTGCCTATCATTTCTGCATTTGCTATTCTGTTTTCCGAGCAAAGAACAGCCACTCGCCTTTGTGAGATTCCCCATTTATCAGCTGCTTCTCTTGCGGACATAATTTCCATATGAATACACTCCTTATTTGATAACACATATATTATATTCTAAAACTCGAATAAAAGCAATACCATTTTTCAAAAAAATAAAAAGTATTAAAAATTTTTTAAAAACCCCTTGACAAAAAGAAAAATTTGGTGTATTATATCGGTATAGTACAGTTTGGGAGGGATGTTTTTTGATTTTACTTAATCTAAACGGGAACAACCCGATTCACGAGCAGATTACCAATGGGGTGGAGGACCTCATTATAAGAGGATTGCTTGAAAAAGACAGTCCACTGCCGTCGGTAAGGGAACTTGCGTGCAGTCTGGCGGTTAATCCGAACACCGTTCAGAAGGCTTACACGACGCTGGAGCAGAAGGGGATTACATATTCCGTTAACGGCAAAGGGCGGTTTGTGGCGGTGGCGAAAGAAGAACTGAAAGTTTTGCTTGCGGCGGCGGTTTCGGAAGAGCTCGGGGTATCGGTTCGGAAGCTTAAAGAATACGGCTTTTCGGTTTCGGATATTGAGGCGTATGTGAAGAAATTTTTTGAGGAGGACAGAAAATGATAGTTATAAAGGATGTTTCAAAAGCCTTCGGCGATACGAAAGTGCTTGAAGGCATAAATTCGGTTATCCCGAAGGGAAGCATTTATGCGCTTATCGGAACAAACGGTGCCGGAAAATCCACGCTTCTTAACATGATTGACGGCATTTACCGCTGTGACGGCGGCTGCATAGAAATTGACGGCGAGGACATATTTGAAAACACCGGCAAAAAGGCAAAAATTGCGTACATTCCCGATGATCCATTTTATTTCAACGGATATTCAATGAACGAAATGGCGGATTTTATGAAAACGGCTTATCCCGGTTTTTCGCAGGAAAAGTATGAAGCGATTGTGAACAATTTTCCGCTTGACACAAAAAAACCCATAAGCTCATTTTCAAAGGGAATGAAAAGGCAGGCGGCGATTATATTCGCTCTTGCGCAGAACCCCGAAATTCTGCTTTGCGACGAATGCTTTGACGGGCTTGACCCGGTTATAAAAAAGCTTGTTAAAAGGCTGATTATAAACGAAGTGTCGGAGCGCGAAATGACGGCTGTGATTTCATCGCACAACCTTAGGGAGATGGAAAACCTCTGCGATATTGTCGGAATTCTTAACGGCAGCCGCATTGTGGTTGAAAAAAGCATGGACGGCATAAAGGATTCGCTCCACAAATTCCAGCTGGCGTTCAAGCCGATGATTGAAAAGTCGGAATTTAACAATCTCGGCATAGACATTATTAAAACCGAAATAAGAGGCGGCATAATGGAAATTGTTGCCCGCGGAAACGGCGAGGTTATAAAAGAGGTTCTTTCCAAGCTGGAACCCGTGTTTATCGAAAGTATAAATCTTTCTCTCGAGGATATATTTATTTACGAAACGGAGGCGAACGGATATGATTTTTCGGAAATACTTCTGTAATCCCGGACTTTTGAAAAACGAATTCAAACGCACAAAATATATTATGTTTCTCCATACGATTCTGCTGCTTCTGTGCACGACGCTTCCGGCGGTGCTTTTGAACGAAAGTGCAATTCGGGACGGAGACTCGGAATTCACACGCATACACACGATAACAGAGACGCTGATCGGCAGCAATGTATTTATGCTTATGGCGGTTATGCTTGCTTCGTTCGGTACGGCATACTTTTTGTTTTCATACATGTTTAAGAAAAAATCGGTGATTTTCTACGGCTCGATGCCCGAGAAGAAAAGCTGCATTTTTACAACAAAATTAATCGCTGCGGTTTTGTCGGTACTGGTGCCGATTGCTGCCGTGTGTGCGGTGAATCTTGCGGTATCTGCGGCGCTTTCGGTGAATGAATATGTATTTATTCTGAAGCACTTTGTTTTCCTGTTTTCTCAGTATGTATTTCTGATTGCCGCATTTTCGTTTGCGGCATCGTTTTCCGGCAACTTTCTGTCGATGCTCGGCGCTTCCGGTTTCGGATTTCTCATTTATCCGCTGGCGATTTTGACAATAAGCGGAAATATATCGGTATGGTTCAAAACCTATGTGACCGAATACAATATTAACCCTTATTATGCGTTTCCGCCTGTGATGATTTGCGGTTTCGGCGGAATTGAGGCGAAGTACATAGCATTTGAAGCAGTTCTCGGAGCGGTGCTCTTTGCGCTCGGAATAGTTTTCTGCGTGAAAAGAGCGGCTGAAAATTCCGAAAAGTTCTTTGCTTTTAAGGGTATAAACGCCTTAATAAAATACAGCTCGGCGACGCTTGCCGGTCTGCTGTTCGGCTGTGCGATTGCTTCAATCTACACCGACAACACGGTTATTTCCTTCGTATTGTATATAATTTTTGCAATCCTTGCATATATAATTCTGCAGGCGATTTTTGAGAAGAGCTTTAAGGCGATGTTTTCAAATCTCAAACATCTTGCGGTATTCGGTGTATTGTTTGCCGTCGTTATAACGGTGCCGATTTTCGATGTGTTCGGTCTTGATTTTAAATTTCCGGAAAACGCAAAATCTGTCACCTTCACAGTGTCAAACGATACGAGAGTTTCGGGATACACAAGCGCATATTCTGCACAAACATTTACAAATCCCGATATTATAAACGCTGTTCTTACGCTTGCGGATGAAAACAAAGCCGCTGCGAAGGAAAACAATTATGAATATGACCATCAAACCTACAACGGAGAGTTCATTGTTAAATTCGACAAACCGTTTTTGGGAATCAGCAGAACTTTCTCCTGGGTTACGGAAGACCAGGTGAAAAAATGCTTCGGAAAGTTTTATGATACCAAGGATTACAAGCGTGCCCTTTGTGCTGCGGTTGACAAACTGAATTACAGGGACAAATACGATAACATCGGTTTTGACCTTCAGCCCGAATGCCCGTATTATGCCTTCGGCTCTTTCGATAAGAATTTTGTTGACGGTTTCAAAAAGATCCTGAAAGCTGATATTCAAAAGTACAGCTATGCGGATATATCAAATTCCCAGGAGTTTGCTTATGTGAACAAATTCAACGAAGAGTCGGTTTCGCTGGTTGTTTACGACTGCTACGAGGACACGGTAAATTACCTTCTTGATAATTACTTCCTTGTTCCGGCAACCGAGATGATTGAGCTTAGAAATCCAACTAACGAAAAGTCGGTTCAGATTACGGACATTAACGAAATGAAAAGTATTTTCAGGGTCGGCAGAGGGTATTATGACGAGGTTGGAGAAAATATGTGTCACATTTATGCTCCGTCCGAGATTGATTTGCCCGATTCGGGTGAAAAAACAGAAGATTTTGTTATTGTATCGGATGCATATATCGACGATTTGCCGGAGGAAGTTGCGGCAAATCTAAGATAAAAACTAAAAAGCTGTCGGGAAACCCGACAGTCTGTAAGAAGGTTTTCGCACTCGGCGAAAACCTTCTTTCTTTTAATTTCTTAATTTTCCGATTGCGGCAAATATAATAAAAACGATTATATCCACGCACACAATGCTTGCGCCGGTCGGGGTTTCGAAAACATACGAAAGAACAAAGCCGATCAGAAATGTGCATATCGATATAAGCGCAGACACGGCAGCCACCGGGCGGAACCGTGTGCATATGCGCATTGCCGTGAGCGGAGGGAAAATGATAAGGCTTGAAATAAGCAGTGCGCCCATCATCCTCATTCCTATCACTATGGTCACTGCGGTAAGAACCGCCAGAATCGTATTGAACAGCCCTACTCTGACGCCCGACGCCCTTGCAAAGTTTTCGTCAAAGGTTACGGCGAAAATTCTGTTAAAAAGAAAAATATACAGTATCAGGACAATGAGCGAAACGGCAATGCTCAGGTATGCGTCCTCCGTGCCTACAGAAAGTATACTGCCGAACATATAGTTCATAATATCCGTGTTCATTCCGGAAACGGCGGAAACCACCACTATCCCTACGGCGAGCGCGCCGCTTGAAACCATGGCGATTGCGGAATCGCCTTTTATTGCGCTTGATTCACTCAGCCGCAGAAGAAAAAATGCGGCGATTACAACAACCGGTATTGCCGCTTTCAGCGGTGCAAGCCCGAGAGCGGCGGCAATTGCGAGCGCCCCGAACCCGACATGGGAAAGCCCATCGCCTATCATCGAATATCTCTTGAGCACAAGGCTCACGCCCAAAAGTGCACAGCAGAGAGAAACCAAAATTCCCACAATCAGCGCTCGCTGTATAAAGGCATAGGAAAACATATGAAAAATCCCGCTCATGCATTATCACCTCCGGCAAAAATTTTCCCCGTGTCCGACAAAAGATATTCTTCTGCTGTACCGAAAAACAGCTGTTTTTTGCCAAGATGCAGGATATGCGATGCATATTTCACCGCCTGCGAAATATCGTGAGAAACCATAATAATAGTCATGCCGCCCTTGTTCAAATTCGAAATCAGCGAGTACATTTCCTCCGATGCAATCGGATCAAGTCCGGAAACCGGCTCATCCAGCACAAGAAGCCGGTCCGCACTGAGCAGTGCGCGCGCAAGGAGCGTTCGCTGCATCTGCCCTCCTGAAAGTTCACGGAAACTCCTGTTTTTCAAATCCGTTATATTTACACACTCCATTGCTGCAAGCGCCTTCTGTTTATCGAGTGCTGTATGAAAGAGTTTCATACGGTTGACGGTTCCTGACATAACCACCTCATAAACCGATGCGGGAAACTCCCTATGGTGAAGGTTTTGCTGGGGAAGATAACCGACGGCGTTTCTTTTGAACCCAAATTCCATGCTGCCGCTGTCAGGCGATTTGAGCCGAAGAATTCCTTTAAGCAGCGTTGATTTTCCGGAGCCGTTTTCTCCGACAATGCACAGATAGTCGCCGTCGTCTACCGAAAAATTAATGCCGGAAATGACGGTCTTTCCGTCATATCCGAACGAAACATCCCTGCATTTTAATATCATGACAGCGCCTCCTTCAATGCTTTTTCGTTATTTTTCATTATTTCCAGATAGGTGATACCGTTTTTGAAATCCTCCGCCGATACATTATGCGCCGAGTGAAAAAGCAGCATTTTTGCGCCTGTTTCTTCTGTCAGAACCTTCGCCATGCGCTTATCGGAAAGCTCAATGTAAAAGACCGACGGGATTTTTTCCGCCTTTATTTTGTTTATGAGGTATTCAACGGTTTTCGGGTTTGCCTCAACCGATGAAGAACATCCCGGGAATGCCGCATAATAGTCAAGTCCGTATTCCTCAACAAAGTACCTTGCGGGAAATCTGTCCCCGAAAATAAGGGTTTTCCGTTTTGCGTTTTTGATTATTTCACGAAATTCACTGTCTGTTTTTTCGAGTTCTGCCTTATATACAGATGCGTTTTCAGTGTAATATGCGGCGTTTTCGGGGTCCTTTGCGCACAGCTGCTTTCGGATTTTTTCAACTATTTTAATTGCGTTCTTCGGCGATGCCCACACATGGTCATCGGCTTCGCCGTGGCCGCCGTGCTCATGCCCTGCCATTCCGTCCTTGATTTCCTCATCAACGGTATCGACGCAGTCAAGCATTTTAAGGGTGTTGATACCCTTATTGTTTTTTAAAAGTCCGTTAACCCACTCATCGTTCTCGCCGCCGGTATATATGAACAAATCACAGTCCGAAATCCTTACAATATCTTTCGGTGACGGCTCATAAGAATGTGCGTCGGCCCCCGGATTCAGCAGCATTTTTACCGAAACCCTGTCCCCGCCTATCTGCCGCACAAAATCGTATGGTGCAAATATCGTGGTTATTACCGATAATTTTTCTTTATTCACTTCCGGCGTTTCCGCCGCACAGCCGCAGAACAACATTGCAATGCAGCAGACATACGCCGCCGCCCTGAATAGTCTTTTCAAAATTGAGTCCTCCGATGAATTTGAGAATGTTTCTCATATTATTATACCACCAATTGAAAAAATGTCAATATAAACTTCGGAACGGTTTCAAACTTTTTACTATTTAACCTTTTCTTAACGGCGATGTAACAAGCCTGTAATATATATAATGTATAATACGGGTAAAAGAATACGGGAGGAGCGGTCTTTGTGAAAAGATTTGTTGCAAGCTTAATAATTATTGCCATACTCTGCTTTTCGCAGGCTGCATTTGCTGCGCCCTACAGTGTTGACGGCGGCGACAGCGGAAATGATTCTTCCGTTATGGCACTCACGAATCCGGCTTATTCTACGGTTACGGTGCCGTCGGGCGAGTGTATTGTTTCAGGATACTCCAAAAGCGGTGCCGAGATTTCGGTTTACAGGCTCAATGCGGCGGGGGCGTATGTTCTTTGCGACGCTTCGTCTTATGTGGGTGCGTCCGGGATATTTTTCCGCACGGTTGCGCTTTACCCAGGCAGAAATTCGTTTGTTGTCCGCGCTCAGCTTGGGTACAGGTATAAGCAAGTGAGGTTTGACGCTATCTGCTTCGGATTTAACAATATCTATTAATCGGACGGATTTTTATGAAAAAAGATAAAATCGCATCGGTTGCATTAATATTGCTGGTTGCTTGCAGCATTGTACTTACAGTTAAAATATGGGTTTCGGAAGAATTATGGCCTGACGGTCGTAATTTTTTTCTTAATAAGGAAAAATTTATATCGTGTCTTCCGTTTGTAGATGAGGAGAAGCTGGAACCCGACGCCGTTGCGCCGCTTCACGAAACGGTTTTTAAGCCTGCGTCAATTGCGGTAAGCGTTCCGGGAATGGGAAGTTCCATATACGCCGGCGGTGATGATGATTCTTTCTCCGAACTTAACAGTCTTTCAAAAAAAGTGCTTTCCATGCTCTTCAAAAAAGAGGAAAGCGGAACGGAGGTTTCCCTCGGGGAGTATTACGACACGCTCAAAAGCCGTTCTGTTATGGTTAAATATCCGGTGAGCCTTCCGGCGAAGGTTATCGGGCATATGTGCGAAGTCAACAGCAGCCCGGTATTCTCTGACGTTTCATCCGTAAAAGATTTTTCGGTAATTCCGGATTCGGCTTCCGATGATTCGGTTCTGGTTTATATGCACGATTCGGCAAAAAAGACTGTGCTTAAATACAGGGTTTCCGGGTGCAGAAACGATTTTGACGAGGCGGTTTCCGCCTTCTCAAACGGCGGAAACAAATTTATCTCCGCATACGAACTGGGATTTTACAAGTCCGATATAGGTGTTGAACAAAGGGTGGTTTTCGACCCCCTTGTATTCATCGACACTTCGAGCAAAAGACCCGAAACAGCTGTGATTACGGGGAAATCTCCGTTTGATAGGAGCGAACCCTCAGAACTCGATATTGATAGCATAAACAGCTTTATTGCGGCGTTTGGGTATAATCCCAATTCTATAAGAAGGTATACCGACAAGGACGGAACCCTCGTTTTTGTCGAAAATTACAGCACCATTAAGCTCGGTAAAAATGGTATGCTGGAATACACTACCACAACGCCCGAAAAGGGAATTAACATGCAGATTCACTCGGAAATTCCGGATAATCCGCAGAATATCCTTGATACTGTTGACAGCGTATCCGAAATTCTCGGAAGCGTCTGGTCGGCGCTGTCCGCCGGGGAGCTTCCGGATGTTAGGCTAAGTTCGCCCGTGACTGATAATTATTCCGACTATAAATTGAATTTCGATTTCAGATACGACGGTTTTCCGATTATAATCAATTCGGGAGATATAAAACACGCAGTGGAACTGGAGGTTAAAAACAACCGTCTTGTTTCGCTGAAAGCTTATGTGAGAAGCTATGGCGGAACAGGTGATTTTGCCGAGAACGCAACACCGCTGGAGGCTCTGGACAGCTTTTTCGAGGAACTTCCGGGGGATTCGGAGGCGGCGGATTTGTTCTTGGGATACATCGATTACGGTACAAACGGGAAAATTAACACCCACTGGAACATATCGTCGGAAAACGGCGAAACATCTTCTCTCAGGCGGTGAATTTCGTGAACTGGACTAAGGTTAAGGTTATTTTAATAATTCTTTTCGCTTTGATAAATGTTATGCTTGCGGGCGTTCTCTACAGCAAAAACTCCGATGACAGCCGTTTTTCAAAGCAGACGCTGGATGAGGTAAAAACTATTCTGAAAAACAATAATATTGAGGTTCCGGACAAGTTTATAAGCTCCGAAACCGAAATTATGTCAATTCCTGAGGCAACGCCGATAATGTCTTACGAATCTTCTTTTATAAAGGGAATCCAAGGAGCGGCGGAGCTTAACGAAAAAGGCGATTTTATAATCGGAAGCACAGCGGTTTCGGTTTACGAAGATGTTGTGCATTTTGAAAACTCGGAGGAAGGGACTGCCAAAAACACGGGCGGTGAGGAAGCGAAGCTTG
Organism: Clostridia bacterium; assembly: GCA_034186235.1. Lineage (GTDB taxonomy): Bacteria > Bacillota > Clostridia > HGM11514 > HGM11514 > CAKSKB01. Next base: position 2,536 of record JAXGBA010000142.1, on the reverse strand, counting down.
CTGCCGAAAAATATTTCTCGGATTTTGGAATCGATATTTCCGCCGGATTTGAAAGTGCGGTCAGAAACGGTGATGAGTTTATCCTCAAATATGTTCAGAAATATAACGGATTCGATATTTTCGGGGCTTCCGGCGAGGTTACTGTCAGGGGCGGTGCGGTAAGCTCTGCAAACATAGTATGGTATGAAATTTCGGACAAGCATATTCAGTCGGCAAAAACCGTAAGCCCGGCAGAGGCTCTTCTTGATTTTGCGGCCGACAAAACAAGGGGCGAAAAGGGCTGTGCCGTTGCCGCGGTTGTGCGCGGGTACACTGCGCAGTCGGATTCCGGGGCGAGCGTCAGAAACACTCAGCTTATTCCCTCGGCAAAAATTACAACGGATATAGGTAGCGAGTTTTTCTACGATATAAGAAATCCTTCGTGAAAATTAAAATAAAATACTTGAAAAACGGCAGAATTTGTGTTACAATAAATAAGGTATGTTAATTTTGTGAAAGGTTAAGGTTTTTCTTATGAAACGGTTTATAAATCTTATTCTTGTGTTTGCTCTTGTTTTTTCGCTCTGCTCTTGCGGTGTTGAGAATGCCGACGAGATGGGGGCTATCGAGTCAAACAAAAAGGTCAGCATCAATGTCTATGCGATAAATAATAATCTTTCGATGATTTCAAAACTTATAATTTCGGCTCCGTTTGACACCAATCTTTACACCACATCATGCAAAGAAACAATGAAGCAGAACAGGCTTGTTTTTCCGGACGAGCTGCTTCTGAAAAAAATTGAGATTGAAAACAACACCGCAAAGTGCTATTTCAATAATGTTATAGACAATCTTGACGACAGCGAAAGAATGTATGCCGCCGAGATGCTTGTGCTTTGTGTGAGCCAGTACGAACAGATTGCAAAAATTCAGTTTTTTGACGAAAACGGTGCGGTTGACGGGCTTATGGGCAAGGCTTACGAATCGGGGCTTATTTCAAAAAAGGATGAAATGAACATTCCCGTAAAATTGGTTACACTCTTCTTTGCCGACAAAAATGCCAGCGGTCTTATCCGTGAAAAAAGGCTTGTTTATGTAAAAGATATTCTCGCAGCAAGCATTGTGGACGAAACATTTAAAGGTACGAAAGACCCCGAAAATAAAGTCAATGTTATACCACAGAACACGGTTCTTATCAGCTGCACGCAGTCTGAGGATATTCTCACGCTGAATGTTTCGCAGGCATTTATAAGCAGCGAAAACGGCAGCGATACTCTTTCGATATACTCACTTGTTAATGCTCTCACCGAGCTTGACGATGTTAATTATGTAAGGTTCAGAGTTAACGATGACCCCAATGCGGTTCTCGGAAACTATTCTCTCGGGGATGTCTTCTCAAAGAGGTCCGACTTTATTCTTTATTAAAATTTACTTAGGAGGTTCTTAACCCGTGGACAACAAAAGCTTGAAAATTCTTGCGGCAAAAATCCGCAAACATGCTATTGAAGGGATTTATAGTGCGGCTTCGGGGCATCCTGGCGGTTCGCTTTCGATTGCCGATTTGCTTGCGCTTCTTTATTTTGAGGTGATGAATGTTGACCCCAAGCACCCGAAGGATGAAAGCCGTGACAGACTGGTGCTTTCAAAAGGACACTGCGCACCGGCACTTTACGGCGCATTGGCGGAAAGGGGATATTTCCCGTTAGAGGATATTAAAACTCTTCGCCAAACAGACAGCTATCTTCAGGGACATCCCGATATGAAAGGCGTGCCGGGCGTTGATATGTCAACCGGCTCTCTCGGTCAGGGAATAAGCGCCGCAAACGGCATGGCGATTGCGGCCAAAATGGATAACAAGGATTATCATGTTTATGCAATCCTCGGTGACGGTGAGCTTGAGGAAGGGCAGGTCTGGGAGGCTGCTATGTTTGCCGCTCAGTATAAGCTTGATAATCTTACGGCTTTTGTAGATTTTAACGGCCTTCAGATTGACGGAAAAATTACCGATGTTATGTCCCCCTGCCCGATTGACGAAAAGTTCAGGGCGTTCGGCTGGGATGTTCAGGTGGTTGACGGGCATGATTTTGACGCTCTGCGCAAAGCGGTTTCCACTGCGGCAAAGGTTTGCGGCAAGCCTTCGGTTATTATTATGAAAACAACCAAGGGCAAGGGCGTTTCGTTCATGGAAAACGAGATTTCATGGCACGGCAGTGCGCCGAATGAGGAACAGTACAAACAGGCAATGGCGGAGCTTGACGGCGCTTTGAATGAATTGGAGGGTGAGTAATATGGCAGACAAAATAGCAACAAGGGCAGCCTACGGAAAGGCGCTTGCGGAATTCGGCAAAGATTATGATATTGTTGTTATGGACGCTGACCTTTCAAAATCCACGAACACCGCAATGTTCAAAAAGGAATTTCCCGAAAGGTTTATAAATACGGGTATTGCCGAGGGCAACATGATTTCAACTGCGGCAGGTATCGCTTCAACCGGAAAGACGGTTTTTGCAAGTTCGTTTGCAATGTTCGCTTCAGGGCGCGCTTTTGAACAGATTAG
>JAXGBA010000141.1:0-7566 GCA_034186235.1 Clostridia bacterium | reverse complement strand
CCTTGAAAAGCACGGCTTCAGGGTTACATATGTCGGTGTTGATGAAAACGGTATTATTAAACTTGATGAACTTAAAGAGGCTATATGCGATGATACAATTCTTATCACCGTAATGATGGCAAATAATGAAATCGGCACAATACAGCCGATTGAAGAAATAGGCAAAATAGCAAAAGAACATAAAATTCTGTTCCATACTGATGCCGTTCAGGCTGTCGGACAGCTTGATATAAATCTCTCCGAACTTCCGGTGGACATGCTTTCGATTTCGGGGCATAAATTCGGCGCACCTAAAGGAATAGGCCTTCTCTATGTAAAAAGCGGCGTCAGAATAGACAACCTTATCCACGGCGGCGGTCAGGAGCGCGGCAAACGCGCAGGAACTGAGAATACACCTTATATTATCGGGCTCGCAAAAGCACTTGAACTTGCAGTCAAAGCAAGACCGGAACATGTTAAGAAAATGACAGAACTCCGCAATTTGTATATTTCGGAAGTTGAAAAACGCATACCCTATATCCGCCTTAACGGTCACAGAACCAAAAGGCTTTGCACAAACGCTAACTTTTCGTTCAGCTTTATAGAGGGCGAATCGCTTCTTCTCATGCTTGATATGAACGGAATTGCAGCATCATCGGGTTCTGCGTGCACTTCGGGTTCGCTTGACCCGTCCCATGTTCTTCTGGCAATCGGGCTTCCCCACGAAACCGCACATGGCTCGCTGCGTGTAACTTTCGGTGACAACTGCACAAAAGATGATGTTATGTATATCGTTGATACCCTTGAAAAGGTAGTTTCAAGACTTCGCGATATGTCTCCCCTTTACGAAAAATTTTTGAAAGAAGGTAAGTAATTATGCTTTACAGCGAAAAAGTTATGGACCATTTCTCAAACCCGAGAAATGTCGGAGAAATTGAGGACGCAAACGGTGTCGGCGAAGTCGGCAACGCAAAATGCGGAGATATAATGAAAATGTATCTCAAAATCAATGACGATAATATTATAGAAGATGTCAAATTCAAAACTTTCGGCTGCGGCGCTGCCGTTGCAACGAGCAGTATGGCAACCGAAATGATTAAGGGCAAGTCGGTTGACGAAGCATTAAAGCTTACAAATTCAGCCGTTGTTGAAGCCCTCGACGGTCTTCCGACGGTTAAACTTCATTGTTCGGTGCTTGCCGAAGAAGCAGTGAAAGCCGCACTTAAAGATTATTATACAAAAAAAGGCGTTGAAGTTGATTTCGGCGACAGCTGCGGCGGATGCTGCAATAGCTGCGGCGGAAAATGCGACCACGAATAATAAATGATCAAAGAACCGTTCCTTTGAAACAGGAACGGTTCTTATTTTCAATTACTTTTTTTGTTAAAATATATTTTTGCTAAATTTTTAATATGTTCTGAAACTTTGTTAAATCTGTATCTTGTTAGCGACCTTAGTTCTTCATTATGGTATAATAATCTTGTGTAGGGCTTTAAGCTTTGAGAAGACATTAGCATAGAAGCAATTGGACGAGCGTCTACAGGAAACCCGTGCAGAATATTGCGGGAAGTCAACGAAAATGACAGCGAATATTATTTTAAAAATAAAAAAATACTGCAGAGTTTATAATTGATACTTAAAAGCACGCATATCGATTTAAAATGTGATATGCGTGCTTTTTGCGTTATTCCGCCGTTTGCATACGGTTTTCGCTTTCAGCGGATTCAAGTTTTGATATTGATATTTCGTAAGCTGTGCGGCTGACGGTTTCTTCTTCGCTTATGTGCTTTTGATATTCGCGGCTTTGAACTCTGCCCCAGATTTTAATGTTGTCGCCCACACTGAGATTCGATGCAAATCTGGCGTTTCTGCCCCATGCTATGCAGGGAATGTAATCCGACTTGTTGTACTGCCTGTTAACCGCAAGCAGCAAATCTGTGATTTCGCGCCCGAACGGAGTGGTTCTGTAAGACGGCAGCTTGCATACAAATCCGTTCAGATATATGTAATTTATATTCTCGCTTTCTTCACATTCGCATATATCTTTAACAAAAACGGTAAGCATGAGCTTTCTGTCGCCTTCGCCGTAATTGTTGTATGACCTAAATTGACCTTTAATATGAAGATAACTGCCTATTCCGAAATCAATTCCGTTCATAAGCCGCTCCGAAACCGTAACGGAAATAATATCGGAAATGTCGCTTAGCCTTTTGATATTCATCAAAAAGCAATAAAACCCCTCGCCGTATATTTCATGGCTGAAAACCGGCTCACTCATGACCGTCCCCAAAACTTCCACTTCGTTGTTTTCAAGATTAATACACATATATTAACGCCCCTTTGTAAATAATATTCTTATAAATGATATGCAAGACAAAACCAAAATATTCCAAATATTTTTTTGAAAGAATTATTAAAAACCCCTTGACAAATTTTCATAATATGATATAATAATGATAATGATTATTATTATCATTTTTTAAGGGAGAGAATTGCGTTGGCTAAGTACAGTAAACAGCGTGAAATAATATATGAATATCTTAAAAGCCACCGCACTCACCCTGAGGCTGAAAAGATATTTGCCGATTTGAAGCAGGAATATCCTTCACTGAGCTTGGCTACGGTTTACCGTAATCTTAAAATGTTCGAGGCAGAGATGAAGGTTCTTGTTATAAATTCGAGCGACGGCACTGCCTGTTATGACACTAACACAAATCTTCACTATCATTTTGAATGTTCAAAATGCGGAAGGATTTATGACATACCCGCACCGGAGTTTTCGGAAAGTATATCCGAGCTTGCGGCGTCAGTCGGCAGAGCGGATGCTTACAGCCTAATTTTTTACGGTGTATGCAATAAATGTATAAATAAATAATTTTTTAGGAGGTATTTTATTATGGCAAAGTTTGTATGTTCAGTATGCGGTTATATTCACGAAGGGGACACACCGCCGGAAAAATGTCCTCAGTGCGGAGTTCCCGCAGAAAAGTTCAAGAAAATCGATGAAAATGAAGCTCTTAACTTCGTTTGCGAGCATGAAATCGGCGTAGGCTCCAAGGAAAAGGTTGACCCTGAAGTTTATGAAGGTCTTAAAGCCAATTTTGAAGGCGAATGTACAGAGGTTGGTATGTATATCGCAATGAGCAGACAGGCTATAAGAGAAGGTTATCCCGAAATCGGCGATTTCTATATGAGAGCTGCTCTTGAGGAAGCCGAACACGCTGCTAAATTTGCGGAACTTCTCGGCGAGGTTGTTTTCCCGGATACAAAGAAGAATCTTATCCTTCGCGCCGAAGCTGAATGCGGTGCAACTGCCGGTAAGTTGGAGCTTGCAAAGAAAGCAAAAGCACTCAATTACGACGCTATTCATGATACAGTGCATGAAATGGCTAAAGATGAGGCTAGGCACGGTAAGGGCTTCGAGGGTATGCTTAAGAGGTATTTTGGATAATGGAAAACTATACAATTTGTAATTGTAAGCAAGTGACCTATGCGGATGTTGAGGCGGCTCTTCGCAGAGAAACAAAATTCGAGAATGTCGAAAAGTCATTTGAGGATGTTCAGAAGATTACAAAATGCTCAACAGGCTGTGGAGGTTGCCATGATAAAATCATGGATACCATATCTGAAATAATGAGCAAATAATCTAAAAAAAACAGAGAAAACGGAGATGTATATTATGAAAAAGTATGAATGTCCGTGCGGATATGTATACGACCCAGCTGAGGGAGATCCAGACAACGGTATCGCACCAGGAACAGCATGGGAGGATGTACCTGAGGATTGGGTTTGCCCGACCTGCGGTTTGGGTAAAGAATCATTTACAGAAGTTTAATTAAATAGATGTAAAAATGAGTATAAGCAAGCAGGCAGCAGTTATGCTGACCTGCTTGTTTTTGATTTTGATTTGGATTTTATTTGGATATGAGCATAAAATCGTTTTCGTGTATCTTAACTATAACACATTTTTGAAAGTTTCCGTATTCTTTTTTTGACCAAATGTTTTGTTATGAATTTATCTCGTAACAAAATATTTCGAAATGTAACACATATATTGTCAACCAACAAATTATTTTTCATTTTTTGTTAAAATACTACTTGACTTATTTTCAATTTAATGTTATAATACTAATTGCTGTGTTACACTTGCAGCAATTAATAATAAGGACAGGTATCGAAGTGGTCATAACGGCCCTGACTCGAAATCCAGTGATGTATTAAGAACATTTATCGGCTGAACACCGCATAAATAAAGAGTTTTTAGAAAAATTTAATATTGCTATTTTCGCAGTTCCCTCAAAAAGTTCCCTCATTTTTACGAGCTTTTTCAAACTGCTAAAATATATAAGGACGGGTATCGAAGTGGTCATAACGGGGCTGACTCGAAATCAGTTTGTCGGTAACTCCGGCACGTGGGTTCGAATCCCACCCCGTCCGCCAATTACAAGGTTTTTGTTGCGAGCAAAAACCTTGTTTTTTTATGAGTTCCCTCAAAAAGTTCCCTCATCAGCACCCTGCAAGGCTTACGGCTCCTGATAATGCGGACAGCGACGATACCTTCGATGTTGCATCAAGATGCGAATATGTATTTGCCGTTGTTGAAAAATCGCTGTGTCCGAGCCATACTTGAATATCTTTCAGAGTTATTCCGTCGTGCTTGCCCTTGTTCAATAGAAGCGACGCACAAGTATGTCTTAAATCGTGAAAACGAATCACACGCATATTATTCTTCTCTAAAAGCCGTTTCCAAGCCGGAGTAATATAGTCGGGTAATATCAACCCTCCAAGCTCATCTACCATTACATAATCAAGCCATTTTTTATCGTATGACCGCTTAAACTTTTTTTGATACATTTCCTGCTGTTTCTTTATTTCAAGCAGTCTGTCTTTTAAGTCCTCATTAAGCGGCAAAGCTCTAAGACTTGATTTTGTTTTTGCCCTGTCTTTTGCAACAATAGTCTTTTTGCCGTCAATATTCGGCGTAGTAACCGTGTGATTAACATAGAAAACATTGTTGTCAAAGTCTATTGCAGACCAGCGAAGTCCCACGATTTCACTTCTGCGAAGTCCGTAAAAGCCTCCGAAAATTACAGGCAATTCCAATTTTGTGTTCTTTGTCAGTCTTATTACCTCGCTCAATTCGCTGCTGTTATAAAACTTTCCGACAAATTGATTCTTCTCCGGCTTGTCAACTTCTTCAATGGGATTTTCTTTAATATATCCCATTTTCCTCGCATAGCACAACGCAAGCCTTATAATTGCGTGATAATGAATTACCGTATTTGCCGTTACACGCTCAAGCTGAACATCATAAAAATCTTGAATATCCTCGGCGGTAAGTTCGCCGAGTGTTATTCCTTTTTCCTCGAAATAAGGAGCTATCGGATTATTTATGTTTCCAACATAAGCTGAATAAGTTGTCGCTTCGATTTTCTTTTTCCTTTTGAGCGTTAAAGGCACATATTTTTTCAGATAATCCGAAAACAATAAAAACTGCACTTGGTCTTTCGGAAAATCATCTAAACTCATATCCTCTGCCGCTTTTGTTGAAATAACGCTTTTAACATTTACTACGGCGGCATCTCCTGTGTTCTCAATCTGTATTTTTTGATTTACACAAAGATTAACCTTCTCGCCTTTACTTATCGGTATTTCAAACTCACATAAAACCTGTTTGAGAATTGCCTCTGCTTTTTTCTTATTGCCACGCACGGGGAGTTTTGTCGGAAACCACTTCTGCTTCCTTTCCTCGTTTTCTCCATAATAGTTTATGACTGCATAGTATAGTCCTTTTTTCTCTCGTATAGTTCCTGTTACATTTTTGCTCAATTTTTAGACCTCCTTTGTTTTTTTGAGAGAAAAAACAAACACCTATCATTGACATTACCATTATATCAACAATAGGTATCAAACGCAAAAAAAATCACGATTTTGTTTTATTTTTTCTCATCAAGAAATCAACTACACTGATTTTGGTTATACAATACTCTCGACCGACTTTTATACTTTCGATTTTGTTTTCACGGAGTAATTTATATCCCGTTTTTGTGCTTATGCCGCCGAGAGCGTTGCACATTTCTTTTATTTTTAGAACATCGGGATAATTTTTCAGCATATTCATATATTCCTTGCGTTTCATTGTTTCGGGCAGCATAACCCACACCTCCTTAAAAATTTACTTTAATACCACAAATTAAAGCACTTGCAAAATGCTTTAATTTCTAATATCAAAGAGTTAAAGCTGTACCCGTCCCGAAAGACGGGTACAACTTATTTTCTTTATTTTGAAGCAATTTCAGACGGTGTATTGCAAGAACACTCCATAGGAATTTCACCTCTCCGCCATCCGACCGAGCTACCCCCATTGCCTGCGACGCTTTTAACGCTCGGACTGTGGCTGGGTAGAAGTATCATTGTCCCGATATAAAGTCTTCGCCCACAAGGTAGCTGCCTTGCTTTGCGGCATTGATATTTCTCGCTCGGATAGTTTTTCATCATTGAAAGAAGGATGAAGTAAAAGCAAAAACTATCGTCTTGGCGTATCTGCCGCTTGGCTCGTCCATACCGGAATGTATCTGTTTGCCGTTATACTGCACCGCCGTTATCTTGCGTGCTTTCTTTGTAATCGAAAGGATTATGTAGCGGTTTTGGGCTGGGAATATTTATTTATGATGTTAGCAACAATGTTCTTTTCCGACAATGGAAGTGTTGCCATAATGCGATACAGTAACGCTTCTTCATCACAAGACAGATAAAGAAACATACTATTGCGGTAATCATCCATTAAAAATACGCCGCCGTTTACTCCGCCTTTCGTATATATAGGTGCATAACGACTTAGAAACATAATGTCGTTGTAAGCTGTTTTTCGACAGACTGAATAATTTTCAGCCAATTCAACAATGCTGCTTTTTCTCTGTTTTGTGAGAAAGAAAAGCATTTCTATCCGTCGTTCAAAAGCAGTTATTTTATCTTTCAAAGCCGTTGCACCTCCTTTCAACATCCATTATAGAGGTTAACCTTGCAAGTTTTTTACACCTTTCAAAAAATAATTTCATAATTTCGCTCCCTTGTGTAAATTTTGTTAGATTTGCACAAAGGCATTAGGCGGTGCTCGGCTATGTTTAACAATGCATAGAAAACAAAAACAGCCAAACTTGCCCGTTTGAAAAACACGGGTAAATTTGGCTGTACGGTCAGCGTGTCTTAGGTGTCCGTGTGATAGTCATCCGATTGTTTAGGAGTTTTTCTTTTTGCTCGGTGTGTTCTGTGTCCTCGTCGTATGCTATGCACGGTAATAATCTTATTGCCTGTCATAATCTCACTTCCAACCGCACGGCATATCCTAACGAATATGTCTATGCGGGCAGATATGCCACGCCAAAATTATGTATATGTAATTTTTGTCGCTCTTTTTTCCTTTTGCTTATTTTTTATAATCTGCATCGTAGACACCATCTTTCAACTTATTTTGATAAAATACATTAAAATAGATTATAATGCCGTAAAAATCGACAAAAATAAATCCGACAAGGTTTAACCATGTCGGATATAATTTAATCTTGATTTATATTTTTGGTGATTTAT
>JAXGBA010000140.1:0-7679 GCA_034186235.1 Clostridia bacterium | reverse complement strand
ATTCGGCAAAGAAATCGTCCTCGCCGACGATCCTGTGCGCCATAAGGCGCCGAGCCGTACCCCTGAAGAAATCAAGAAGCTCGTGGCAGAACGCCGCCCGAGCCAACCAACCTCCGAAATAGCTTGAGCCGTTATCGTGAAAGTAGTTATATCTTATCTCATGCCCGATGCTCGACGGTCCAGAGAGCCAGTATATAGCGCCCATGTCGCCCGTCCAGCGAGTTGTGTCATGAATATCATTGTATTCAATTATGTGGTCGTTTCCACTCATGGTCATAACCTGGTGATAGCTGTTATAAATCTCATTTTTTCTGACAATCTGATTATAACCGCCGAGCCTAACCGCCGGAGAATAGCTCTGTTTAAGGCAATCCATACTGTTGAAAATATTGTTTTCTATTACATTTTTTCCACCGGTGAATTTTTTCGTGTCTCCGCCGTAAACCGCAATTCCTCCCTGACCGCCGTCATAAAAATAGCAGTTTTTCACCGCATTGGAATTGCCCGAAAGCGTGTTTGAAGCGGTAAAATGCATGAATCTACAGCCGTCAAATATCACATTTTCGCTGCTCAGCACCGAAAACACAGACTTTCTCACATATGTAAAATCAATGTTTTCAATGCGGATATTTCTTACCGAATCGGCAGTTATTATGCGGTTTTTTGAAACCGGCACAACCACGCTCTGGGTGGAATCGTCCGCCGGATAATAATATATTTTCATGTTTTTGCGGTCAACGAAGCACTCACCCGGCATGTCGATTTCTTCCATAAGGTTAAAAAAGTAAAACTCATCGCCTGCCGTCGGAACATAACGGCCACTGCAAAGGGATGCGTCAACCGAAAATGCGAGGCTGTCGGCGTCAAAATTGCCTATCGGCATAAATGCATTCGCCCAGCTTATCCAAAAATGCCCGGCAATATAAAGATTATTTTTCGACTCCTCACTCCATGTTTCTGCACGCTCCGATACATCACCATAAGAAACAGAATAGATGTTTGCCGCCTCGTCAAGGACGGAAGAAGTGATTTTAAGGTCATTTTCCCGCTCATTGGGCCAGCGCGCGTATTCAAGAGGAGTGCCGTTTACGCAAACTCTTATCTGTGAATCAAAATTACCGTTGTTTTTTCCGTGCACAAAAGAACCGATTTCGGGTATTTCATCAACAATACCGCTTATATCAATTTCCATAAGCCTTTCACGGGCAGCTTTATCCTTGATTTTTCCGAGAATTTCGGGATTCTGCACTCGCTTTATTCGGCTTTGCTCAAGTGTAACTCCGCCGGTGAGCTCGCTTCGTTTGCCGTCTTCCGACGCTATGCGCAAATTATAATCTTTTGCATTTAGGTTAAGGGGCTTGTCGATATAAAATCTCTCGCCTTTTAATATTATGCCAATCTCTCCGTCAAAACCGTGATTTCGTTCATCTCTTGCGGCTTCAATTGCCCTTTGCACTGTTCTGAAAGGCGCAGCGGCACTGCCGCCGTTTTCATCCGAACCGCCGCTTCTGACATAATATTCAATCGTTTTGATATCAACCGAAGCAGCTTCTGTAACTATCGCTGCGCCCTCAAAATTATGTGAATCTCTCGGTATTATTTTTGCCCTGATATATTTTTTGTTCATCCACGCCGCAGCCGGCAGTTTATTTATTTCCGCACAGTCCGCCCATGCGGTTTTATCGTCGGAAATCTGCCATATTATCCTGCTGTTATCAGCATTTTTGCCCGAATAATCGTAATCTGTGTAAAAACATTCACCAAGAGCGTCCGCTGAAAAAATTTTTGGATTTGAAACAGACGGAGCCTGATATTTTGCCTCCACCGCATACGGAGTAACCGCCGAATACGGCTCTCCCATGCCAGACTGCGATTCTGCCGCCGCGGTACACCGTATGAACTTACCTATATTTTCATCTGTCAGCACAATATTTTCGTTCTCACCGAGGAATTCCCAATTGACTTTATCCTCAGACTGCTCCCAAAGCCAATGAATATCGGTTATATCCTCACCGTCGGGGTCTTCCGCCAGAACGCTTGCCGAAAGAGTTTCGCCGCTTACAAAACCTCCGGCAAACTCAATCGACTTTACATAAGGCAAATGGTCAAAATCGTTTTGATACATGCAAGGGTCGTCATAGAAAAAACCGCTGTTCTCCGCCGTTTTGAACCCTATAACATGAACCGGAAAGGGCAGATAACGGTCGGAAAACACCTCCGTGCCGTCAATGTAAAGAGTTATAATGCCGTTTTCGGTTGCAATATTTTCATTGTAATTTCCAATCGGCTTTACGGAAAGCGTAACCTGGTGCCAGCCCTTCGTTCTCAAAATTCCCGTATCGGATGCAGCGCTTGTATATTGCGTGCCGAGGTATCCCGAGCCATCGGAAACCGCCATCCCTCCGCTGCCGTAATTTTTCCGTGCAGACGGCGGATTTGTATATGTATAATAGCTTGACGCCGTGTTAAGAACGCCTGCCGAAATCATTACGAGATTCTTTGAATCCTGAAAATATACGGACGGTCCGCTGCCGTTTCTGCGCCCGTCATCATAAAACCAGGCTTCTCGGACGGAAGTGCTCTTACCCGGGTTTTGATAAAGGTCATATCTTTTGAATGAAATGGTTGTATCATTATATATTTCAAGCGAGGTTTTGCCGGAATGTTTTTGTGTTTCCGAAAGTCTTGCAAAATATTCACTGCCCTTTGTAATGCTGTATTTATCGGCTTCAAACCCATGGTTTATCATGTATTTATCCGAACTGTGAAGTATAATTCTGCCGATCTTGCCGTCAAATTCGGCGGATATTACAGAAAACCCTCCGCTGCCGCAGGCACTTGCAACACCGTTTGAATCAACAGAAATAATCTGGCTGTCAGAGCTGTCCCATTTCACCTCATTGTTGACCAATGCGGAAACACTGCCGTCGCTCATAACGGCACCTGCCGAAAGTTTTACGGACTGCCCGGGTGCCAGAACGGAACTGTTTTCCGAAAGGCTCACCGAAATAATATGCGGACCATCAGCGGCAAAAACCGAAACCGCCGAAAAAAGCATCAAAATTGCCAAAATAAAACTAATTTTTTTCATTACTCTCCCTCCATAATAATTTTAACATACAATAACCTTTAAGGCAACAAAAAAAGACCGTAATTATTGCACAAAAATTACGGTCCCGATTTGTTTAAAATGCTATATCAGTTTTCTGCCCATAAGCACGCCCATAACCGACGCCATCATAAGTCCCCTTGTCCAGCCGGAGGAATCACCGAGGCAGTGAAGCCCTTCAACATTTGTGTTAAGCTCCTTATCCATTTTGATACGGTTGCTGTAGAATTTAAGTTCGGGCGAGTAAAGCAGTGTTTCGCTCGACGCAAACCCAGGAACAACCACATCGACAGCCTTAATAAAGTTGATAATATTAATCATTGCTCTGTAAGGCATTGCCGCCGTGATGTCGCCTGCGACAACATCAGGGAGAGTCGGCTTGACATTTGATTGCGAAAGTTCTTTTTGCCATGTGCGCTTACCGTCAAGAATATCCCCGAAGCGCTGAACCATTATTTTGCCGGCACCGAGCATATTTGTAAGCTCACCGATTTTCTGCGCATAGGCAATGGGCTCGTTAAACGGCTCGCTGAAATTATGAGAGCAGAGTATCGCAACATTCGTGTTGGGCGATTTAAGCTCTTTATACGAATGTCCATTTACAACCGCAAGATTGTTATCATAGTTTTCCTGGCTGACAAATCCGCCAGGATTCTGGCAGAATGTGCGAACCTTATTTTTGAAAGGTGCGGGATAGCCTATAAGCTTAGATTCGTAAAGAACATCGTTTACGGTTTCCATAATCTCATTTCTGACCTCAACCCTCACGCCTATATCAACCGTTCCGGGCTGATGCGCAATATTGTGCTGAGCGCAGATTTTTTCAAGCCATTCGGCGCCGCGCCTTCCGGTTGCAACGATGGTATGGTCGCCCTCAATCCTTAAATCATCTTTGCCGTTTGACACAAAAACACCAAGACATTTTGCGCCCTCAAGAATTATATTTGTACATTCATATCCGAAAAGAATTTCAACGCCGTGCTCTAAAAGATACTTTTCGATTGCCAAGTAAAGGCTCTGCGCCTTTTCGGTTCCGAGATGGCGGATAGGGCAGTCAACCAGTTTAAGCCCTGCCGCAATCGCCTTTTTGCGGATTTTTTTAACTTCGTCACCGTTGCTTATGCCTTCAATTTTGGTATCGGCACCAAAATCAAGGTATATTTTATCGGTGTAATCTATAGTCTGTTGAGCAAGCTCCTCGCCTACAAGAGAAGGGAAATCCCCTCCGACCTCACAGCTGAGCGAAAGTTTGCCGTCCGAGAATGCCCCGGCACCCGAAAAACCAGTTGTGATATGGCAATACGGCTTACAGTTCATGCATTTTTTTGTTTTTGCCTTAGGGCAGTGGCGGTTTTCGACCGACTGACCCTTTTCTATAATAATTATGCTCTTTTTGCTGCCCTTTTTAATCATTTCAAGTGCAGTAAAAATCCCGGCGGGACCCGCGCCGACGATTATAACATCTTTTTTCATTTTATCATTCCTATCCTTTGTAGTAACTGTATATATTATTATAGCATAATTCAAAGAAAAAAGCAACCTCAAAATATAAAAAGAAGGCACCGCAAAGTGCTTGGCAATGCGGCAGCCTTTTAAAATATGTTTATTTCTGCTGATTCTGTTCGTTCTTCTGATTCTGCTGATTCTGTTCGTTCTTCTGATTCTGCTGATTTTGCTGATTGTTGTTCTGCTGATTATTCTGCTTGTTCTGATTCTTCATGAATACCACTCCTTTCAAAGGGTAGTATACCCAAGCGAGAATAATTTATTCAAAAAATTATTTTGAATTTCTGTTTTTTGCACGAAGGCCGGCATTGAGAATTTTCTTTCTCATTCTGAGATGCTCGGGGGTAACCTCTAGAAGCTCGTCATCCGCAATAAATTCGAGGCACTGCTCAAGGCTGAGATGACGGGGCGGCGTAAGCTTAAGCGCATCATCCGACCCTGCGGCACGGGTATTTGTAACATGTTTTTTCTTGCAGACATTAACCGCCATATCTTCAACACGGCTGTTCTCGCCCACAATCATACCCTCGTAGACTTTAGTTCCGGGTGTTATAAAGAGCGTACCTCTTTCCTGGGCGTTAAACAGACCGTATGTTACCGCTTCGCCGTCCTCAAATGCGATAAGCGAACCGCGCTGCCTGCCAGAAATCTCGCCCTTCATAGGTTCATAACATTCAAAAAGGCTGTTCATAACGGCATTTCCCTTTGTGTCTGTAAGGAGCTGGCTTCTGAAACCTATAAGCCCTCTCGAAGGAATCAGAAATTCAAGCCTTGTGAAGCCCTGTGCGGTGGGGGCCATGTTCGTAAGTTCGCCCTTGCGGAGGGCAATTCCTTCCATAACCGTGCCGGTAAATTCATCGGGGACATCAACCACAAGTCTCTCGATAGGCTCGCAGAGCTTTCCGTCAATCTCGCGCGTAATAACAAGTGGTTTTGAAACCTGGAACTCATAGCCCTGCCTTCTCATATTCTCAATAAGCACCGAAAGATGAAGCTCGCCTCTTCCCGAAACGATAAACTTATCGGGGGAATCGGTTTCTTCAACCTTAAGGCTTATGTTTGATTCAAGTTCTTTGAACAGCCTGTCGCGCAGGTGACGGGATGTTACATAGGTTCCGTCCTGTCCGGCAAAGGGGCTGTCATTAACCGAGAATGTCATTGAAAGCACCGGCTTATCAATCTCAACAAACGGAAGTGCGTCAAGGTGGTTGGAATCGCAAATCGTTTCCCCTATATTTATATCCGGGATACCGGAAATTGCAATAAGTTCGCCTGCGCCTTCCTCATCTGCCGGAATCCTCTTAAGCCCTTCATAAACATAAAGCGAAGAAGCCTTTGTCGCTGTGCTTGAGCCGTCTTCATGAATAACCGAAAGCGGCATACCGGTTTTGATTGTTCCTCTTTCAATCTTGCCAATAGCAATTCTGCCTGTGTATTCATCAAAATCTATATTTGAAACAAGCATCTGGAACGGACCGTTCCTGTCGCCTTTCGGGCTTGAAATGTTGTTTACTATAAGTTCAAACAGCGGCTGCAAATCCTTTGCGTTCGGGTCTTCGGGGGAAAGCGACGCCCAGCCGTCACGCCCGGAAGTGAATATAACGGGAGAATCAAACTGCTCCTCGCTTGCTCCAAGGTCCATAAGAAGTTCAAGAACCTCATCAACAACCTCGTACGGTCTTGCATTCGGCCTGTCAACCTTATTCACAACGATTATGGGTTTAAGGTCAAGCGCCAATGCCTTTCTGAGAACAAATCTTGTCTGTGGCATGCAGCCTTCAAATGCATCAACAAGCAAAAGCACACCGTCAACAAGTTCAAGGCTTCTCTCAACCTCGCCGCCGAAATCGGCATGACCGGGAGTGTCAACAACATTGATTTTTATATCCTTATAATAAAGCGAAGTGTTTTTCGCAAGAATGGTAATACCTCTTTCGCGTTCAAGGTCATTTGAGTCCATAACTCGTTCTGCGACCTGTTCGTTTTCGCGGAATGTTCCGCTCTGCTTCAGCATTGCGTCAACCAAAGTGGTCTTACCGTGATCGACATGTGCTATAATTGCAATATTTCTTATTTTATCCTGAGGAACCATTAATTATCTCTTCCTTTCAAAATCGCTCAATTATTTATTTTATCACAAATTACCTCAAAATACAACATTGTTTTGAGTTCTTTTGAAATTTTGTTAAAAATAACGGCATAAAATGGTTTTGGACTTTGGTTTATTGCATAAAATGCCGCCCATGATGAAATCTATCATCATGGGTGGCATCAGCGTGCCGATAGGTTTATCGGCACGCTGGCAGACTTAGAAAAAGGAAGGTAAATTTGCCGAACATGAATTTGTAGGCGTAGGCAAGAGAGGGGTAAACTCTTAATGGTTTTTATCGGCTGATTTTCCCCAATACTGCGCAAACTCGCTTGCCAATACACAAAGTATTAACTGCACTCGCTTGATTGTCTTGAGAAAAATCGGCTCGATAAAAACTGCGCGCACCTTATGGCGTGAAAATTTTTAGCCATTTTTGGTGCGGAGGAAGCCGATAGGTGGTCACCTTTCAATGATGACAAGCCGAAAAGGGCAAAAATTTGCCGTCATAAGGCATTAAGAGTTTACCCCTCTCTTGCCCGTGTATACGGTAGAATTCATGTTCGGTGAAAGCAAGCAAAAGCCTTGAAATCTCGATGATTTCAAGGCTTTTCTAATGTGATTTCATTATTTTTGGCAAGTATTATCAGCCAAACAATACAATTGAATTTTTAATCAAAAATGCATTTATGTTTTACTTGCTTGCGGTTGACCGACTTTTTCGATAGTCTGAAAATGCCGCCCATGAGGGATTCCCTCATGGGCGGCATAATTTTTACCGATTATTTTTCGGGTTTTGTTTCCGTTTCATCGGTTGTTTCTTCTGCTGTTTTGTCATCGGCAGTTTCGTCTGCTGTCTTTTCGTCGGTTGCTTCTTCGGTTGTGTCGTCAGCTTTCTTTTCGTCGTCAGCCTTAACTTCTTCCTCGGTTGCGTCCTTTTTTTCTTCGTCTTTTACTTCCTCTTTCGGAAGGTCT
>JAXGBA010000139.1:0-15066 GCA_034186235.1 Clostridia bacterium | reverse complement strand
CATTTTGACGAGCAAATGTTTAGTAATTTTTGGTGCGTAGGAAGAAGTAAGGCTGCCGCCTTACGATGACGACAAACCGAAAATGGCAAAAATTCGCCGACATAAGGCATTAAGCGTTCGCGCTTCTCTTGCCTTACGCCGACGAATTCATGTTCGGCAAATTTACCTTCCTTTTTCGAAGCCCGCCAGCGTGTCGATAGGTTTATCGACACGCTGACACACCGCAGCAGATTGCTGCAGTGTGTTTCTTAAAGGTCGTCTGCGTCCTGCACCGGTTTTTCGTGCTTTTCTTCGGGGCAGCCGGTCCAGCTGCCGTCGGGGTCGGAATTGACCTCCTTGCCGGTTTCAACATATTCTTTTATTGCTTCTTCCGAAACCGCCATAGACATATTCTTTTTGTCCTTCTTATTATTTATATTCATTTTTATCACCGTTAATTATTGTGCTCCGAAACCGATGATTTATGCCTTGATACAAATATATTTTTCAGCCAAATACGGTCATTTTTCGTAAATCCTCCCAAACATGAAACAAAGAACGAGTACAGTGCAATACATATCGGAAGTTTTGCAAAAATTCCAAAATTATTCAGAAAAATCCGGAAAATAAGGCAGCACACCGTTACCGAAAAAAACGGCACCAAAATGTTTTGACGCAGCTTTATGCTTACGGCGGAAATCTTTATAAGCCGCCAAAGGCTCAGCGAAAAATTCAAAATCTCGCCTGCACATATCGTAAAAAGATAACCGTATATTCCGCATTTCGGCAGCAAAAGTATTACCATCAAAAGACAGAAACACGAATCTATTATATTTATCTGCATTGATTTTACTTGCTCGTTAAGACCTTTAAGCATGTTGTCAACTGTGTTGTCAAGGTACATTATCGGTACAATCAGCGCAAAAATCTGAATGTACAGTGCGGCATTTTGATCCTGCGACAAAAACTGCGCAAGTTCCTCCGAAAAGAAATACATAAACCCGGCGCAGAATGCCGCATAAAGAAGGGTGAGCTGAACCGAACGGTCGATTATGTAGTGTATGGGCTTGCTTTCTTTAATAGCACAGCAGCGTGCGTGCGCTCCGGCAAGTTCCGGAACGGTCAGAGATGAAAACGAAAACAAAAGCGTCGACGGAAAAAGAACAACCGGCAGGGCGATTCCGTGAATGGTGCCGAATGCCGCAGCGGCTGATTCTTCGGTCAGTCCGAATGTAACAAGCGACAGTGGAACGAGAAGGTTTTTGAATGTCATTAGTCCGCAGCGGAGGTAGCTTGAAAAAGCAATAGGCAGCGCAAGCGGCAGAAGCTTTCCGCAGGGGGCGGGGTGAGATTGCTTGTTTTTCCGGCGGTCGGATATATAAATTGCTGCCGAAAAAACCGCTCCGATTATCTCGGAGATAACCGCCGCTACCATAATCATAATACACGGATTTTTCGGTTTTTTCATTAACAAAAATGCGGTAAGAATCAATTTCAGAACCTGCACCGAAACCTTAACAAACGATTCTTTATAGGCACGGCGGGCGGCGGTGAGGTATCCGGATATTGCACTGAGGCATGATATGACGGGCAACGAAACAGCAAAAATTTTAAGGCACGCTGCCGCTTCGCTGTATTTTATAAATCTTGCGGACAGAAATTCCGAAAGCACAAAAAGTGCCAGACCGCCGAAAATTCCGAAAAAGAGAGCATATGCAAAGCATTTTTTCATGATTTTCTGCACATCTCCGCCGTTTGCGGCTGCGCCTTCTGCGCAGAGCCGCATTGCGGCAAAGTTGATTCCGGAAACCGCAAATGTTATGCCGAAGCTGCAAACCGACAGAATAAGCTGATATTTGCCCATTACAACCGAGCCGGCGGATTTTGTTATAAGAATATTAAGCCACACTCCGCAAAGCCCGGTTATAAGCGCCGTAAGAGAAATGGCAAAACCATTTATAAATAAAAGCTTTATTTTTTTCATAGAATCCGTCCCGAAATAAAAAGATAGTGAAGCGGTTTGCTTCACTATCTATTTTTATTCCAGTATTTTGTGTTTTATCACACAACCAGGAAGAATTTTATAAGAAACAGTACGGAAATTACATATGTAAGGATTGAAACTTCCTTTGCGCGCCCTGTGAAAATCTTGATAACAGAATATGATATAAGACCAAGCCCTATGCCGTGCCCGATTGAGCCGGAAATAGGCATACAGATAAGCATAAGTGCAGAAGGGAGAGCCTGGGTCATATCGTCAAGGTCAATCTTTTTAAGTCCGCCGAGCATGAGTATTCCGACATAAATAAGTGCGGAAGATGTTGCCGCAGCCGGGATAATTGCCGCAATCGGGGCGATAAACATACAAAGAAGGAACATTATGCCGGTTGTGAGAGCGGTAAGCCCTGTTCTTCCGCCGGCTTCCACACCGGAAGCGGACTCAACGAAGGTTGTTACGGTTGATGTACCGGTAGCTGCACCTGCAACCGTGCCGACAGCATCCGCAATAAGCGCCTGTTTCATATTGGGCATATTGCCGTCTTTGTCAATCATACCTGCGCGCGAAGCCGTGCCGACGAGCGTTCCGATTGTATCGAACATATCGATCATGCAGAATGTGATTAGAAGGGTTATAACCGTGAACCATCCGATTTGCATGAGGTTAGAAAAATCAAATTTGAAGAGCGTTGTTTCAGCCATATCCCCGAATTTTGGAACAAATGACGCTGTTTTAAGTGTGGCAAAGGGATTGATACCGAGGAACAGCGCTTCGCCTGCCCAGTAAATGACAGAGGCGAAAAGCATCCCTATAAGAACCGAGCCTTTAACCTTTTTATGGGCAAGAATTATGATTACAAAAAGCCCTATAAACATTGTGACAACCGCAAGAACCATCATGCCGTAGCCGTCACCCATGCTCTTTTTTGAAAGCGAAGGGGTGAGCGCACCGAAAAAGTCACGCATTGCATAAAAAGGGCCCTCGCCTTTTGAGTTATACACGCCTGCATTTGAGCCGACGCCTATATTAATAAGCATAAGGCCGATTGCCGGAGCAATCCCGAGGCGGATTCCGAGAGGGATTGCATTTACGATTTTCTCACGGATATTAAGAACGGAAAGAATCAGAAACACAATACCTTCAATTAATATAATGCAAAGCCCCGCGCGGAAGGATTCGAGATACGAAAGCCCGGTAAGGCTTACGATATTTGTGATAACAACCGCAAAGAAGCTGTTAAGGCCCATTCCAGGAGCCATTGCGAACGGCTTGTTTGCCGCAAACGCCATAACGAGCGTTCCGATTGCAGACGCAATACAGGTTGCGAGGAAAACGGAGTTCCAAAGAGCCGTTCCGCCGTTTTTACCGAACCCGGTAAGAAGGTTTGGGTTGAGGGCGATGATGTACGCCATTGTCATAAATGTTGTAAGACCGGCAATGATTTCGGTTTTAACCGTGGTTTTGTTTTCTTTAAGTTTAAACATAATTTACCTCATTTCAAACAGCAAACAGCGGCTCAGACGAGCCGCTGTCTGTAAACTGAAAATTAAAATTAGTGAATTATTGCAATCTCTGTTTCCTTATCGAAAAGGTGAGCCTTTGTCATATCAAGTGCAATCTGAATCTGGTCACCGACTTTAGCGGTTGTTCTGGGGTCAACCCTTGCAACGCAGCTTGTTTCGCCGATGTTCATATAAAGATAGGTTTCGGAGCCCATTTTTTCGGTAACCGTAATCTTAGCTTCGCAGACATGTTCCGGGAACGCTGTGATGTGAGCCTGGTCATCGAAAATATTTTCGGGTCTGATACCGAAGATAACATCCTTGCCGTCGTAAGCGTCAAGTTCGGGTGTAGCCTTGCCGTCGGGAAGTTTAACTTCTGTTCCCGCAAAGTGGAGGTAGAAGCTTCCGTTTCTCTTTTCAAGTTTGCAGTCGATGAAATTCATCTGAGGGCTGCCCATGAAGCCTGCAACGAAGAGGTTAACCGGCATATCGTAGAGGTTCTGAGGTGTGTCAACCTGCTGTATAAAACCGTCCTTCATAACAACGATTCTTGTACCCATTGTCATAGCCTCTGTCTGGTCATGGGTAACATAGATGAATGTTGTTTCAAGTCTGTGGTGAAGCTTGCTGATTTCGGTTCTCATCTGAACACGCAACTTAGCGTCAAGGTTTGAAAGCGGTTCGTCCATAAGGAATACCTTAGGTTCACGGACGATTGCACGGCCGAGGGCAACACGCTGCCTCTGACCGCCCGAAAGAGCCTTCGGCTTTCTGTCAAGAAGATATCCGATACCGAGGATTTCGGCTGCCTCTTCAACTCTCTTTTTGATTTCATCCTTAGGAACTTTTCTGAGCTTAAGACCGAATGCCATGTTGTCAAAAACCGTCATATGCGGATAGAGGGCGTAGTTCTGGAAAACCATCGCAATATCTCTGTCCTTGGGGGCAACATCATTTACGAGAATATCGTCTATGTAAAGTTCGCCCGCAGAGATGTCTTCAAGTCCGGCGATCATTCTGAGGGTTGTGGACTTACCGCAGCCCGAAGGACCAACGAAAACTATAAATTCCTTATCTTTAATATCAAGACAGAAATCACTTACGGCAGTAACTCCGCCTTCGTAAGTTTTGTAAATATTTTTAAGTTGTAAACCTGCCATTTCTTTTCCTCCAAATCTAAATAGGTACTAAACTTTATACTAATACTATATCATAAAAAGTCAATATTGAAAATACCCTTAATTAACAAAAATATCAGCATTTTTTGGGGATATTTGCATAAAGAATACAAATTTGAAAAATAGTGCACAAATTTAAAGCGCAGCGTTTGTGCAAGTTGCCCAGTTATAGATTTTTCATCGACAGAGAGATACGGTTTTTGGCGGTATCAACCGATAGTATTTTCACTTTAACCTTATCCCCGACCGAAAGTTTTTCGAGAGGATGCTTTATATACGAGTTCGAAATCTGCGATATATGCACAAGTCCGTCCTGGTGAACCCCGATGTCGACAAATGCGCCGAAGTCGATTACATTTCTGACGGTTCCAGAAAGAATCATGCCTTCTTTGAGGTCGTTTATGTCCATTATGTCCGCACGGAGTTCGGTTTGTGGCAGGCTTTCCCTTATGTCCCGTCCGGGTGACATGAGTTCATCTGTTATGTCGGAGAGGGTCGGTGTGCCGATTCCGAGTTTCTCGGCAACCGCCTTTTCGCCCATCTGTGATATTCTGCTTTTGAGCGAGGAAAGCTTATGATTTTTAAGGTCATCCTCGGTAAAACCGGCAAGCTTCAGAAGCTCCTTAGCCGCCTTGTAAGATTCGGGATGAACGCCGGTGTTGTCAAGAATATTTTTTCCGTCCGGGATTCTTAAAAATCCGGCACACTGCTCAAACGCTTTTGCGCCGAGTTTCGGCACTTTTTTAAGCTCCGAGCGTACGGTGAAGCGTCCGTTTTCGTCGCGGTAAGCGGCAATGTTTTTCGCAACTGCGGAATTTATGCCCGACACATACGATAGCAGTGTGGGCGATGCGGTATTGAGGTCAACCCCTACGGTGTTTACGCAATCTTCAACAACGCCGGCGAGCGACTGTCCGAGCCTTTTCTGATTCATATCATGCTGGTACTGCCCGACGCCTATTGATTTAGGGTCGATTTTTACAAGTTCCGTGAGCGGGTCCTGAAGTCTTCTGGCTATCGAAACGGCGCTGCGGAGAGTCAGGTCAAACTGTGGAAATTCCTCCGCGGCAAGCTTTGATGCGGAATACACCGACGCACCCGCTTCATTTACCATTGCATATTTTGCCGAAAGATTAAGTTCCGATATGCAGTCGGCTATAAAAATTTCGGTTTCCTTTGAGGCGGTTCCGTTGCCGATGGCGATTATTGAAAAGCCGTATTTATCATAAAGCTTTTTGATTTGCTTTTTGCCCTCATCGGTTTTGTTTTGCGGAGGGGTGGGGTAGATTACGGCCGTGTCAAGCACCTTTGAGGTTTCGTCAACAACCGCCAGCTTACAGCCGGTTCGGTATGCCGGGTCAACCCCGAGGCACACATGCCCCTTGACGGGCGGCTGTATGAGCACGCCTTTGAGGTTTTTTGAAAATACCTCAATTGCGGCTTCCTCCGCACGCTCCGTAAGCTGCGTTCTGATTTCCCGTTCAATCGAGGGCGCAATCAGCCTTGTATATGAATCTTCGCACGCATTTGCCACATATTTTGCCGACGGCGAATTTTGATTTGTTACCCTCTTTGATATAAGATAGTTCACCATAAGGTCGGGGTCGGTTTTTAAAGACACCGACAAAACACCCTCTTTTTCACCGCGGTTAAGCGCCAAAATACGGTGATTGGCAAGTTTTGAAAGCCCTTCGGAAAAGTCGGCGTACATTTCGTAAACTCCGGCTTCCTCTGCGGTGAGTTTTGATGTCATAAGAGAACTGCGGTAGGTCATTGAGCGGATTTTTGTTCGGTATTCCGCACTGTCCGAAATCTCTTCGGCGATAATATCCATTGCGCCCGAGAGAGCCGCATCTTTATCCGGAACAGCATCGCTTAAAAAGTCCTCTGCCGCTGTTTCTATATCGGTGCCGTCAAGTTTTGACATTATATCCGCAAGCGGTTCAAGACCCCTGTCTTTTGCGATTGACGCCCTCGTTTTCCGCTTGGGTCTAAACGGGCGATAAATATCTTCAACCGCCGTAAGCGTCTCGGCGGCGGCAATTTCTGCTTCAAGCTCCTCTGTGAGCTTTTCCTGTTCTGAAATCAGCCGTATAACTTCTTCTTTTCTCGCCTCGAGATTTTTGTAATATTCAAGCCTGTCTGCAAATTTCCTGAGGTCTTGGTCATCAACATTTCCCGTCATTTCCTTTCGGTACCTTGCGATGAACGGTATTGTGTTGCCGGCTTCTATAAGTTCGATTATATTATTAGTATGCGTTTCGGTAAATCCGAATTCTTCACGCAGCTTTTTTGCAATATCCATAATTCAAACCTCGTTTATAAGTGATTTTATTTCACTTTCGGAAAGCTCACGGTACTGCCCTTCCGAAAGGGTTTCGTCCAGACTGACGCCGCCTATCGATATGCGCTTAAGATATGTTACCGTAAACCCGTATGCGGCGAACATCCTTTTCACCTGATGGAATTTCCCTTCATATATTGTAAGTTTTGCGGATGCGCCGTCAAGTTCAAGCTCTGCCGGCATACATATGTAGCCGTCGTCTATGGTAACGCCGTTTTTAAACTCGCCTTCAAGCGATTTCGGCGGCACGGCGTCAAGCTTTGCAATATAGGTTTTGGGAATATGGTTTTTCGGTGAAATTACCCTATGGGCAAGGTCGCCGTCGTTCGTCATAACAACAAGCCCGACGGTATCTCTGTCAAGCCTTCCGACCGGATAAGGCGCAAAGTGTGCGTCTTTGGGCGCAAGAAAATCCGCCACTGTTTGGAATTTATTATCCTCGGTGGCGCTGACAACTCCGTCGGGTTTATTCATCATTAAATATATGTATTCTTTCCATTCAATCGGTTTGCCGTAAAGCGTAACCGAATCTCCGTTAGGGTCTGCCTTTTCTGCCGCCGATTTTACGGTTTTCCCGTTCACGGCTATGCCGCCGTCGCGGATGATTTTTTTACATTCGCTCCTTGTGGCAAGCCCCATATGCGAAAGAATCCTATCAATTCTTATTTCATTCTTTTTCATTAATGTGTCCCCGAAGTTTCATGTATGCCGCCTGTGCGCAAAGCCCTGTGAAGGTTCCCGCAATTATCGATGCGATTATCATATAAGGAAGGTATGCGAAAACCCCTTCGGATAAAAGCACGAAAAACGCAATGATGATCTGCCCGATTGAATTTGCGATTGCAGCAAATGCGCTGACCGCCCACATCTGAGAGGGCTTCAGCCGCAGAAATTTTATAACTGCCAATGCAGCAATCCCTCCGGCAATGCTGTAAAATGCCGAAACAACCTGCCCCGAAAGCAAAGAGCCGGTAAGTATTCTGACGGCTTGGATTGCCGCAGCGCAGCCGAAATCGAGATAATATGCCGCAAACACAACAACGGAGTTTGCAATCCCCAATTTTATACCGGGGAGCGCAGTAAGCGGCGGCAAAAAGCCTTCCGCAATATGAAGTACAACTGCGACGGCTGCTAAAATCCCTGATAGGATAAGCGTGCTTGTGGTTCTCTTTTTATTTCGTGAAGGCATCGACATCATCCTCCTCATCCGAGACAATTTTAATTTCAACCCTGTTGGGGAGACAAATGATTGAGCCGTTGCGTTTTGTGCCCATGTGTATGCATTCTTTGTCCGGGCAGTCCGCATAAATCATGGATGCGCCGTTTTTGGTCAGCAAAACCGTATTATGCTCATCAATGCTGTATTCAAACCCCTCGGACAGAGTATCCATATCGATGACCTTAACGACCTGACCGCTTTTCAGAATGACCGCAACCGAACGGTCGCTTCTGTCGCGGAATACTATAAACAGTGAACACACGGCTATAATTGTCGCAAGTGTTATAATAAGCGTTTTTGTTTTCATTTTCAAATCCTTCTCAGTTATTTATGATTTAAAATCCTCCGGTCTTTTGCCAAGCCCGAAGTAAAAGAGGATGGCCTCTGCGGTTCTTTTTGACGCAAAGCCGTCACCGTAAGGATTTACGGCGTGCGCCATCTTATTGTATTCTTCCGGTTCGCAGAGAAGTTCCTTTGCAAGCTTATATATATTTTCGGTCTCGCAGCCCGCAAGCTTTACCGTTCCTGCCTCGGCGGCCTCCGGTCTTTCGGTTTCTCCCCTTAAAACAAGCACGGGTTTGCCGAGCGCCGGTGCCTCTTCCTGAATGCCGCCCGAATCCGTCATAACCATATAACTCCTTGCCATGAGGTTGTGGAGTTCCTCAACATCAAGCGGGTCGCAGAGGGTTATGTTTTCGGTATCGCCGAGAATTTTATATGCGGTATCCCTTACCTTGGGGTTGAGGTGAACAGGATATACAAAGCGTACATCCGAAAACTCATCAGCGATTTTTTTAACCGCAGTACAGATGTTTTCGAGCGGTTTTCCAAGATTTTCACGGCGGTGAGCTGTAATTGTGATTACACGGCAGCCTTTGAAATCGATATCTTTAAGTTCCGGTGTTTTGAATTCAAAATTATCGCGAACCGTTGTTTTGAGTGCGTCGATTACGGTGTTTCCGGTTATGAAAATATCCTTTTCGTCCACATTCTCTTTAAGAAGGTTTTTCTTGTTTGACATCGTGGGTGAAAAATGAAGGTCGGCAATAACGCCGGTGAGCCGTCTGTTAACCTCCTCCGGGAACGGAAAATATTTATTGTATGTGCGAAGTCCGGCTTCGACATGCCCCACCTTCACCTGCGCATAGTAAGCCGCCAAACTTCCGGCGAATGTGGTTGTGGTGTCGCCGTGAACAAGCACGATATCCGGTTTTGCCTCCGCAATAACGCTCTCAAGCCCCTCTATCGAGCGTGTTGTAATGCCAGTCAGCGTCTGCCCCGACTTCATTATATTGAGGTCATAGTCCGGCGTTACGCCGAATATACCGAGCACCTGGTCGAGCATCTGTCTGTGCTGAGCGGTAACGCATACGATTGTTTGGATGTCCTTATGAGTTTTAAGCTCGTTTACAAGCGGACACATTTTTATAGCTTCGGGTCTTGTTCCGAAAACAAGCATAACTTTAATCATTCTTTTTTTCCTCCCCGTCAGTGTGTTCCTTTTTGAATATATTTCCGCCGGCGAATACAAATGCACAGAAAAGAAGCAGCAGCATTGCGCCGAGGAATATCATTGCCCTTGCACTGTTTACAAAGAGCATCACTATTGCAAGAAGCGAAAGAGAAGCGCTTATGACATAAAGAATATAAACCGCCTGGCGCTGAGTGTAGCCATGGTCAAGCAGCCTGTGATGAAGGTGCCCTCTGTCGGGCGCGAAAACAGGCTTATGCTGAATAATTCTTCTTAAAATGGCAAAACTCGTGTCGAAAATCGGCAGTCCGAGTATTAAAATCGGGATTGCGACCGTAACAACGGCATAACTTTTGAGAAGACCCTGTATCGAAACCGTTGCCATTATATACCCGAGAAATGTTGAGCCGGTATCGCCCATGAATATTTTTGCCGGGTGCGAATTATACGGAAGAAATCCGAGGCATGCCCCTATAACCGCAATGAGAAGAAGCGCCATGTTGACCTCGCCCGTAAAAAGTGCGATTATGAAAAGAGCAATGCAGGCAATTGCCGAGGTCCCTACCGCAAGCCCGTCCATACCGTCAATAAGGTTGACGGCATTTGTAACACCGACAATCCAAAGCGCGGTAAGCGGATATCCCCATATCCCGAGGTTAATGTATTCCGACCCTCCCGGAAAGGGATTTGTGACAATTGTGACATCCACCCCGTGCCATATTACAAACACGGCAATGAGTATCTGCACAATAAATTTAACGATTGCCGGGAGCTGATACACATCATCGAGCGCCCCAAGAACCACTATCATGACCGCTCCGAGAAGTATTCCCCTTATTTCGGGGGTGGACATTTCCGCAAAGCACAAAACCGCAACCATAAACCCGAAAAATATAGCCATACCGCCCATTCTCGGCACGGGGGTTTTGTTTATGCGCCTTTTGTTGGGATTGTCCACAGCGCCGACCTTTCTTGCAATTGCACTTGCAATAGGGGTGGAGGCGAATGAAACAAGAAGAGAAATCATAAATGCAAAAATAATGTACATTATCTGTGTTGAAGTAAATTCAAACATATTAAAATTCCTTTCGGTTACAGCGTTTTGAGCACCTCTGCAAGCTTTTCTACGCCGAGAATTATCTTTTCGTCAGGCATGGTTGTGTAGTTGAGTCTGAAGGAATTGGATTTTTTATTTAAGTCGTCAAGAAATGTGCATCCCGGAACAACCGCAACCTTGTTTTTGATAAATTCTTTTGAAAGCTCCATGGTGTCAACATCCTTATGAATCGTGCCCCACATGAAAAGTCCGCCTTCGGGCTTTGTCCATGTGACAAAATCCGGGAATGTTCTTTCCATTTCGTCCATCATAAGATGAGCCTTTTTGCGGTACAGCACCTGAATTTTTTTAACATGCTCATCAAAATCGTATCTCTTGAAAAATTCCGCACATATCATCTGCGAAAGCACGCACGAATGAACATCATTGACTTGCTTGCACACAACTACCTTTTCCATCATCTGCTCATTGCAGATGAGAAAACCGAGCCTCAGCCCCGGCGAAAGTGTTTTTGAAAATGTTCCGGCATATGCAACAATTCCGGTTTTATCCATGGATTTTATCGTTGCTACATCCTCGCCGTCAAATCGGAGGTCGCCGTACGGATTGTCCTCCAGAATCATAACGCCGTATTTTTCGGCAAGCTCTAAAATCTGCTTTCTTCTTTCAAGCGTGGTTGTTATGCCCGAAGGATTTTGGAATGTCGGAATAACATAAATAAGCTTAACGCTCTTTTCGGTTTTGAGTGCGTGTTCAAGCTTTTCTATATTCATACCCTCGTTGTCACATTCTATTCCACAGAGGTTTGCGCCATATGAGCGGAACGCATTCAAGGCGCCGATGAAACTTGGGTTTTCGCAGATGACCGTGTCGCCTTCATTCACAAGCACCTTTGCGGTATAGTCTATCGCCTGGTTTCCGCCCGATGTCACGATAATGCGGTCGAAGTCC
The DNA here is from genome assembly GCA_034186235.1 of Clostridia bacterium. Taxonomy (GTDB): domain Bacteria; phylum Bacillota; class Clostridia; order HGM11514; family HGM11514; genus CAKSKB01. The sequence goes on along the minus strand of JAXGBA010000139.1, from coordinate 3,366 downwards.
CTCATAATATGCTTATGGCGGTTCTTTATAAAATCAGCCATGGGCGCATAGCCTTCCGTTACGCCGTACTGAAGCGCAATATTGCCCTTCTCTCTCAAAATTTCAGCCGAAATATCCGCCAGAATATCGCACGGGAATGTTTCCGGTGACGGTGCGCCCCCGGCAAACGATATAATCTCGGGGTCGCCGAGCATTTTGAACATCTCTCTTATAACGGACCCTTTTACATTCTGTATTCTGTCCGAAAAAGTTAAATTCATGGTAATCAACTCCAATATACCTAAAATATATACAATTTATATTATAACATACAAATGTTGACTTGACAAGATAATTTTTTCACATTATAATATATGTATATACATTTTTGTAAAGGATGATTTGTCAAATGAAGATAAGAACAAGGTTTGCACCCAGCCCCACAGGCTATATGCATATAGGAAATTTAAGAACTGCTCTTTATGCGTATCTTCTTGCAAAGCATGACGGCGGCGACTTTATTTTGAGAATTGAGGATACCGACAGGGAAAGATATGTTGACGGTGCGGTTGAAATTATTTTCAGAAGCCTCAAAAACGCCGGGCTTATCCATGACGAAGGACCGGATATCGGCGGTGATTTCGGACCTTATGTTCAGAGCGAAAGAAGGGGAATTTACAAAGAATATGCCGAAAAGCTGGTTGCTTCGGGCGGCGCTTACTACTGTTTCTGCGATGAGGACAGGCTAAACCGTGTTCGTGAGGAGCAGAAGGCCAAAAAGCAGAACCCTATGTATGACGGGCACTGCAAGAGTCTTTCGGAAGAGGAAATCAAGGAAAAACTTGAAGCCGGCGTGCCTTATGTTATCAGGCAGAACATTCCCAAGGGCGGAAAAACCGCATTTGACGATGTTGTTTTCGGTCACATCGAAATTGACAATTCGGAAATCGATGACGGTATTCTTCTCAAGTCCGACGGACTGCCGACATACAATTTCGCAAATGTTGTGGACGACCACCTCATGGGCATTACTCATGTAATAAGGGGCAGCGAATATCTTACTTCAACCCCGAAATACAACCTTCTCTATGAGGCGTTCGGCTGGGAAAAGCCCGTTTACATTCATTGTTCGCCGATAGTTAAAGAGGGCGGCGTTAAGTACAGCAAGAGAAACGGCGATGCATCCTATGAGGATTTTATCAATATGGGGTATCTCAATGACGCAATCATAAATTATATTGCGCTTCTGGGGTGGAGCCCGAGAGATGACCGTGAAATTTTCTCGCACGATGAGCTTATTAAGGCGTTTTCGATTGAAGGCATAAGCAAATCGCCTGCCGTTTTCGATATTAAAAAGCTTAACTGGATGAACGGCGAATACATCCGCAAAATGACCGATGAAGAATTTTTCAATGCGGCGCTGCCGTATCTTAAAGAGGGAATTAAGAGGGAAGACGCAGATCTTAAGCTTCTTTCCGAGCTTCTTAAAAACCGTTGCGAAAAGCTTACGGATATTCCCGAAACTGTTGATTTTGTCGATAAGCTTTGCGAGCATGATTCTTCAATATACGTAAGCAAAAAAATGAAGACAACTCCCGAGATTTCTCTCGGAGTTCTTGAAAAAATAAAGCCTGTTCTTGAAGGCTGCAGCGACTGGACGATTGACGGGATTAACGAAAAACTCAACGCTCTGATTGCCGAAATGGAAGTGAAAAACGGCGTTGTGCTGTTCCCGTTCCGTGCGGCGGTTTCGGGCAAAAAGGTTACTCCGGGCGGAGGAACCGAAATTGCGGTGATAATAGGTAAGGACGATACGCTTTCCCGCATTGATACGGAAATTGAATTTCTTAAAAACGAAGTGAACGGATAATTTCTATGAATGGTGCCGAGATTGTTGTAAAAACCCTTGAAAAACTTAATATAAAAACGGTTTTCGGCTATCCGGGTGCAAATGTGATGGATATTTACGATGCGCTTTCGGAAAGCTCAGTCCGCCATATCCTGACCGCCTCTGAGGCGGGGGCGGTGCATGCGGCGGACGGTTTTTCGAGAGCCGGAGGAAGGATCGGTGTGTGTATTGCAACATCCGGTCCCGGTGCGGCAAATTTTGTTACCGGGCTTGCGACGGCTTATGCCGATTCCTCTCCGCTTATTGCGATTACGGGTAACGTTCCGCTGTCGCTTTTGGGGACGGACGGTTTTCAGGAGGTTGACACAACCGGTATAACCATGGCAGTCACAAAGCACAATTTTATCGTTAAGGATGTAAACGAGCTTTCCGAAACCATTGTTAAGGCGTATGAAATTGCGCTTTCAGGAAGGTGCGGTCCGGTTCTTATCGATATACCAAAGGATGTTCAGACAACCGTCTGCGATTTTTCGTTTCGGGAGCCGGTTTTAAGCAAAAGCAAGCAATTTTCGGTAAATGAAGGCCTGAAGCTTATAAAATCATCTGTGCGCCCGTGTATCCTGTGCGGCGGAGGTGTGACGGCTTCGGACGCAGGAGAGGTTTTGCAGAGGTTTGCGGATATTATCGATGCACCTGTGGTTTCAAGCATGATGGGGCTTTCGGGGTTTCCGCACAGCAACCCGAGATTTCTCGGCATGATGGGAATGTACGGTGTTTCGGAGGCGACGGAAGCTGAGGTTGAGGCTGACCTGATAATCGCTGTCGGTATGCGTTTTACAGAGAGAACATTTTACGGCAGAAAGCCGACATCCGCAAAGGTTTTGCATATTGATATTGACTCTGCGGAAATCAATAAAAATGTTGAGGCTTACACCGGCATTGAGGGTGATGCGAAAGAAGTTCTTGAAGCGATGTGCGAAAGGTTGACGCCGAAAAAACGCCCCAAATGGGCAAGAAGGATTGAAGAAATCCGTTCGGCCCAGAAGCCGCAGTGCTATCCTCAAAAGGTGATTAAAACCGCAAAAAATCTGCTTCCGTGCGATGCCCCGGTTGCGACCGATGTTGGGCAGCACCAGATGTGGGTTGCTAAATTCTATGATTTTGAAAAGCCCCGCACTTTTATAAGTTCGGGCGGCATGGGCACTATGGGGTTCGGGCTCGGTGCGGCGATCGGTGCGTCTGAAGCGACCGGAAAACATACTGTGCTTTTCACCGGTGACGGCAGCTTTCTTATGAATATGAACGAACTTTCAACACTTTCGGGATATAATATTCCGGTAACGGTTATTGTGATGAACAACCGTGCCCTCGGTATGGTGCGGCAGTGGCAGCTGTCGGTTTTCGGCAGAGTAAGCGAAACCGAACCTGAATGCAAACCGGATTTCAAGACAATTGCCGAAGGTTTTGGGGTTAAGGGCTACAGAATCAATAAAAAATCGGAGCTTAAAGATGTTTTTGAAAAGGCATTCTCGGAAAAT
>JAXGBA010000138.1:0-8039 GCA_034186235.1 Clostridia bacterium | reverse complement strand
GGAAACCGAAGCCTCCGCAAACTTCGGGTTTTGCCTCAGCCTGTAAACTTTAAGTGAAAGTTCCTTTAAGCTGCGGCTGACCTTTACAATCCCGTCATCTCTCAAAAAGCGCTTGATTTCGCCGATTATCAGCGGCACGGCATATGTAGAGAAACGATTGCCCGCTGATGGGTCAAAACGCTCTGCAGCTTTTATAAGACCGATGCATCCAAGCTGGCATAAATCTTCAAAATCACAGCCGCGGCCACAAAATCTGCGCGCAGCCGAATAAACTAGCCCCATATTATCCTCAATGATTTTGTCTTTTGCAGCCTTATCACCGCTCCGGGCCGTGAGAATATCGCTATACAAATTACGGCTCACCCCAGCTTTTTTGTCATTACGATTTTTGTTCCCACTTCCCTTTTGGATGTCACCTCAACCGTATCCATGAACATTTCCATAACCGTGAAGCCCATTCCGGAGCGCTCCTCATCGGCGTGAGTTGTAAAAAGAGGCTGCATTGCTTGTTTGACATCATCAATTCCGCAGCCGTAATCTTCGACCGTAACCGAAAAAACGCCGTCCTTCTCTGAAAGTTCCATAATAACCGTGCCGGATTTTTCACGGTAACCGTGCACAACCGCATTCGTGACTGCCTCCGAAACGGCTGTTTTAACATCCGCCATAAATTCAACCGTTGGGTCATACTGAAGCAGAAAAGCCGCCGCTACATTTCTTGCAAAGCCTTCGTTAACGGATTTTGAAAGAAATTCACATCTTGCCTTATTCATGATACATCCTCCTTTAAGCTTTTAAGAGCGGCAGGCACACTTTTGTACACACCCATGATTTTTCTAAGTCCCGAAGCCGTTATAATGCGGTTGACAAGCGGTTTTGAAGCGACAACGGCTACCGTGCCGCCTATTGCCGAAACAATCTTGTACCTGCCTATTATAACGCCTATTCCGGAGCTGTCCATAAATTCAAGTTCCGAAAAGTCCAGCACCAGATTTTTTACGCCGCTTCTTTTCAGAACCCTGTCAAGCTCGCGGCGCACAAGGCTTGTGCTGTGGTGGTCAAGGTCGCCGTCAATATGCGCCACAAGCGTTCTGCCTACTGTTTCAATTCGCACAAAAAAACCTCCTTATGTAATCTCATAAGAAGGTTAATTCTATATTTTACATTTATTTCCTTTAATAATTTCAATAAACCGTACGACATTATTCGCAGCTTTTGCGGAATTCATGTCGTATTCCGCCGATTAAATAGAGAGAACCGCATACGCATATTAAATCCCCTGCCCTTGCGATTGCTTTTGCATAATTAACCGCCTCTATGGGATTGTCAAAATATAAATCGGTCGAAAGCGCCTCGGCAAACTTTTCGGCAGAAAGTTTTCTCGGATTATCCGGTTCCGTTGCAATCAGAACATCGCCTGTTTTTTTAAACATTTCGGCACATTCCGTATAATTTTTATCGGCAAGCATGCCGCAGACTATGATAAGGCGGTCACACTCAGTGTCTTCAAGACAATCACAAAGCGCACGCACACCGGACGGGTTGTGAGCACCGTCGATTACAATGTTATCATCGATAAATTCAAATCTTCCGATAAATTCGGTGCGTTCAATTCCCGAAAGCACAGCTTTATCGCTGATTTCTACGCCGATTTCTTTAAGAACGGAAACCGCCGTCATAACGGTCTGCATATTTTTAAGCTGATGCGCACCACGAAGCGAAGGTTTTATGGGATAGGTTTTGTACTTATCCGTATTTTCCGCAATTTCGAGAGAACAGCCCCTTTCCGCACAGGTATCTTTTATAACCTCAAGTGCTTCCTTGGGCTGGTCGGGATATGTGACAACGGGAACGCCATGCTTTATAATTCCGCATTTTTCAAATGCAATCTCGGCAAGCGTTTCTCCGAGGTACTCCGTATGGTCATAGTCAATAAGTGTAATAACCGAAAGAAGCGGAGCTTTAAGCACATTTGTTGCGTCAAGCCTTCCGCCGAGACCGACCTCAATTACGGCATAATCGCAATCCGCAAAATACAGAAATCCGATTGCTGTAACAACTTCAAATTCAGTCGGGTGGTTAAAGCCGTCCAGGACCATTTCATCGCAGCATTTCTTTACGGCTTCTGTAAGTTCCGCAAGTTTTTCATGAGGAATGTTTTCGCCGTCAATCCTCATTCTTTCGCAGAAATCTTCGATATAAGGAGATGTGAAAAGTCCGGTTTTATATCCCTGCCTCCTTAAAATCTCTGCCAGAACCGCCGATGTGGAACCTTTCCCGTTTGTCCCGGCAACATGAACGGTTTTAATTTTATTCTGAGGATTTCCCAGGCGGCGCATAAGCTCCGTAATATTTTCAAGTCCGAGTTTTGAGCCGAATTTCAATATTGAATGTATGTAGTCTATCGCTTCACCGTATTCCATAGTGCCATCCTTAAATTAATTTGTGCGGACTATATCACGCCAGCCGAAATCACCGCGTTCAAGCCCCATAATGAGAATCTCGGCGGTTGCAAGGTTGGTTGCAACCGGGATGGTGTGAATGTCGCACAGCTTTATAAGTTCGTCGATATCATGCTCAACGGTTTCTGAGTTGAGCGGGTCACGAAGGAAAATCAAAAAATCAATTTCGTTGTATGCTATCCTCGCCGCAATCTGCTGGTAACCCCCGAGAGGCCCCGAAAGAAAGCAGTTTACAGGTATTCCTGTAGCTTCGGAAACAAGCCTTCCGGTACCCGCTGTTGCGAAAAGGTTGTGGTTCTTCATGATTCCCTTGTACGCAATGCAAAGCTGAACCATAAGTTCCTTTTTGGATTCGTGAGCAATAAGTGCAATGTTCATATAATTAACCTCCTCGTATTATTTTTGGTAAATAGCCTTAAAAATCCGCTTAAATACACCGTCATTTTTAAACCTTGTGAGCGGAACATCCGCACCGGCAATTCTTTTAGCGGTATTTTCAAAACATTTTGCAGCCCTGGAATCCGATTTGGAAATCACAGGAATATTCTTTGAAGCGGCTGTTATAACCGCATCATCCTCCGGTATAATGCCGACTATACCTATGCGCAGCATTGAAATAACTGATTCAATACCGGTCATAGCCCCTGCTTTTACCAAATCCGGGCGATAACGGTTGACAAGAACCCTGATATTTCTTATGCGGTATTGTTCGGTAAGGACATCCGCAATACGGTCCGCATCACGAAGCGAAGCTGCGTCCGCCGTAACAACGATTACAGCTGAATCCGCACCGCTGACGGAATTTTCAAACCCTCTTTCAACCCCGGCAGGAGAATCTATAAGAACAAAATCAAACTGCTGCGACAGTTCTCTGCAAAGAACCTTCATTTCATCGGGGTCAATTGCGAGCTTATTCTCGCTCTGCGAAGCAGGCAGAAGATAAAGCTCGCCAAAACGCCTGTCTTTAATCAAAGCGTCGGAAAGAGCACAGCGTTTTTTGATAACATCAACGACATTATATACAACCCTGTCCGCAATGCCAATTGCAATATCAAGCTTGCGAAGTCCCAGATCCATATCGACAATCACAGTTTTTCTGCCGCTTTTGGCAAGTGCGGCACCGAGATTGGCAGTGGTAGTGGTCTTGCCGACTCCGCCTTTTCCTGAGGTAACAACAATAACCTCGCCCATAGTCAGCCCCCAATTTAACAATACTTATAATATTATAACGCAAAAAAACGATTTTGTCTACGGTTATTTTAAAAAAATTTGCTAATTCTAACAAAAAAATAATATTTTTGAAATATGCTTGAAGATTTGCGGCATATATGGTATGATATTTATATATAGGAGTGATGATTTTAATGAAGATTTCAGAACTTAAAGAAAAACAAACACTGTCTTTTGAAGTATTTCCGCCCAAAAGCAGCGATAAATATGAAACGGTTGTGAAGGCAGCAGGTGAAATTGCGGAGCTGAAACCCGATTTCATGAGCGTTACATGCGGTGCAACCGGCGGAAACCGTGAACTTACGGCGTCTGTTGCAGCTGATATTCTAAAAAACTATTCCGTAACGCCTATTGCCCACCTCACATGCGTTTCGGCAACTAAGCAATCAATAAATGCACAGCTTGAACTGCTTAAAAAATCCGGGATAGAGAATATTCTTGCGCTTCGAGGCGATTTGGTCGGCGATGCAAAAACTGCTGATTTTTCCCATGCAAACGAACTTATGGAGAAAATAAGGGAATTCGGTGGTTTTTGTGTCGGCGGTGCTTGCTACCCGGAAGGACACCCCGAGTCAGCAAGTATTGCATCGGATATTCGTTATCTGAAGGCAAAAGTTGACGCCGGCTGCAAGTTTTTAACCACGCAGATGTTCTTTGACAATAATATTTTTTATAATTTTACATACCGCCTGAGGGAAGCCGGGATAACCGTTCCGGTAATTGCCGGTATCATGCCTGTCACAAACGCAAAGCAGATTGAGAGAATAGGTTCAATATCAGGAACATATCTTCCGATGCGCTTTAAATCGATTGTTGACCGCTTCGGCGCAAACCCGAAAGCGATGGCTCAGGCAGGAATTGCATATGCAACCGAGCAGATAATCGACCTGATAGCAAGCGGAGTTAAGCATATACATGTATATTCAATGAATAAGCCCGATGTTGCAAGGGCTATAAGCAGCAATCTTTCCGAAATCATGAGGTAAAACACATGGATATTAAACAGCTTTGCAAAGAAAAATTTCTTTATTTTGACGGAGGAACCGGCACAATGCTCCAGGCTGCCGGGCTTAAGCCGGGCGAAAAGCCGGAGGAATGGAACCTTAACCACCCCGAAAAAATAACCGAACTTCATAAAGCCTATCTCGATGCAGGTTCGGATTTTGTGACAACCAACACCTTCGGAGCAAACCGTCTGAAATTCGGCAGCTCATATGAAAGCATTATAAAAAGCGGCGTTGAATGTGCAAAATTGGCAGTATCATCTTGCGGCCGTGGCTTTGTTGCGCTTGATATCGGCCCTACCGGAAAACTTCTTGAACCTATCGGAGAACTTCCGTTTTCCGAAGCCGTTAAGATATTTGCAGAGCAAATCAAAGCCGGGTGCGGCGCAGATGTTGTAATAATAGAAACAATGAACGATTCTCTTGAAACAAAAGCGGCAGTTCTGGCAGCAAAGGAGAACTGCGATCTGCCGGTAATAGTTTCAAACGTGTATGACAGAAACAGCCAGCTTATGACCGGTGCATCACCGGAAGCAATGGCGGCAATGCTTGAAGGATTAAGGGTTGACGCTTTCGGAGCAAATTGCAGCTTGGGCCCTAAACAAATGCTTGAAACCGCAAAAAGGCTTGCCGCAGCGGCATCTGTGCCGGTTATAATCAGTCCTAATGCTGGGCTGCCCGAAATTGTGAACAGCGAAACGGTTTACAATGTTAGCGCAGAAGAATTTGCCGCTTCAATGGCTGAGATAGCCGAATGTGGAGTTTCGATTCTCGGCGGCTGCTGCGGAACCACTCCGGATTATATAAGAAAAACAATTGAATTTACAAAGAATATTACGCCAAAACCCGTTGAAGATAAGAAAATAACGGTTGTTTCGTCGTATACAGCCGCAGTTTCGTTCGGCGAAAAGCCTGTTCTCATCGGCGAGAGAATTAATCCGACCGGCAAAAAGCTTTTTAAGCAGGCGCTAAGGGATAATAATATAGATTATATTCTCGGCGAGGGGCTCAAGCAGGCGGATTCAGGTGCAGATATACTTGATGTAAATGTGGGACTTCCTGAAATTGATGAGCCTGAAATGATGGAAAGGGTTGTAAAAAAGCTGCAAGAGGTGACAGATCTTCCGCTGCAGATAGATACTACCGACCCGGTGGCTATGGAACGGGCGCTGCGCACATATAACGGCAAAGCTATGATAAACTCCGTAAGCGGGAAAAAGGAGTCTATGGATGCGGTGTTTCCGCTTGCCGCAAAATACGGCGGCGTTATAGTTGCACTCACTCTTGACGAGGACGGAATTCCGGACACCGCCGAAAAACGCATTGAGATTGCCGAAAAGATACTGAAAGAGGCGAAGAAATACGGAATTTCAAAAAAAGATATTATTGTCGACCCTCTCGTAATGGCAGTAAGTTCCGATTCAAATGCGGCAAATATTACGCTGAAAGCTGTGAAAATGCTTAAAGAGCTTGGGTTTAAGACATCTCTCGGTGTTTCGAATATATCTTTCGGACTTCCGAGCCGCGAAACAATAAGTTCCGCATTTTTCACAATGGCACTTGAAAACGGTCTTGATGCAGCAATTATGAACCCTAATTCACATACGATGATGACGGCTTATAAAACATTCATGTGCCTTTCCGGGCGTGATGAAGCGTGCCTTAAATATATTGATTTTATGTCGGGCGAAGAACCTAAACAGACGGAAAAAACCGAATTTACGCTCTCCGGTGCAATAATCAAGGGGCTTAAGGATAAAGCCGCCGAAATTGCCGGGAAGACGGAAACAGAGCCGATGACCCTCATAAACGGAGAAATCATACCGGCTCTCGATACCGTCGGAAAAGATTTTGAAAGCGGAAAGCTCTTTCTCCCTCAGCTTCTTATGAGCGCAGAGGCTTCTGCTGCCGCATTTGATGTCCTTAAAAAGAAAATCGGAAAATCAACCGCCGTAAAGGCAAAATTTGTGCTTGCAACGGTCAAGGGAGATGTGCATGACATCGGCAAAAACATAGTCAGGGTTCTTCTTGAAAACTACGGATATGATGTCATAGACCTTGGGCGCGATGTGCCGCCCGAAACAGTCGTTGAAACAGTTCTGAGAGAAAAAGCGCCGATTGTCGGCCTTAGTGCACTCATGACGACAACGGTACCGTCAATGGCGGAAACAATTCGTCAGCTGCGTGAGAAATGCGATGTAAAAATCGTTGTCGGAGGAGCGGTTCTGACGGAAGAATATGCCGAAATGGTCGGTGCGGACAAGTATTGCGGCGAAGCAATGGAAACGGTTCGATACGCAGAATCTCTAAATCTGTAGTAAAAAGCAGCTGGAATCAGCTGCTTTTAATAATTATCGCCCTTCACTTGTAATCATTACAATTATGGTTCTGGCAATTATTTTCAAATCCATAAGCATAGTATGGTAAAAATTTTGCCGTGCTGCCCTACCCTACTCTCCCGTCTTAACCGTGCTGTCCGCCATTTTCTTAAAGCCCTTAACAATCTTTCTGAGGGCACCGTCAGCAATCCTTTTTTCGCCGGCTCTCGTCAGCTTCATATTTTTCGTTATGATGTCCGCCGCCTCTTTGAGCCTTGCGTTTTCCTTCGTAAGTGAGCTTATGACCTTTTCCGATTGCTTCTGCTCTTTGCCCCTTGCTTTAAGTTCCGCCTTTGCTTCCTTCAGCTTGTCCGCAAGGGTCTTGTACTGCTTAATACCGCCGATTCTCGCATAATCAATCATCTGCTTTGCAAGCTCAAACCAGAACTCATCAACGCTCATTCCCGTTTCGTTTCTAACAATGCCTTCGTTTGCATAAGAATAATTGCTTTTGAGAATATCGTCACGGCTTTTTATCCAGTCCGCAGCCTTCATCGCAAAATTCTGCCACGGCGAATCAAGGTCATAAAATAGCTTGGCTTCTTCCTACGTCATGCCTTCACCCTGCGGCTTGTTGAGCATGAGCTCATATCCTTCACGCAGCTGCTTTTCAATATATCGCTTTGTAAGCTCCGCCCCGGTCGTTTCCAAAAGTTCATCGGTGATTGGCTTAAGCCACGATGCTTCCACTCTTTTCGTGCCGTCCGCAGATACCTTCGTTTCAGCTTCAAGGTGTTTGTTTCTCTTCGATAACCTCTCAACCTCGTGCTGTAAACGGTCAATTTCCTTTTCCTCTACGGTTCGGATGTCGTATTTTGCAACCCTGCGTCTCTGATATTGGGGATTTTTGTCATTGCTACCAGAATATCTTCCTCCTTCGCTTCCGGGTTGTCCAGAAGAAAGTCTATCAGCTCGTCCACCGAGTTTGTCAGTGTTACCGTCAACATTATCCCCACTATGCTGTC
>JAXGBA010000137.1:0-7252 GCA_034186235.1 Clostridia bacterium | reverse complement strand
GGACAAGTTCTTGACCCTCTTGCGGATAAGCTTATGCAGCTTTCGGTTATAATCACCCTTTGGGCGGACGGCAAAATCCCCAAATGGGCAATCGCCGTTATCGCCGCAAAAGAGCTTATTATGATTCTGGGCGGCAGTATCCTTTATTTCTGCAAGCGTAAAACCGCAATTCCGGCAGAATGGTACGGCAAAGCTGCAACGGTGCTTTTCTATGTGACAATGCTTTACATTATCATATTCAACAGGCTTGATTATATTGCCACGGCGCTTATTGTTCTGACGGTTGCGGCTATGATTTATTCGCTGCTAAGGTACTTTGCCCACTTTGTCAGAATTGCGAAAAAGGGGAAGGCTGCAATATAAAAAAGATATTAAGGAGTTTTTATCCATGAAGAAAATTTTGAGTGTTCTGGTTGCCGCTGCGGTTGCCTTCGCGCTTTGTTCGTGCGGAAAATCCGGCGAAACACCAAGTACCGCAAACTCAGCGGTTAAGGAAAACACACAAATCGTCGATTGGAATATCGAAAACGATACGCTCGTGCTGAACGGTTCTGTGCGTATGTTCGATTACAATACCTATGAGGTGGAAAACGAAAGTATTCCGTGGTTTTCCGAAAGGGACAAGTTTTCTGCCGTTAAGGTATCTGACGGCGTAACTTATATAGGAACATTTTCGTTCTATAAGTTCGGCAATATCGAAACCGCCGACATTTCCGGTACGGTTGATTCTATCGGCAGCAGCGCATTTGCATTATGCGAAAACCTTAAAAAGGTTACCCTCGGCGAGGGCGTGAGGGAAATCGGTATGGGTGCTTTCGGCAGCTGCGCATCACTTGAAGAAATCAATATTCCGTCAACGGTTACAAAAATCGACAAGGGTGCTTTTTATGGCTGTTCGTCACTTAAAAAGCTTGAAATCCCTTCAACGGTAACCGTGTTCGGTGATGACCTGTTTACAGGTTGCACCTCTCTCACCATATACTGTGAGGAAGGCTCTGCTGCTCAGGCGCAGGCTGAAAAATACGGCGTTCCCTGTGAAATTGTAAAATAATTATCCAGAGAGTTTGCTGATTAATATTTTTTGATTTTACAGAAGATAAAAACGCTTCGGAGCTTTCCCGGGGCGTTTGTTGCAAATTTTGCCGAATAAATATTGACAAATGATTTAAAACAATGTAAAATAAAAAATAAACAAAGGCGGTGATATGTGTGGCAAAAGAAACGATAGAAGCTATTTTGGCGGCAGAAAAATCAGCCGGCGAAGCTGAAAGCTCCGCAAAATCGGCGGCAAGCAGGATTATAGCGGAGGCAAAGGAAAAGGCGGCAAAAATCATTTACGAAAAAACGGAGGCGGCAAACAAAGAGGCGGAGAAAATAATCTCCGCAGCAAAGGCGGACGCCGAAAGGGTTATGTCTGAGGCTAAGGAGAACACACAAGAGGCTTACGGGCTTGAAGGTGCTGTCGGCAAACTCAGCGATACCGCCGAAAAAGCGGTTATTGAAAGAGTTATTGGAAATAATTAGTGCCTGAAAGGTGGTTGTTGGGATATGGCTGTTGTACCCATGAGCCTTGTCAGTGTTTATGGGCTTAAAAAGGACAGAAAAGCAATTCTGGAGGCGCTTCAGCGTTACGGCGTGCTTGAAATCAAAAAACAGCAGTTTGACGGAATGACATTGCAGGACACTGCGGCTTCTCAGCTTACTTTTAAAAAAGCGGCGCAGACGGCGGAGGACGCACTGGAGATTCTGGAGCAGACCGTTCATGAAAAAACTTCTGTTTTTGCCTCGCTTGCCGGGAAAAAGGAGATGCCTCCGGAGGTTTATTACAGGCTTGTTGATGAAATCGGCGAAATAATGAGAGCTGCCGGCGAAATTGTAAGGCTTTCAAAGGAAAATGCGGAAGGAAAAGCGGAAATCTCAAGGCTTGAATCGCAGATTGAGTCGCTTTTGCCGTGGAAAAATTTAGATTTGCCGCTGAATTTTAAGGGGACGGAAAAAACGGCAGCATTTATCGGTACCGTTCCGGGGCAGATGTCGGTTCAGCAGCTGATTGAGCGTTACAAGGGCGATAATACCGAATTTGATGTTGTTTCGTCATCTCCGGAGCAGACTTGCATATTTGCTGTTTGCCCGAAGGATACGGCGGAGGAATGTGAAAATGATCTCAGGGCGCTCGGTTTTTCACCATCTGCAGTTTCGTCAAATGAGGTTCCGGCGGTTAAAATTGGACAGCTTGAGGATAAAATCAGGTCTGTCAAAACTAAGGCGAAGGATAATCTTAAGCAAATTGCCGGTTACGAGGGGGTTCGCAATGCGCTGCGGTTTGCGTCGGATTATTACACTATGCGCACCGATAAATATGAGGTTCTGGGAAGCGCATGCCAGAGCAAAAATGCTTTTGCAATTACCGGGTATGCTCCCGAAAAAACGGCAAAAACTCTTGAGGCGGTGCTTTCAAAAAAATACAATGCTGCGGTTGAGGTTGAAAAACCCGACGGCGATGAACCGGTTTTGCTTCATAATAACCTGTTTGCCGCCCCGGCGGAAGCGGTTGTTGAAGCTTTCAGTATGCCGGGTTCCGGCGAGGGCGACCCGACGCCGGTCATGTCGGTTTTCTATTATATCCTTTTCGGGCTTATGCTCTCGGATTTCGCATATGGGCTTATAATGGCAATCGGCTGCTTTGCGGCAATACACAAGTTTAAAAATATGGGTTCGGGGCTTCAAAAAACCTTGAGGCTGTTCATGTACTGTGGCGTGTCTACAGCGTTTTGGGGGCTGATGTTTGGCAGCTGCTTCGGTGATGCGGTTACGGTGGTTTCCACAACCTTTTTCGGGAAAACCGTTAATTTTCCGGCGCTGTGGTTTGAACCCCTCGATAATGTAATGAAAATGCTTATGTTTTCGTTTGCGATCGGAATCGTTCACCTTTTCACCGGGCTTGCAATTAAGTTTTACGACTGTGTGAAGCACGGCGAAGTGCTTGACGGTATTTATGATGTGGTGTTCTGGTACATGCTTGTCGGCGGCGGAATCGTATATCTTCTTTCAACCGAAATGGTTGCGTCGATGTTTTCGCTTGAACCTTTGCCGTATACCGTCGGCAGGGTTTCGGCGGTTCTGGCTTGTATCGGTGCTCTTGGAATTGTGATTTTTGCCGGGCGAAGTTCCAAAAATCCGTTCAAACGTCTTGCAAAAGGTCTTTATGAGCTTTATAATGTTACCGGATATTTGAGCGATTTACTGTCTTATTCAAGACTTCTCGCTCTGAGCCTTGCAACGGGCGTTATATCTCAGGTCTTCAATAAAATGGGGACTATGCTCGGCGGCGGTGCTGTCGGGGTGATTGTGTTCATTATAGTGTTTGTTTTGGGACACACCCTCAATATCGGGATAAATCTTCTGGGCGCATATGTCCACACAAACAGGCTGCAGTTCGTGGAATTCTTCGGTAAATTTTATGAGGGCGGCGGACGAAAGTATCAGCCGTTTTCAGAAAATACAAAATATTTCAAAATCAGGGAGGATGTTTAGTATGTCAAATTTAGGTATGGTATTTGCGTTACTCGGTGCTGCCTTGGCAGCGCTCATGGCGGGGGTCGGCTCGGCAAGGGCAGTCGGTATGACAGGTGAGGCTGCCGCAGGCGTTGTTACAGAAGACCCGGGCAAATTCGGTAAGGTTCTTATCCTGCAGCTTCTGCCGGGTACACAGGGTATTTACGGGCTTCTCATTGCGTTTATCACGCTTACCCGTATAGGTATTCTTGGCGGCGAGCCCGTAACATCATGGCAGACGGGGCTTTTGTATCTTGTAGCGTGCCTTCCTATGGCGATTGTCGGACTGTGGTCCGCTATTGCGCAGGGTAAAACCGCTATCGCAGGTATTTCGCTTATCGCAAAAAAGCCCGACCAGATGGGTAAGTCAATGATTTTTGCCGCTATGGTTGAAACTTATGCAATTCTTGCACTTCTCGTGTCCATTCTCGCTATATTCGGCATTAACTAAGAGGGGTTGAGGCTATGACCGGACTGGATAAAATTATTAACAGAATTAATGAGGATTCAAAAAATTCGGTTGAAAGTATAGAAAATTCCTCAAGGCTTGAAGCGGAAAAGATTATCTCCGAGGCGGAAACGGAAGCCGAAAATAAGGCTTCTGCGATTTTAGACGCCGCACGGGTTTCGGCACATCTTATTTCGGAGCGGGCTGCGTCATCCGCCGATATTGAGGTTAACAGAAGGGTTCTTGCGAAAAAGCAGGAGATAATCTCCGGCGTAATCGAAAGCGCAAGGGAGAAACTTAAAAATCTCGATGATGATAAATATTTTGAAATTATCGAGAACCTTCTGGAAAAACACAGAACCGGCGACGGCGGCAAACTGATTCTGTCCGCAAAGGATAAGGCAAGGCTGCCGAAGGGCTTTGACCTAAAAGGCCTTTCGCTTTCGGAGACTGACGGAGAGTTTGACGGCGGTTTCGTGCTGGTTTACGGAAACATCGAAATAAACTGCACCTTTGACGCGCTTTTTGAGGGTGCTTATGACGAACTTTCCGATACGGTCAACAAAATCATGTTCGGCTCTCGCTGAGCGGAAAGGCTGTGTGTTATGGCGGAATTGTATACCTATGCTGTTGCCCGCATAAGGGCAAAGGAGCTTTCGCTTTTGTCATCTCAGGATATTGAGCAGCTTGTTTCGGCAAAAGATGCGCATGAGGTATTGCAGCTTTTGGCAGATAAGGGCTTTGACGGCGGCGGAGCCGAGGGTATTGATGAGATACTGGAGGGCGAAAGCAATAAAACGTGGGAGCTTATGGGTGAGCTTCTGGACGATATGTCGGTTCTGGATGTGTTTTTGTTTGAAAAGGATTTTCATAATCTGAAAGCTGCGGTTAAGGCGGTTTATTCCGGAATGCCCGCCGACGGGATTTTTATGCCCGGAGGGAGCGTTGCAGCGGACGGTATTTATGATGCTGTCCGTGACCGTGAGTTCGAAAAGCTGCCGGAGAATATGCGTACGGCTGCGGCGGAAGCTGTGCAGATGCTTAACAAAACCGGTGACGGTCAGCTTTGTGATATTATAATAGATAAGGCTGCGCTTGAGGCGATAAGGGCAGCGGGCAGAGCTTCCGGAAACGATATGATTGATAAGTATTCCGAGCTTACGGCTGCGCTTGCCGACATAAAGATTGCGTACAGAGGGGCAAGGCTCAAAAAATCGGCAGACTTTTTGAGGGCGGCTATAGCGGAGTGCGATACGCTTTCAAAAGACAAGCTTGTTTCGGCGGCAATTGCCGGTACGGACGAACTGTTTTCGTACCTTGAGCTTACCGATTATGCGCATGCGGTTACCGAGATAAAAGAGTCGGATTCCGACTTCGAGAAATGGTGCGATAATCTTATAATGGATTTTATCAGGAAGCAGAAGTCGAATCCTTTCACGATTGCTCCGCTTGCGGCATATGTGCTTGCAAGGGAAAACGAAATAAAAGCGGTTAGGATTATTCTTACCGCAAAGGAAAACGGACTTTCTGAAAGCTTTGTCAGGGAAAGGCTGCGTGATATGTATGTATAAAATTGCGGTTCTCGGTGATAGGGACAGCATTTTCGGCTTTGCGGCGCTCGGACTTGAAACCGTTATATGCGATTCCGGCGAGGACGCTTCGCTCAAGCTCAGGAAAATGTCGGTGGACGATTATGCCGTAATATATATTACCGAAAAGCTTGCGGAGCTTGCTGCGGAGGAGATTGAAAAGCTTTCCGAAAGCATTCTTCCGGCTGTTATACTTATACCCGGCGTTTCGGGAAATACCGGCCGCGGAATCGGCGATGTTAAAAAATCGGTCGAACAGGCGGTCGGCTCTGATATAATCTTCAACAACTGAAGGGAGAAGGAATATGAGCAAAGGAACCATTAAAAAGGTTGCCGGTCCTCTTGTTATTGCCGAAGGCATGCGTGACGCTAATATGTTCGATGTGTGCCGCGTAAGCGACAAGAGACTTATCGGTGAAATTATAGAAATTCACGGGGATAAGGCTTCGGTTCAGGTTTATGAGGAAACTTCGGGTCTTGGCCCGGGCGAGCCTGTGGAATCGACGGGTGCACCGCTTTCGGTTGAGCTTGGCCCCGGACTTATAGGAAGTATTTTTGACGGTATTCAAAGACCTCTCGACGATATTATGAAAATATCGGGTAATAACCTGCAAAGGGGGGTTGAGGTGCCGTCGCTTAAAAGGGATATTAAATGGAAGTTTGTGCCGACGGCAAAGGCCGGCGATAAGGTTTCCGGGGGCGACTGCCTCGGAACGGTTGCCGAAACGGATATCGTTATCCAGAAAATCATGGTGCCGAACGGAATTTGCGGTACCGTAAAGGAGATAAAAAGCGGTGAGTTTACCGTTACCGATACCGTTGCCGTGATTGAAACGGAAAAGGGCGAAAGGGAAGTTCAGCTTATGCAGAAGTGGCCGGTGCGCATCGGCAGACCGTATAAGAAAAAGCTTTCCCCCGATATGCCGCTTGTTACCGGGCAAAGGGTTATCGACACTCTCTTTCCTATTGCAAAAGGCGGTGTTGCGGCTGTTCCCGGGCCTTTCGGGAGCGGTAAAACGGTTGTTCAGCACCAGCTTGCAAAGTGGGCGGAGGCGGACATCGTTGTTTACATCGGCTGCGGCGAACGCGGAAACGAGATGACGGATGTTCTGAACGAATTCCCGGAGCTTATCGACCCCAAGACGGGCAGATCTCTTATGGAACGAACCGTGCTTATCGCAAATACTTCGGATATGCCGGTTGCCGCACGTGAAGCGTCGATTTATACCGGCATCACCATCGCCGAATATTTCAGGGATATGGGGTATTCCGTTGCGCTTATGGCGGACTCCACCTCCAGATGGGCGGAAGCGCTTCGAGAGATGTCGGGAAGGCTTGAGGAAATGCCCGGTGAGGAAGGTTACCCCGCATATCTCGGTAGCCGTCTTGCGCAGTTTTACGAAAGAGCCGGCAGGGTTATCGTGAACGGAAGCGAAGATACGGAAGGTGCGCTTTCGGTTATCGGCGCAGTTTCGCCTCCGGGCGGTGATATTTCGGAGCCTGTTTCGCAGGCGACACTCCGAATTGTCAAGGTTTTCTGGGGTCTTGATTCCGACCTTGCGTACAAACGCCATTTTCCGGCTATAAATTGGCTCAAAAGCTATTCGCTTTATACAGACACTATGGGTGCTTGGTTTGATGAGAATGTGGACAAAGACTG
>JAXGBA010000136.1:0-49551 GCA_034186235.1 Clostridia bacterium | reverse complement strand
TATTCTCCTCCGTATATACAATACGATATTTTTCAAACGATTTAAGCCCTGACTCGGGCGAAATTATCAGAGTATCTGCCATTTTTTAAGAACCTCTTCCGGAAGATTGACATATAATGAGTTTGTTGAATTCAACCTTCCCTTATTTACGGCAGTCCCTGCCGATCATATATATGTCAGCCGTGCCGGGAAAACCCGGCACGGTATTTCTTGCTTAAAGTTTCGATTCAATATTTACATCAATGACAAACACAGAGGTGTTTGGTAACCTATGTTGTAAATATTATATCATAAGTTCAGACCAATGTCAACTAATTATACCACAATTCGCCAAATTATGTTTATTTATTCCTTAATTATTAATAATCATAAAAATAAGACCTTCTCCGGAAGGTCTTATTTTAGATGAATTTACTGGTTTTCAGATTCTGAAATCGGTTCGTCATCGGGGAGTTTATCCTCATCGATATGAACATCGGAATACTGGTGCATACCCGTACCTGCCGGGATAAGCTTACCGAGGATAACATTTTCCTTTAGACCGATAAGCGGATCAACCTTGCCTTTGATTGCGGCTTCGGTAAGAACTCTGGTTGTTTCCTGGAAGGATGCCGCCGACAGGAATGAATCCGTTGCGAGCGAAGCCTTTGTGATACCGAGAAGTATTCTCGTACCGGTTGCCGGATTTTTACCTGCGGCAAGAGCTTCTTCGTTCTGCTTATTGAACTCATAAAGGTCAACAAGAGTACCCATGAGCATATTTGTTTCGCCTGCGTCTTCGATTTTAACCTTATTAATCATCTGGCGCACGATAACTTCAATATGCTTATCGTTAATATCAACACCCTGGAGCTTATATGTTCTCTGAACTTCCTGGGTGAGATATTCCTGAACTGCCTCAAGCCCCTTGATTTTGAGGATTTCGTGAGGATTGCACGGACCGTCCGTAATAAGATCGCCAGGTTCAATCACATCGCCCTCTTTAACCTTAAGTCTTGCGGCGAATGGAATAACATATGTTTTTGCTTCCGCAAGCTCATCGTTCGTGACAATAACTTCGCGGCGCTTCTGGGTTTCATTGAACGATACGGTACCGCCGATTTCCGAAATTGTTGCAAGACCCTTAGGCTTTCTTGCTTCAAACAATTCCTCAACACGGGGGAGACCCTGTGTGATATCGTCGCCGGCAACACCGCCGGTATGGAATGTTCTCATTGTGAGCTGCGTACCCGGTTCACCGATGGACTGTGCGGCGATTATGCCGACCGCCTCGCCGATATTGACTTCACGGCTGGTTGCAAGGTTTTCGCCGTAGCACTTTGCGCATACGCCGACCTTCGCCTTACAGTTAAGAACCGAACGCACATATGCGCGCTTAACGCCTGCGTCAACAATTTTCTTCGCAAGAACATCGTTGATAAGGTCGGTATTTTTTCTTGCAAGGATTTCCCCGGTTTCGGGATTAACAATATCCTGTGCCGGGTATCTGCCGATAAGTCTTTCAACAAGCGGCTCGATAATTTCGTTGCCGTCGCGGATATCCTGAACCCATGTTCCGGCTTCGGTTCCGCAGTCAGACTCTCTGATGATAACATCCTGGCTGACATCAACCAGTCGCCTTGTGAGGTAACCGGAGTCGGCTGTACGAAGTGCCGTATCGGCAAGACCTTTTCTTGCACCGTGGGACGATACGAAGAATTCCAGAATGTTAAGACCTTCTCGGAAGTTAGCCTTAACCGGAACTTCAACCGTACGGCCCTGTGTATCCGCCATAAGACCGCGCATTGCGGCAAGCTGACGAATCTGGTTAACGGAACCACGGGCACCGGAGTCTGCCATCATATAAATAGGATTGAGCCAATCAAGGCTATACATAAGCACATCCGTTACGCACTTACTGGTATCGGCCCATGTGGTGATAACTCTCTTATAGCGTTCGTCCTCAGAAAGCATACCTCGTCTGTAAAGTCTTGTGACTTTTTCAACTATGTCCTCTGCCTGTTTAAGGAGAAGCGCTTTTTCTTCGGGTACCTTAACATCGTCTACCGAAACTGTGATTGCGCCCTTTGTCGAATAAGAGTATCCAAGCGATTTAATATCGTCAAGAACCTTTGCCGTTTCACTTGTTCCGTGAACGCGGATACATCTGTCGATGATTTTTCCGAGCTGCTTTTTGCCGACAAGGAAGTCGATTTCATAAACAAGCTGGTTATTTTCTTTGCTTCTGTCAACAAATCCGAGATCCTGAGGGATATTTTCATTGAAGATAATTCTGCCGACGGTTGTTGTTACAATACCGGTAACCGTTTCGCCGTCGATTTTCTTTGATACTCTTACCATCATCGGTTCATGAAGCGAAATTATACCGAGCTGATAAGCATGGATTGCCTCTTCGGGAGATTCAAACTTCTTGATAGCCAAAAATCTCTTTGCGTATCTGTACATATCGGCAAGCGATTCTTTTGAGAAAATCTTTGCAAGATATTTATCCGCATTCTTTTCATCGCTTGCAGCTTTGATAATTTCGGCTGTCTTTTTAGCCTTTTCGTCAGCTGTCATGCTTTCTGCGGCTTTAAGAAGAGCCTGAAGTTCTTCATATGCTTCGTTGGCAGCTTCGGTTTTTGCCTGAACCTCAACAAGTTCTTTTTCAAACTTATTATAGATATCATATGTTGTTTCGTTAAATCCCGGGAATGCCACATGAAGGGCTGTCATAACTTCATCAGCGTTTTTACCGGCGTCGTTCTTCCTGAGTTCCAGGCGGTATTCTTTAAGATATTCGCCGAGTTTTTCGGGTTCGGCTTTATCCTTTTTCATCTTCTTCGCAATCTTGTCATAAACCGCTTTTTCGGCATCGAGTTTGAGCATATCGTTGATGTCTTTTCGTGTAGCGTAGTTCAAATCTTCGATATCGTTTATAACTGCAGAAATTGACTTATCGCGGTCTTTCAGTTTTGCTATCTCGTTTTTGACAACGACAGAGGTTTCGCGAAGGAATGTTATATCGTTTGTAAGGTTGACAACAACATTTTTGAGTGCTGCTTCGTCAATATCGCCAAATTCACGGTTAACTCTGTCGCCAAGCTCAAACTCCTTAAGGAGAGTGAGGTAATAGCTTCCCAGAACCATATCCTGTGTAGGAACGGTTACGGGATGTCCGTCTTGCGGTTTCAAAAGGTTATTGGCGGAGAGCATGAGGAATCTCGCTTCTGCCTGCGCTTCTGCTGACAGCGGAACATGAATAGCCATCTGGTCACCGTCAAAATCGGCGTTATATGCGGTACAAACCAGCGGGTGGAGCTTTAATGCCTTGCCGCTGACAAGAATCGGTTCAAAAGCCTGGATGCCGAGTCTGTGAAGTGTAGGTGCACGGTTGAGGAGAACCGGATGTTCTTTAATAACATCCTCCAATACATCCCAAACCTCATCGCGTACTCTTTCAACCATTCTCTTTGCGCTCTTTATATTATGAGCTTTGCCGTCTTTTACAAGGCGTTTCATAACAAACGGTTTGAACAGTTCGAGCGCCATATCCTTAGGTACACCGCACTGGAACAGCTTAAGGTCAGGGCCTACAACGATAACCGAACGGCCCGAATAATCAACACGCTTACCGAGCAGGTTCTGTCTGAATCGGCCCTGTTTGCCCTTAAGCATATCGGAAAGCGATTTAAGCGCACGGTTTCCGGGGCCTGTTACGGAGCGGCCGCGTCTGCCGTTATCGATAAGTGCGTCAACGGCTTCCTGAAGCATTCTCTTCTCGTTTCTTACGATAATGTCCGGAGCGCCAAGTTCAAGAAGCTTTTTAAGGCGGTTATTTCTATTGATAATTCTTCTGTAAAGGTCGTTTAAGTCGCTTGTGGCAAATCTGCCGCCGTCAAGCTGAACCATAGGTCTGATTTCCGGCGGAATTACGGGAACAACATCAAGAATCATCCATGACGGTTTGTTGCCCGAAAGCCTGAATGCTTCAACAACCTCAAGTCTTTTTATAATTCTGATTTTCTTCTGACCGGAAGCGTCCTCAAGTTCAGCCTTCAATTCTTTTGAAAGCTGCTCAAGGTCGAGTGCGTCAAGAAGCTCTTTAATTGCCTCCGCACCCATCCCGGCGCGGAACTTATCGCCGTATTTCTCCTTAGCGTCACGGTATTCCTTTTCGGAAATAACCTGTCTTTCCATAAATGCCGTTCTGCCTGGATCTATTACCACATATGAAGCAAAGTAAAGAACCTTTTCAAGGAGCCTCGGGGACATATCGAGTATAAGCCCCATACGGCTGGGCACGCCTTTGAAGTACCAGATATGGGAAACCGGAGCTGCAAGCTCTATATGACCCATTCTTTCTCTTCTGACCTTTGCTTTTGTAACTTCAACTCCGCAGCGGTCGCAGACTATGCCTTTATATCTTACTCTTTTATATTTTCCACAATGGCATTCCCAGTCCTTTGTCGGTCCGAAAATGCGCTCACAGAACAGACCGTCCTTTTCGGGCTTTAATGTTCTGTAGTTGATTGTTTCAGGTTTTTTAACCTCACCATAAGACCATTCTCTGATTTTTTCGGGGGAGGCAAGACCTATTTTTATAGCATCAAAGTTTGTGTAATTTGACATTTCAAAGCGCCTCCTTAATTTTCATCGGTGTCGGACAGAAAAACATCGTCCAGACTGCCGTCCAGAACTTCTGGGAAATCATCGTCTGCGTCTTCCCCGGGGAAGTCCATATCGTCATCATCGAATATATCCTTAATCATATCTTCCGAACCGTCATCTTCATCGATAAGGTCGGAGGGAATTTCATTTTCAAGCAGCTTTTTCTGCTCCGGATCTACTGTATCGTAATCCTCGTACTCGTCGTCATCCATTTCCTTAATCTGAATTTCGTTGCCGTTCTTATCAAGAACGCTGACATCCAACGTAAGGCTCTGGAGTTCTTTTATAAGAACCTTGAAGGATTCCGGAATGCCCGGCGTCGGAACATTTTCGCCCTTCACAATGGATTCGTAAGTCTTAACACGGCCGACAACATCGTCCGACTTAACCGTAAGAATTTCCTGCAGTGTGTAAGCCGAGCCGTATGCCTCCAGTGCCCAAACTTCCATTTCACCGAAACGCTGGCCGCCGAACTGAGCCTTTCCGCCCAGAGGCTGCTGCGTAACAAGGCTGTAAGGTCCTGTTGAACGGGCATGAATTTTATCGTCAACCAGATGTATGAGTTTAAGCATATACATGTATCCAACAGTAACGCGGTTGTCAAACGGTTCGCCGGTACGGCCGTCATAGAGTACGCTCTTGCCGTCGGGGTTTTTGCCGACCTTCGTGAGAAGCTCTGCAATCTGTTCTTCGGTTGCGCCGTCGAATACGGGTGTTGCAATCTTCCAGCCCATAAGTTTTGCGGCATAGCCGAGGTGAACCTCAAGTACCTGACCGATATTCATTCGGGAAGGAACACCGAGGGGGTTAAGCACTATCTGAAGCGGAGTTCCATCCGGCAGGAACGGCATATCCTCCTGCGGCAGGATTCTTGAAATAACACCCTTATTACCGTGGCGGCCCGCCATCTTATCGCCGACAGAAATCTTTCTCTTTTGTGCGATATAGCAACGGACAACTTTATTTACTCCGGGCGAAAGTTCGTCCGAGTTTTCTTTTGTGAACACCTTTACATCAACGATTATACCGTACTCGCCGTGCGGAACTCTAAGAGAGGTATCCCTTACTTCTCTCGCCTTTTCACCGAAGATTGCGCGGAGAAGCCTTTCCTCGGCGGTGAGGTCCGTTTCACCCTTAGGCGTAACTTTACCGACAAGAATATCGCCGGCTTTTACCTCGGCGCCGACTCTGATAATACCGTTTTCGTCAAGGTCTTTAAGAGAATC
Source organism: Clostridia bacterium (assembly GCA_034186235.1). Lineage (GTDB taxonomy): Bacteria > Bacillota > Clostridia > HGM11514 > HGM11514 > CAKSKB01. The sequence continues at coordinate 43,675 of JAXGBA010000136.1, read as the reverse complement.
GTCTCCGACATTCGGAATATCTCTTGTGATTTCTTCCGGTCCGAGTTTTGTATCTCTCGATTCGCACTCATATTCTTCTATATGAATAGAAGTGAAAACATCTTCCTTAACAAGGTTTTCATTTATAAGCATAGCATCCTCGTAGTTATAACCTTCCCATGTCATGAAGCCGATGAGAATGTTTCTTCCGAGTGCAAGTTCGCCGTTATCGGTGGAAGGACCGTCTGCGATAACATCGCCCTTTCCGACCCTTTCGCCCACCTGAACGATAGGGCGCTGATTTATGCATGTGCCCTGGTTGGAGCGCACGAATTTGAGAAGTTTATATGTGTCAAATCCGCCATCATCGTTTGTGATTACAATTGAATCGGCACTTACGGATTTAACAACCCCGGCATTATCCGCGCAGACTGCAACGCCCGAGTCTTTTGCGGCTCTGTATTCCATACCAGTACCTACGATAGGCGAATCGTGCTTGAGCAGCGGAACAGCCTGACGCTGCATGTTTGCACCCATCAGCGCACGATGAGCATCGTCGTTTTCAAGGAACGGGATAAGTGCCGTTGCAACCGAAACAACCTGTCTCGGCGATACATCCATGTAGTCAACCTTAGAAGCGTCAACCTCTAAAATTTCGTCCTTAAATCTAGCGGAAATCTTCTTATTTACAAATCTGTTTTCCTCATCGAGGGGTTCATTTGCCTGTGCAACAATGAACTCGTCCTCGGAATCGGCGGTCATATAGCTTACTTCGTCCAAAACCTTACAGGTTTCTTTATCCACCTTTCTGTAAGGACCTTCCACAAATCCGTATTTATTTATTTTTGCGAATGTGGAAAGCGAGTTGATAAGGCCGATATTAGGTCCTTCAGGTGTTTCAATTGGGCATATTCTGCCGTAATGCGAATAGTGAACATCTCGCACTTCAAACCCGGCTCTGTCACGGCTCAGACCGCCCGGGCCGAGCGCGGAAAGCCTTCTCTTATGCGTAAGTTCCGCAAGGGGGTTCGGCTGATCCATGAACTGCGAAAGCTGTGACGAACCGAAAAATTCCCTTATCGATGAAATTACGGGTTTGGTATTGATGAGCCCCTGAGGTGTAACTATATCAAGATCCTGTGTGCTCATTCTTTCCCTTACGACTCTTTCCATTCTTGTAAGACCGATTCTGAACTGGTTCTGGAGAAGCTCTCCCACAGCTCTTATGCGGCGGTTTCCGAGATGGTCAATGTCATCGGTTTTGCCCATTCCGTAAATGAGGTTGTTGCAGTAGTTAATTGATGCCATAATATCATCAATCATAATATGCATAGGTATGAGGACATCAATCGAGTCGGCAATGGCTTTTTTAAGCCCCTCTTCGTCCTCGGAATATTCATCCATTATTTCTTTGAGCGCCGGATAGTATACCTTTTTATAAAGCTTTGAACCGTCCGGATATGTTTCCTCAACGAACTTGTCGGAAAGCATATCTGCGTCTACAAGCTTGTCAATCTCAACCATATTGTTAGAGAACACTTTGGTGGTGTTTCCGCCTTCAAGCTCGATTGAAACTTCGTTTACGCCGCTCTTTTCTATAAATTCGGCATCTGCCTTGGAAAGGATTTTGCCCTTCTCGTAAAGCAGCTCGCCCGTAAACGGGTTTACTGCGTCTTCAGCAAGCGTAAAGCCTTTGATTCTTGCCGCCATAGCAAGCTTTTTATTGAACTTGTAGCGGCCGACCTTTGCAAGACTATACCTTCTGTCGTCAAACAGAAGACCGTAAAGAAGACTTCGTGCCGAGTCCACCGTCGGCGGTTCGCCGGGGCGAAGCTTCTTATATATTTCAAGCAATGCTTCATCCGTGGTTGCAGTGGTATCTTTTTCAAGTGTTGCGGTAATTCTTGCGTCATAACCGAAAAGCTCATTGATTTCGGCGTTACTGCCGTATCCGAGAGCCCTTACCAGAACGGTAACCGGAAGCTTCCTCGTTCTGTCGATTCTTACCGAGAACACATCGTTGACATCAATTTCGTATTCAAGCCATGCGCCGCGGTTCGGAATAACCTGGGATGTGAAAAGTTCTTTACCCGATTTGATTTCGCGCTGCATATCAAAATATATGCCCGGCGAACGAACCAGCTGGCTGACTATGACACGCTCGGCTCCGTTGATGACAAATGTGCCCTGCTGCGTCATCAGCGGGAAGTCACCCATAAAGATTTCCTGCTCTTTAATTTCTCCGGTTTCTTTGTTTATAAGGCGCACCTTTACCTTGATTGTGGACGCATATGTAGCGTCCCTTTCCTTACATTCGGCAACCGAAAATTTCGCGTCTTCTTCCTTTATGGAGTAGTCGAGAAATTCAAGAATAAGGTTCCCCGAAAAGTCTGTAATCGGCGAAATATCGTGGAAAACCTCGGCTAAGCCTTCATCGAGGAACCACTGATACGAGTCCTTCTGAATGCCGATGAGGTTAGGCATTTCGATAACCTCTTTGATTCGCCCGAAGCTTTGCCTTACATTCTTGCCGTACTGCACCGGATGTACCATAAGCATATCACCTCTTCAAAAAATTTCAGTCTCCGTTTTGCCGGAACGGAACCGATTTGAAAAAACTATGTAACACAAATTTCAAAAAACTCTTGATTTTTTATTGAATTTGTGATATAGTATGTATATAAGGATAATATGCCCTTATATCATACATATAGCATTATATGATAATATCATAATCCGAAGGTTTTGTCAAGAGTTTTTGGCAATATTTTTCGGGTTTTTTAAATTTTTAGGGCATTTCAGCGGTTTTTTAACATAAAAAGGGGCTGCAGCAAAACAATTTCGTTTTGCTGCAGCCCACTTTTGATTTGTTATTCTGAAATTCTTGTAAGTATTGCTGCCGCTTCCGCTCTTGTTGCGGTGTCGGTCGGGTTTAGTGTGCTTTCGCTCTTTCCGACTATTATTCCGTTTGAAACGGTGTATTTAAGTGCGCCTGCAGCGTATTCTGAAATGGCGTCAAAGTCGGAATATACCGTCAGATCTGCATCTGCGGAGATGTCCTTGCCCTTAAATTCGGCATATCTTGCAATTATAGCCGCCATCTGCTCGCGGGTGATGTTTTCGTCGGGAGCAAACTCCGTTTCGCTCATTCCGCTGATGATTTTGTTTTCGTATCCCCATGAAACAGCCTTTTCGTACCATGCGTCTTTCGGTATATCGGTAAAGTTTGCCGCATTTGCAGCCGGTTCGCCTTCAAGCCTGTAAAGAATGGTTATGAACATTGCTCTTGTGAGAAGAGCGTTCGGGGCAAATTCGGTTTCGGTTACGCCCTGCATAAGTCCTTTTTCAAACGCGGATTTTACGGAATCAAAATACCATGCACCGGCTTCGATATCGCTGAATGCAAAGGTGTTTTCCGCAGTCTTATCAACAGGAACGGTATCGTTGTTAATATCATCTTTTTTGTCATCGGTTTTATCGGCAGGCTTTGAGCTTCCGCTGCCGGAGCTGCCGCTCCATTTTTTTGATTCTTCTTCTTCTTCTTTAGTCCAGTCTCTTGTGTAGTAAAGCTTAACTTTTGCGCCGTCGTAAAGTTCAAAATCCCCTATGCCTACGTTCGGGCTTTTGCCGTCAACCTTGTACATCCATCCGCTGTTTGAGCCCTTATCTCCCTGCGCAAGAGTTTTTCCGTCCTTTGTCACGGACTTGATGTAGCCTTCGTCAATGCCGTCTGCTGTCAAGCCGCCTTCCGAAAAAGCTTCCTTTATAAGCTTTGCTGCGGTTGCGCCTTTTTGGAGGGCGATGCTCTTTGTAAGCCATGTTTCGCCGTCCGCATCAACGGTTAATGTTGCGGTGATGGTTTTGGTTGTTGAACCGCCGCCCGAAGGATTGTTGGTTTCTTCTTCCTTCTCTTCCTCTCCGCCTTTGCCTTCCCCGGTAGCAATGAAGTCATTTACTTCTTTTTCGATTACATCCCCGCCGGAAGTCTTCAGAGAATAGATGTTGAAGGAGCTGCATTTTTCAAGCTGACGCAGCGTGATAAGGGCACGGAAGCCCTGTTCCGTTGCAAGCGCCGCTGCTTTTACTCCCGCTTCGCCGTCTGCATAATATGAAGGAACGAAACCGTTTTCGCCGTTATTAACATAAAGCATGAGAGCGCCTTCAAGGGTGCAGCCGTTTTTGGTGAATTTAGGGTCAGCCGACGGATTAACGCCCATTGCCGCAAGACCGGTTATAACCATTGCATCGGAGTTTACATTGCCGTACGAACCGTTTTCGCCCTGCATTTCGGAAAGGCCGTTTATTGCCTTATCGCAGAAGGTTTTAACCGTTTCGTCAGTGTCGTAAAATCTTGCAAGTGCGGCAAGGCAGGTGCCGGTGGTGTCAACATCGTCATATTTTTCGCCGCCCCAGATTGAATAGAAGACGCCGTTTTCGCCCTGAGCTGCCGTAATTGTTGAAATCAGGGAGCTTCTTTGTTCGTCCGAAAGCCTGAGCTGTCCCGCCTCTTCCGCAAGAAGAATCCACGGAGCGGTATAATAGCTGCTTCCGAAATCCATCTTTTGAAGCATTTCCGCATTGCTGTAGCTTTCCGTTTTCCTAAATGCCGTGAGCTTGTCGGAATTTATGCCGAGTACAGACAGAATTATTTCCGCTTTTGCACGGTCTGTAACAAGCGGAGTACTTTTTTCGAGCTTGTTTACCGTTAGGTTTTTGTAGTTTTCAATGTCGGTTTTATTTTTACCGAAGCCAAGCTTTTCGTAAACCGCAGAATCGAATACCTCCCATTCGTCCCACTTGCCGGAGTAGCTTTCCGCAATTTTATCCATAAGCGAAATAGCTTTGGATTTTGAGGGGTATATATTTATTGTAACGGGTTTTCTAAGGCTTGAGTTCTCACTTTCAAATTTAAGTGTTGCGGTTTCTTCCGCAACTTTTGCCGTGTCGTTTGCTTTAATAAGTGAAATTCCGCTTTCATCGCATGAAATATAGCCCTTTGAAATATCCTTTTCGCCCTTGAGCGCAGTAACGGTCACATTTTTGTCCGCTGTTTCGCCGTCCTTTATAAGCGTTAGCTTGCCTTCGCTGTAGGCGGCGATAATATTTCTGTATTTTGCGGATTCCAGAACGAGTTCGTTTGTGATTTCGCCGTTTTCGGCAGTATTTTCGCCGCTGCCGGTTACATCTGTGAGCGTACCCTTGCCCCAAAGGCGGTTTGAACGCCCGGCAAGCCCCGAAATTGCACCGGAAACAGAGCAGTCTTTTATGCTCGGTTTGAAATCGCCGGTCTGATATCCTGCCTGTCCCAAAAGTCCGCCGACGGTGCAGCCGGGAGCATAAATATCACCGGTGTTTTCGCAGTTTTCAAGCTGCACGCAGTTTGCGTTTGAGCCGACAATTCCTCCGACATAAGCCTCTTTTTCGGAGCCGGTAACCATTAAAAGACCGTTGTTTTTGCTGCTTTTTACGGTAAGGCGTATATTTTCGGATTTGTATTCGACATTATCATCATATCCGCCGACAATGCCGCCTACTCCTGCAGCGCCTTTTGCAAGCGATGAAACGGAAGAGTTGTTGACACAGTTTTCTATCGTGACATTTCCTCTTGCCCTTGCAGCAATTCCGCCGACAAATGCGTAAGGCTCGGAGCAGTATATTTCACCGTTGACCGTAAGGTTTCTGACCGCTGCGTTTTCAAGGCAGCCGAAAAATCCGAAATAGCTTAAATTCGGGTTGTCAACCGTTACGGTAACGGAGTGACCGTTTCCTTCAAAGCTTCCCTTAAATGCATATGCCGAATTTTTGCCGAGGGGCGTCCAGCTACCCTTGACGGTTACATCGTTTTCAAGGTTTACAAAAGAGTCTGATGATTTTCCGTCATTTACAAGCGCCGCAAGGCTTAAAAGCTCGCTCGCTTTTGTGATTCTGTAAGGGTCATCCTCTGTGCCGGTGCCGCTTAGCGCGACAGGCTTATAAGAAAGATGCACCCATACGGTTTTGACCGTTTCGTTATCTTCATCGCCTACGGTGAAGGTCTGATCTTTTACATCATAATAATCCGAAAGGTCTGTTACTTCATATTTATACTCGCCTTTTTCGGAAAGAACATATACTCCGTTTTCGGGAATGATTTCCTCATCGCCTTTGAACAATCTGACGGTTCCGTCTTCTGTGCCCTCAAACTTTACCGTGCAGGAATATGAAGGCACCGGCGGTGCCGGAGGTTCGGTGGGGTTCCATACCGGAACGGGATAATTATCAAATTCGCCCTCTCTTACTTCAAAACCGTCAAGCTTAAGCGCTTTTATTTCATCGGTTGTTTTTCCCTCTGCCGAAACGCTGCCGGAATAGAGCATTTCAAATTTGCTCCACGATGATGGAGACGGGTTTTTATCAGTATCATAATAGAAATTTTCGCTTTCAATCGGGAAGCTTGAGCGGCTGTAGCAAACGCCGTACTGTTTGCTTCCTTTTATTTTTGCGCCGAGATAGGTGTTTTTGAGATTGAGAGCACCGTTGGTGGAATTAACCCATGAAAGCACGCCCCCGGCGTATTGAGCCGAACCTGAAATATCCCCGATGATTGCGCAGTTTTCAACGTTGAATGTTGTATAGTACTGCGAAACGCCGAGAATCGTGCCGGCATAGTTCGATTTTGCGGCGGTGATTGCAATATTGCTTACCGTGTTTGTGACGGAAAGCGTGGTTTTATCATTTATACTGCCGCCGGCAGAGCCTGCAATTCCGCCGAGATAGGTGTTCATTGTGGCAGAATTACTTTCGATTTTTCCGTTTAAGATGCAGTTGTCTATAGTAACATTTGAGCCTTCGCTTACAAAACCTGCGACAATTCCGACATAGTTATAATTGCCTATATCTTTCGTTATCGAGGCGTTTTCAAAAATTATATCACGAACCGTTGCATTAGCGGAAATTTCGCCGATAAGACCGGTATATATTATCTCTGTGGACTGCCATGTGGATTTGCCCGTGCCGCCCTTAAGAGTGAGGTTTTTGATTTTATGGCCGTAGCCCATAAATGCGCCGGTGAGTTTTTTTATAAAGCTTGTCTGTGGCTCGATTCCGCTCATATCAATATCGTCTGCGAGTGAAACATATCCGACTTCGGGAAGTTCCGAAAGAGCCGAAAGCTGTGCCGCATTTCCGATTATGTAGGGGTCTGCTTCCGTTCCGGAGCCTTTAAGTTCCGCCGCAAATGCAACTGCGCTCATGCACGAGAGAACCATAACCAGCGCAAGAAGCAGCGCAAGCGATTTGCCGAGTACTGTCTTTTTCATTACTTTTACCTGACCTTTCATGAATAAATTAATTATATAATAAACCGCAAAAAAGCGGTAATCTTAAAAAAGATTACCGCAGCGGATTTTTCTGCACAAAAACATTACAGCACATCCTGAAATACGAATGCACCTTGTAAACGCCAAGCAGGTCTTCTGACTCGCCCCGTAAAATATCTTATGCCGTCTGCCTTCTCGGTTTCCCAATGACTGACTTTCGTCAACGGCGGCAAAAGCGTTCCGGAGCATACAGCGACCGTTATCGTTCGGGATTCTCACCCGATTCCCTTTTCACCTCATATACCCCTCAAAAAGGGTATATGGGGCACTTTGCGCAATTATTCAAATTTACAAACCAAAGTATAGCACAACCGCCAATGTTTGTCAAGCGTTATTTGCCTGTTTCGACTATTTTCGGAATCTGTGCATACCGGCTGGTGGTTATTTTAACCGTGCTTTGTTCCGCCCCTCCGATTTTGACGGTTTTATAAGTTTCAACCACGCTTCCGTCCGAGCCGTTCTGCTTGATTTTCTTCTCATCTTTCGGGAGTTTGTCGGTTTCAACCTCTTTTGTTTCAAACGGAATGGTTTCGATTTTCTTGTTGGTTATAACGATTTCCTTTGAAGGGTCGGTATCAATCCCCAAAAGCCTTATTTTCATAGTTCCGCCGGCTGCCGAAGCCTCGATTTTAAGCGGGTATCCGGTCGAGTTTTCAAACTTAAAGTCTATATACGGCGTTGCAATGGTTGCGTCCATTCCGGCAGGAACATACCCGACCGGCATGGAGTGATTAACCCGTTCGGTGACATTCAAATCGGCGTAAAGCACGGCGCAGTAAAGCGTTGACGAGCCCTGGCATATGCCCCCGGCAACGCCGGTTGCAACCTCGCCGTCGGCATAAATCGGGGCGTCTACATAGCCCTCTTCATATGTTCCGCTGCCGACCGCCCCGACATACGAAAACACCTCGCCCGGCAGAAGCTCCGTTCCGTTAAGCTTTGAGCACGCAAGCTCTAAATTTTTTACCCTTCCGGTGTTTCCGACGGTATAAGAGGACGAGTATGAGCTGAGTTCATCACGGTACATGCCGGTCAGAAGCGTATCTTTTGTTATTTCGGGCTTGGTTGCCACAAACGGAATATAAGCCTCGCCGCCGTTTGCTTTATCAAGTATTTTCTGTGCGGTTTTGATATTGAAATCAACGCCGATTTTGCCGTCTGTTGCAGTAATACGACCGTTTTCGTCTTTGGTATATTCCGCATTTTCAGGTTCGCACGCAAAAATTTTGTGCAGCTTTTCGGCGGAATACACCGTAGGTTCGCACTCGGTTATTTTAAGCTTTATGCTGCCCTTTTTTCCTCTGAACATATGGTCGGAAATGTCATTTTTGAGTTTTTCGCGGTCGATTCCCATGCCGCGTTTCCCCGGGATAACAACGATTTGCTCGGGTTCCACTACATAGTTTGCAGGAATGAACGGGTTTTCGATGCCTTCGGTGAAAGGTGCCAGAACATCGGTCAGAATATCATCGCTTATATCCAGAGCCGCCCTGACCTCAAAGCCTTCAAGCTTTGCGCTTATAAGTTTTTTAAGGCGGCTCATCTTAGAGCCGCTTTTTCCGTAGCTGAACGCATTGTCCACCGTTTCCGAAACATCTATTTCGGGCGAGAGTTCATCGGTTGTAAGCCAGAGTATTTCCGAACCGCACACAAGCTCAATGTTTTTGTTTTCGGATTCCTCAGGAAGGTTCTCCCTTATTGTCTGCCTTGCCGCAACTCTTGACATTCCGCCGACATCCACCCCGAAAACCGTAACGCCGTCCGCCACCGTTTCGGTATTTTTGAGCATGAAATGGGCATAAACAGTGCCCGATGCTATAAGAATCGCCAAAACCCCGGAAACAATTATTATTGAAATTTTAAGCGCTTTTTTCTTTGCCATTATATTTTGCCTTCTTCGCTTTTTAAAAACGGAATTATAAATGAAGTTGTCTGATAACGAAAGCTCCTCCAGTCTCCCTTGGAGTTGCCTTTTTCTTTAAGTTTTTCGGATATTTTTATCAAGAATCCGAGGTCCGCTTCCGCAAATTCGCTGATTTCGTTCTGGGTTGCGTCCTCAATGATATTCCCCGAAATTTCTTTCATGTGGAACACGAACGAATAAAAATCAAGCCGTTCTCCGCCATAGCTGATGTCGTATTTAACCGCCCCGAGAAACTGCTTCAGCTTTACCTTTACGCCCAGTTCCTCGCCGATTTCGCGGTAAAGTGCCGACAGAACGCTTTCCCCGAAGCGTATTCCGCCGGTCGGAATTCTGTAAACGCCCTCCGGATACACAGAATTCCTTATAACCACGAACTTTCCGTTTTTGCGCTCAAGCGCAAACGCAACCTCGCCGCAGCGGTCTTTCATGGTGGTCCTTTTGAACGAATTAAAGAATTTTTTGCTGTCGAAATCAAGATGAACGCATTTGAGTTTTGCGTTTCCGCCGCATTTTTTGTTAAGCTTTTCAAATTGTTTCATCATTTCGTCCAGCGGAAACACCTCCAAATATCATTATTATACTATTATACATCAAAATAATAATTATGTAAATACAATTTTTAATAATTAATTTTAATGTAATAAAAATCCCGGCTCGCAAATAAACTCAAACAAGAGGTGACAATCGTGAAGAAAAGCTTTCGGAGCGCCGCTTTTGTGATAAGAAAGCGGCATATTGCGGCTGTATTTGTACTTATTATGATTGTAATTCTGACGAAAATAAGTTTCAGCGTGCCGTGCAGCCGCCTTATGTTTAAAACCGCTCTTTTGTGCATGGACAACTCCGAAAGCGTTTTCGGAGGTTATAAATCGGTATTTGCAAGTTCAAACATTGCGTTCGCTTCTGCCGCAAAGGAACTTAAGGCAGCTGCAGAGCCGGTGGCTGTCTCGCCCGAGCCTGAGCCGCAGCCCGAGGAAGCGGCCGCCGCACCGGCTTCAAAAGCGATTTCCATTCCGTCATCGGGAACGCAGATTAAAAACCATACAAGCTTTGCGGTTGATACGGACGCCCTCTTTAACCGTGATATTGATTTTCTGCCGGTTGAGATTGAATCCCAAGAGCCTCAGGTGCTGATTTTTCACACCCACACAACGGAAAGTTTTGAGGGTTCAGACAGAACCGATGATGAGGAAAAAAATGTTGTCGCCGTCGGGAATGTGATAGAAAAGTGCCTTTCCGATAGGGGAGTAAATGTTCTGCACTGCAAAACCGTGCACGATTATGATTATAACGGCTCATACCTTCGCAGCTACGAAACGGTGGAAGCTCTGCTTGCGGAAAATCCGTCAGTTAAGGTGGTTCTTGATGTGCACCGTGACGGCATAACATACGAGGACGGCTCGGGGCTTCGCGTTACAGCCGATATAAACGGCGAAACCCAGGCGCAGTTCATGCTTGTTCTCGGAACCGACGAAGGCGGACTTTATCACCCGAACTGGGAACAGAATTTGTCCTTCGGCCTTAAAATTCAGCAGAGCATGAACAAAAAATATCCCGGGCTTGCAAGACCTCTCGATTTGCGCACGGAGCGTTTCAATCAGTGCCTTTCCCCCGGAATGTTAATCGTGGAATGCGGCGGAAACGGAAACACTCTTGATGAAGTAAAACGGGGCGCAGCATCGTTTTCCGACGCACTTTTTGATGTGATTACGGCTCAAAACCGGTAAAATCATTAAAAAAATTATTTTTTTTAAAAAAATGCTTGATTTTTTGCAGATAATGTGTTAAACTTTATGTTATGAATGAATAGGTATCGGGAGGTGAACGATTTGCCTAATACAGTATCTGCTATCAAGAAGGTAAGAGTTATTAAAACAAAAACTCTGAGAAATCAGATGATTAAGTCTGCTTTAAAGACTGCTCTTAAGAATTTTGACGCTGCACTCGAATCGGGTGACGCTCAGGTTAAGACAGACGCTTTCAAGCTCGCTGTTAAAAAGCTTGACCAGGCCGCTGCAAAGGGTATTCTTCATAAGAATAACGCTGCACACAAAAAGGCTCAGCTCGCATCTAAGCTCGCAAAAGCGTAAAATTTTAACTTTACCTTTAAACAACCGACTTCTTCGGTTGTTTTTTGTTTTTAAATTTATCTGAAATCGAAAAGTTCTTTTGGGGAAATCTCCAGTATCTCACACATTCTGAAAATTACATCAAGTGATGTTCCGACATTCGCAAGCTCAATTGCGCTTATGTGGCTGCGGTCTATATTCAAAGCTTCCGCAAATTTCATTTGAGTAAAGCCTTTCTTTTTTCTGTAATAAGCAATGTTAAGCCCGAGGCTGCGATACTGTTCTTTGTAATTTTTATCCATTCTATCACCTTGTATAATATTCTATACATTAATTTTATCAGTTATAAATATTTTTATAAACCTTGTGAAAAACCAATTTTGATTATTGACACAAGTCAAAAATGTGTTAGAATAAATTTGTTGGAATATTTTATGAAAATCGGAGGATAAACGATGGAAGAAAAAAATGAAGTAAAACAGAAAAAGCCGCTTTACAAAAGACCGTGGTTTATAGTCCTGGCGGTCATTGCGGTTATCGGCTTTGCAAGAAGCGGTTTTAACAAACAGCTGCCGAACAAGGAATATAAAAGGCAGACTGTGCAGCCGACGGAAAATGCGGTGCAGGAAAGCCAAGAGCAGTCCGGACAGACCGGAGATGCGCCGAAGGTTCAGCCGGAAGAAGAGCACGAATATCAGATTTGCATTGCAGATGACCTTTTTGAAGCTTTGGAAAATAATGCTCTTAACGCAAAAAACACATATAACGGGCAGTATATAGAGCTTTCCGGCGTTCTCAACAACATGGACAGCGACGGGGCATATTTCGGTGTGGGCACATTTGATCAAAGCGTGTATGATTCGGTAACATGCAGTATCAAAAACGAGGAGCAAAAAAATATTATTGCCGGATTTTCAACCGGGGATATGATAATTGTACGCGGCAAAATCACCGAAGTGGGCGATATTTTAGGATATTATATGGATGTTGACGAAATAGTTGTTTCGGAGTAAATGAAATTCCGTCGGTTTTGCCGGCGGAATTTTATTTTGCCGAAAACCGTCGCTTTTTGCGATTGACATAAGGCGTTTTATTTGGTATACTTATATTATCGAAGAATAAAATGTTACAAAGGTGATAAAATGAGAATCCTCGGAATTGATTACGGCGACGCAAGAGTCGGGCTTGCCGTTTCAGACCCGTTCGGGTGGACGGCGTCGGAGCTTCCGCAGATAAAGGGCGGAGACCTCGGCCGCGCAGGAAACGAAATTGCCGCAATCTGCAAGGAAAGAGGCGTTGAGAAAATTGTTCTCGGGTACCCGAAAAACATGAACGGTACAATAGGGCCGAGGGGTGAGATTTCGGAAAAGTTTAAAGAAATACTCGAAAAAAAGACCGGTCTTTCGGTTGAGCTGTGGGACGAACGCCTTACAACCGTTTCGGCAACCAATATTATGAACACCTCCGGTTTCAAAAGCTCCAAAAGAAAGGACAGACGTGATTCTCTTTCGGCGGCGATAATTCTCGAAAGTTATCTTAAAAGTCTTGACTAAACGGCGTTTATGTTGTAAAATAATAGTATCGTTAAAAGAAAGGCGGTAAAGTCATGAGTGAAAATGAAGATATAATTGTTCTTTATGATGAGGACGGTAATGAGGAAAATTATGAACACATCGATACAATAGAGTTTAACGGTGAATCCTATGTTGTTCTGACCCCGGCTCCGGAGGAGGCCGAGGAGGAATCGGACGATCTTGAAGTTGTTTTCATGAAGATTGTGCCCGATCCCGAAAACGCTGGCGATCAGATGCTGGTTGTTATCGATGATGATGACGAGCTTGACGCCGTTTTCGCCGAGTTTTCCAGAATTATGGACGAATACGAAGACGCTGACGAATAGCAAAGCGTTGTACCCTGCTGTGTGCGTGAACTCCGACAAAGAATTTAACCGATAGATGAAAATAAGGGAGACCTTATTTCGCCGTGGCGTATACGCCCCCGTCTTTTGACGCCAGGGGACATATAAAGCGGCGGATGGGTCACCCACCTGTGTGAAGCAGGTTAAATTTTCACGGGGAAAACGGCACCGCGGGGCATTTTTGTATATTAATATATTATATAAAGGAAGTGCTGTTATGGAAGGATTTAAAGAAATTTCTGTGTTTGAACTTCAAAAAACACCTTTTGAAATGGTCGGTAAGGACTGGATGCTCATATCTGCGGTTCACGGTAGCAGGGTAAACATGATGACCGCCAGCTGGGGCGGATTAGGCGTTATGTGGAACAAAAATGTTGCGTTTGCGGTTATCCGTCCGCAGAGGTTCACGAAAACCCTTGTTGACAGCGAGGATAAATTTACGCTTTCCTTCTATAGCGAGGAATACAGAAAAATGCTTAATTACTGCGGAAGCGCAAGCGGAAAGGACGAAGACAAGGTAAAAGGGGCAAATCTTACGCCCGTGTTTTCGGACGGTACGGTAAGTTTTGCCGAATCGGAGGTTACGCTTGTATGCAAAAAGCTGTTTGCGCAGGAACTTGCCGAAAGCGCATTTATCGACAAAGGTATTATCAGCAAAATGTATCCCGGAGAGGATTTCCACACGCTCTATATCGCAGAAATAGAGAAGGTTTATGTTAAAAACGCTTGAATTTTCCGTATGTCTGTGATATAATTAATAGGATAACACAGTAGGATGTTATGTATTGCCTGTTACTAAGGGGGTAATTCAATGATAAAATCAGTGATTGAAAAAATGTTCGGGAGCTATTCCGACCATGAAATTAAACGAATTGAAAAAACGGCAAACAAAATCGAGTCGTATGAGGAGGAGTACAGAGCTTTGAGCGATGAGGAGCTTAAAGCAAAAACTCCGTATTTTAAAGAAAGGCTTAAAAACGGCGAAACGCTTGACGATATTTTGCCCGAAGCTTTTGCGGCTGTCCGCGAGGCGGCGGACAGGGTGCTCGGAATGAGGCACTTTCATGTGCAGCTTCTCGGCGGCATAATTCTTCACCAGGGAAGAATCGCCGAAATGAAAACAGGTGAAGGTAAAACGCTTGTTGCAACACTGCCGTCGTACCTTAACGCACTTTCGGGGAAGGGCGTTCATGTTGTAACCGTAAACGATTACCTCGCAAGGCGTGACAGTGAGTGGATGGGTAAAATTCATGAATTTCTGGGGCTTAAGGTCGGGCTTATTGTGAACGGTCTTCCGCAGCCCCTTAGAAAGGAAGCTTACGACGCTGACATAACCTACGGCACAAACAATGAAATGGGTTTCGACTATCTTCGCGATAACACCGCAATTTATAAGAAGGATATGGTTCAGAGAGGGCATAACTTTGCAATCGTCGACGAGGTTGACTCAATCCTTATCGATGAAGCGAGAACACCTCTTATTATAGCGGGCCTCGGGGATAAGTCCAGTGAGCTTTACGAGAGAACCGACAGGTTTGCAAAAACGCTCACTCCCATGAAGGTTGTAGAACTTGACAACAAGGAGCTTCATGATGATGTTGAGGCAGACTATATTGTTGACGAAAAGGCAAGAACCGCCACCCTGACCGCAAGAGGAACAAAAAAAGCAGAGGCGTATTTCGGAATCGAGAATCTGACCGACGCCGAAAACATAGAAATAATGCACCATGTCAACCTTGCAATCAGGGCGTACGGAATCATGCGCCGTGATATAGACTATGTTGTAAAAGAGGGTCAGGTGCTTATCGTTGATGAGTTCACCGGGCGAATTATGCTCGGCAGGCGATACAGCGAGGGACTGCATCAGGCGATTGAAGCCAAGGAAGGCGTAAAAATAGCGGATGAGAACAAAACCATCGCAACAATTACGCTTCAGAATTACTTCAGGCTTTACGACAAGCTTTCCGGCATGACCGGTACGGCGCTTACCGAAGAAAAGGAATTCCGTGAAATTTACAACCTGGATGTTGTTGCAATTCCAACGAATAAGCCGGTCGGAAGGGTTGACCTTCCGGACCTTATATATAAAAACGAGCACGGCAAGTTTGCGGCGATTATAAACGAGGTCGCAGCAGCTCATGAAAAGGGGCAGCCGGTGCTTATCGGTACAACATCGATTGAAAAGTCGGAGCTTCTCAGCCGTGAGCTTAAAAGAAGAGGCATCAGGCATGAGGTCTTAAATGCAAAGCAGCATGAAAGAGAAGCTCAGATTGTTGCCCAGGCAGGTAAGCCGGGTGCCGTTACGGTTGCAACAAACATGGCAGGCCGAGGAACGGATATTGTTCTCGGCGGCAATGCCGAATTTATGGCTAAGCACGAGCTTCGGCACCTCGGGTTCTCCGGGCTTGCAGTTGCGCTTTGCGATGGAAACGGCGAAACCGATAACGAAGAGGTTACCGAGGCAAGAGAAAAATATAAAGAACTTTGCAAAGAATTCAAACAAAAGCTTGAACCCGAAAAACAGAAGGTTCTTGAAGCCGGCGGTCTTTATATTATAGGAACGGAGCGCCACGAGAGCCGCCGCATAGACAATCAGCTGAGAGGCCGTGCCGGCCGTCAGGGCGACCCGGGTAAATCAAGGTTCTTTTTGTCGCTTGACGATGAACTTATGCGCCTTTTCGGCTCGGAAAGAATTCAAGGATTTATCGACCGCAATCTTGAAGATGACCAGCCGATTGAAAACGCTTTTCTCACAAAACAGATTGAAGGCGCACAGTCAAGGGTTGAGGGCAGAAACTTCGACGCCAGAAAGAACGTTCTCGAGTATGACGATGTTCTCAATACTCAGCGTCAGAAAATATACGAACAGCGCCAGATGGTGCTTGACTGCATGGATATAAGAGAAAATATTCAGCATATGATAACCTCGACAATCCGCGATTTTGTGAAGTCGTATACCTCGGAGAGCAAGTACGCCGAAGAATGGGATATGAGAGCAATTCTGGAGCATTTTGAAGGACTTTTCTTAGAGCCGGGTCAGCTCACATATACAAAAGACGAGCTTTCAGACCTTACGGAGGATATCCTTGTAAACGACCTCTGTGAGGCGGCGGACAAGTTCTATGCCGAAAAGGAAGAGTCCGTTGGCAGCGATATTATGCGTGAGTTTGAGCGTGTAATGCTGCTCCGCACGGTTGATAAGAACTGGATTGAACATATCGAGAATATGGAGGAGCTTAAGCAGGGCATAAGGCTCCGTGCGTTTGCACAGCAGGATCCGCTTATTGCTTTCAAGACAGAAGGTTCGGATATGTATGACGAGATGAACGAAACAATCCGCCGCGAAACGGTTGACCTTCTGTTTAAGGTAAAGATTAAAAAGGAACAGGAAATCAAGCGTGAGCAGGTTGCCGCTCCCGTCAATGCGTCGCACGGCGACGGCTCGGACAATTCCGCAAGAACCGTTGTAAAACCGAAAAAAGTCGGCAGAAACGACCCGTGCCCCTGCGGCAGCGGCAAAAAATACAAGTACTGCTGCGGCAGAAATGAATAATTTTTAAGGAGTTGATAATAATGCTGGAATACGATGAATACCGTATATCCCTCACGGGAATGGAACAGGATATTAACGATTTGAGGGATTCACTTTGACATCGCTGATACAAAAAGCGAGATAGCGGATCTGGAGGCTAAAGCGTCCGAACCGGATTTTTGGAATGATATGGAGAATTCAAGCAAGGTTCTTCAGAAAACAAAAGCGCTCAAGGATAAGGTTGAGCGCTTTGAGGCGCTTGCCTCCGCAAGAGAAGATTTGCTTGTGCTTATCGAGATGGCAGAGGAGGAAAATGACCCCTCATACGCAGGGGAGGTTAAGGCGGGTTATGAAAAGCTGACTGCCGACATTGCCGATATGAAGCTTGAAACCTTACTTTCGGGGCAGTATGACAAGAATAACGCAATCATCACCCTTCATGCCGGAGCAGGCGGAACGGAAGCCCACGACTGGGTTGAAATGCTTTACAGAATGTACGTAAGGTGGAGCGAACGAAGGGGCTATAAAGTAACCGAACTTGATTTCCTTGCAGGCGATGAGGCAGGCATAAAGAGCGTTTCATTCAGAATTGAGGGGCTTAATGCTTACGGCTACGCAAAAGCGGAAAAGGGTATACACCGCCTTGTGCGCATATCTCCGTTTGACGCCGCCGGAAGAAGGCACACTTCATTTGCCTCGTGCGATGTTATGCCGGAACTTGATGACGATATCGAAATCGACATTAACCCCGAAGATTTGAAGGTTGACACCTACCGTTCGAGCGGTGCCGGCGGTCAGCATATCAATAAGACGGATTCGGCAATAAGAATAACGCATATTCCGACCGGTATCGTGGTTTCGTGTCAGAACGAGCGTTCGCAGCACAAAAACCGCGATATTGCCATGAAAATGCTTATGGCGAAGCTCCTGGAACTTAAAGAACAGGAAAACAAAGAAAAAATCGACGATATCAAGGGCGAACAGAAGGAAATCGCATGGGGCAGCCAGATAAGGTCATATGTCTTTCATCCGTACACCCTTGTAAAGGATCACCGCACGGGCTGCGAAACGGGCAATGTTACGGCAGTAATGGACGGCGACATAGATATGTTTATAAACGAATATCTCAAAGCGGCAAGCAGGGGGGAACTGTAATGTTTGAAAAGTTAGCGTTTATTGAGGAAAGATACGAGCAGCTTTCAAAGCAGATAAGTGACCCGGATGTTATAGCCGATCAGGATAAGTGGCGCAAGCTGATGAAGGAACATTCCGACATCACGCCGATTGTCGAAAAGTATAAAGAATACAAAAAATGCAAAGACGACATCGAAGGCGCACAGGAAATCCTGAAGGAGGAGACCGACCCCGAGCTTAAGGAAATGGCGCAGGCGGAAATTGAGGACGCAAAGGAAAGAATTGAAGGAATTGCGGACGAGCTTAAAATTCTGCTTCTTCCGAAAGACCCCAATGATGACAAAAACGTTATCATTGAAATAAGGGGCGGCGCCGGAGGCGACGAGGCAGCGCTTTTTGCGGCTGACCTTTTCAGAATGTATTCAATGTATGCAGAAACCAGGCGCTGGAAGGTTGAAATCTTAAGCGCAAACGAAACCGATATAGGCGGATACAAGGAAATTTCGTTCAGCATAGAAGGTCACGGTGCATACAGCCGTTTTAAGTTTGAAAGCGGTGTGCACAGAGTTCAGAGGATTCCGTCAACAGAGTCGGGCGGAAGAATCCACACTTCAACCGTTACGGTTGCGGTGCTGCCGGAGGTTGAGGAGGTCGAGGTTGAGATTAATCCCAACGACCTCAGAATTGATGTTTTCAGAGCGGGCGGTCCGGGCGGTCAGTGCGTAAACACAACCGATTCCGCTGTCAGAATAACGCATATTCCGACGGGCATTGTTGTTTCGTGCCAGGATGAAAAGTCGCAGCTTAAAAACAAGGAAAAGGCTATGAAGATACTCCGTTCAAGGGTTTATGACGCATTTCTGGAACAGCAGAACGCCGAAATTGCGGCAGAGCGCAAAAGTCAGGTCGGAACGGGCGACCGAAGCGAAAGAATCAGAACATATAACTATCCCCAGGGGCGTGTTACCGACCACAGAATCGGGCTTACCCTTCATAAACTCGATATGGTTTTGAACGGCGATCTGGATGAGATTATGGACGCGCTTATAACAGAAAGCCAGAGCAGGAAGCTTCAGGAGGAAGTGTAATTTTCAATGCTTGTTGTTACTGTAGATAAGGATAATATTGATGAAGGTCTTCTTCATGAGCCGGCAAGGATAATAAGAGAGGGCGGCACGGTTGCGTTTCCGACCGAAACGGTTTACGGGCTTGGTGCAAATGCACTGATAAAGTCTGCGGTGGACGATATTTTTAAGGCTAAGGGCAGACCGAACGACAACCCTCTTATTGTGCATATATCCGATGCCGATCAGGTGAATGAACTGGTCAGCGAAATTCCGGAGAATGCCAAAATTCTTATGGATAAATTCTGGCCCGGACCTCTCACAATTATCATGAAAAAGTCGGATATTGTGCCCGAGAATGTTACAGCCGGGCTTGATACGGTCGGCATAAGGTTCCCTGAAAATGCGGTGTGCAGAGCATTTTTGCACATTGCCGGTGTGCCGGTTGCCGCACCTTCGGCGAATACTTCCGGAAAGCCAAGCCCCACAATGGCAGAGCATGTTATCTCGGATCTGGACGGTAAAATCGACGCCGTTATAGACGGCGGCAGCTGCCGTTTCGGTTTGGAATCAACGATTGTGGATGTGAGCGGCGATGTTCCCATGCTTCTTCGCCCGGGGAGCGTTACGGTCGAGCAGCTGAGGAGCGCTTTGGGAAGGGTGGATATTGACCCTGCGGTTATGAGTAAGCCGAAGCCCGGGCTTATCGCAAAAGCGCCCGGCATGAAGTACAAGCATTACTCGCCGAATGCCGAGGTTTATGCGGTTTTGGGAGATTCGGACTTTGTTTCGGATTATATTAATAAGGAAATCATGCGTTTTAAAGCTGAAGGAAAAATAGTCGGGGCAATGGTTTATTCCGAAACGCTGCCGAAAATAAAAAATGCTGATATTCTTAAGGATTTTGGCAGCACAAAAGAGGGAGCCGCAGCGGAGCTTTTCTTTGATTTAAGGGATTTTGACCGCCTCGGTGCAGATGTTGTTTTTGCCGAAGGGACAAGCAATGAGGGCGTCGGGCTTGCGGTTTCAAACCGCCTTAACAAAGCGGCGGGCTATAAAATTATAAGTAAGGATAGTTTTGATGAAAGCACCCAGGAATAAGACAATCGATGTTTCGGTTGAGGACGGCAGAATGTATCTTGACAGATGCGTGGCGGAGAAAGATATTTCGGGAAATATGCTCGATAAAGTGATTGTCGGCGATATGCTTTCGGTGTGCCGTAAGCTGCCGGAGAGCTTCGCCGACCTTATGATTGCCGATCCGCCGTACAATCTCGATAAGGTTTTCGGTACGGGCAAGTTCAGAAAAATGTCCGATGAGGATTATGAAACATATACCGAAAAGTGGATAAAAACCGTGTTTCCGCTGCTTCGTGACGGTGCGTCGGTTTATGTATGCTGCGACTGGAAATCCTCTTCGGCAATTGAGCGTGTGCTGAAAAAGTACTTTGTTGTGAGAAACCGAATCACTTGGCAAAGGGAAAAGGGCAGAGGTGCGCTTTCCAACTGGAAAAACGGTATGGAGGATATCTGGTTTGCAACAAAGGGAAAAGATTATACATTTAATGCCGATGCCGTAAAGGTGCGCAGAAGGGTTGTTGCCCCGTACAAAAAGGACGGTTTGCCAAAAGATTGGGAGGAAACTGCGGACGGTAATTTCAGAAATACATACCCGTCTAATTTCTGGGATGATATTTCGATTCCGTATTGGTCGATGCCCGAAAATACGGCTCATCCGACGCAAAAACCCGAAAAGCTTCTTGCGAAGCTTATTCTGGCAAGTTCAAATAAAGGCGATACGGTGTTTGACCCGTTTTTGGGTTCAGGCTCAACTGCCGTTGCCGCCAAGAAGCTCGGGCGGCATTTTGTGGGAATCGAAAAAAACGAGCAATACTGCGTATGGGCGCAGATAAGGCTTGAGGCGGCGGAAACGGACGCTTTGATTCAGGGTTATGAGGACGGAGTTTTCTGGGAACGCAACACATCGGCTTACATAAAAAAACGAAGGTGATTTTATGGTACTTTTTATATGCAGCGGAAATACCTGCCGAAGCCCTATGGCGGAGGCAATTTATGAACATAAAACAGGGAAAGATGCCGAGTCTGCAGGGCTTGGCGCCATTGGCGGAGCACCTATGTCGCGCCATGCAAAAGAGGCGCTTGAAAATATGGGAATCACCGGCTTTTCGCACAAAGCACAGCCGGTAACGGATGGGCTTCTTGAAAATGCGGAAGCAATTTATTGTATGGGCAAAACGCATAAGCTCGTTTTGTGCTCCGCAAGACCGCAGTATGCGGATAAAATATTTTTGCTCGATACAGACGGGGAGGATGTTGCCGACCCCTACGGCGGATATCTCGAAACATATGAGAAATGCGCCGCACAAATCGAAAAACTTATTGATAAAAGGTTTTTGAACTGAATGGAATTTGAAATTATAAGGGCTGATATCAGCCTTTTTGACGATATAGTTAAAATTGAAAATGCATGCTTTGAAAAGCCTTGGTCGGAAAACTCAATAAGAGCACAGCTGGAGTCCTGCTTTGCGGTGACATATTTATGCAGAGCCGGCGGCGCAGCGGCGGGGTACATAACCCTCACAAAAGCGCTTGACGAAGGGCAGATTGATGTTTTGGCGGTGCTTCCGGAATTCCGGAGAACAGGCATTGCGGAAAGACTTTTCGGGGAGGTTTTAGATTTTTCCGAAAATAACGGAATAGATTTTCTGACGCTTGAGGTCAGAGCGTCAAACCGCCCTGCGCTTTCGCTTTACGAAAAGCTGGGCTTTAAGCGTGTGGGACTAAGAAAAAAATATTACGGCGGCACAGAGGACGCCGTTCTGATGACTTTGGAAAGAGGTGAATGGCTTGGCAAAGACCGCTAAAAAATCAACGGCGAAAAAGGGTTCAAAAAAGAATGCCGAAACCGCAAAGGAAGCGGAAGTGCGCTGGCAGGTGTCGGTTGTCATCCTTTTTGTGCTTGGCGTTTTCTCGTTTCTGGCGATATACGGCAGCGCAATGGGCAAAATAGGCGAGCTTTTCAGGTCGCTTTTCGGACTTCTGCTTGGCGGCGGAGCGTATCTTTTCCCGTTCTGGTTTGTCGGCGTTGCGGTGTATGCCTTCATAAAAAAAGGCAGGAAAATAAGGCTCAGAACCTCCGTTTCCGCACTTTTGCTGGTGTTTCTTTCGGGGCTTGCGGAGTCTGTTGTAAATTCAAAAAGCTTTATGGCGCTTGTTGACCACGGGCGTGACCTTTCCGGCGGCGGAGTGTTGGGCGGAGGACTCTATCTCGCGCTACGCACAGTTGCATCCCGCGCCGGTGCAACGATAATTCTGGCGGCGCTTGCAGTTATTTCCGTTTTGATAATCACCGAGTTTTCGGTTAGGGATTTTATAAAGGGTATGAATTCAGCCGAAAAAGCGGTTAGGGAAAGAGATGACGAAGAACCGGCTGCAAAACCGAAAAAGAAAAAAGCGGAAGCTTTGGATTTTGATGACTTTGTTCCCGAACAGAAAAGCCATCATGAATCAAGAATGAGGATGAGGCCGCTTAAGCCGATTATAGATATTCCTCTTGACGATGATGAGGAAAGGAAGCCCGAACTCGTTCCAGAAAACCAAAAATCGGCGGTGTTTGATGAAATTCCCGAGCCGCCTGAGGAGGAAGAGTATGTTCCTATGGAGGTTGTTCCGAAGGCTTCAAAAAGAAAGCCGAAGGAAGAGCAGCCGGCGAAAAAAGAGGTTAAAAACGATAAAGATACGGAGTTTGTTCCCGATGAGAAAAATGATGGGAATGTCAGGTATATTGCCCCCCCGATTACCCTCCTTTCGGAGCACAAGGGCGGCAGCGGACTTTCTCAGAAGGACCTTAAAATCAATTCGCAGAAGCTTGTGGATATACTGCAAAGTTTCGGCGTAACGGCAAAGGTTATAGGTGCGAGCGTCGGCCCGACCGTAACCCGTTATGAAATCGTTGCGGCGTCGGGTACGAAGGTTACGAAAATAACCGGTCTTTCGGAGGATATAGCGCTCCATATGGGCGTGAGCGGCGTAAGAATTGCACCTGTTCCGGAACACAGCGCCCTCGGCGTTGAGATTCCGAACGAAAGCAGCGTTATCGTTAATATAAGGGATTGTATTGAAACTCCCGAATTTGAAAAATCAAAATCAAAGATTGCATTTGCTCTGGGTAAGGATATTTCGGGCAAGGTTATCATTGCCGATATAGCAAAAATGCCGCATTTGCTTATTGCCGGTTCTACGGGTTCCGGTAAGAGCGTATGTATAAATACGATTATTTTAAGTATTCTCTACAAGGCGGCGCCGAGCGAGGTTAAACTTTTAATGATTGACCCGAAGGTGGTTGAACTTAAGGTTTATAACGGTATTCCGCATCTTGTTTCGCCCGTTGTGACAGACCCTAAAAAAGCTGCCAATGCGCTTAACTGGGCGGTAAGCGAGATGTCGCGCAGATATAAGCTTTTTGCTGACAGCGGTGTAAGAAACATAAAAGGGTATAATGAACTTGCCGAAAAGGACGATACTCTAAAAAAACTCGAACATATAGTGATTATTATAGATGAGCTTGCCGATCTTATGATGGCTGCTCCGAACGAAGTTGAGGACGCAATCCAAAGGCTTGCTCAGCTTGCAAGAGCAGCCGGAATGCATCTT
Organism: Clostridia bacterium; assembly: GCA_034186235.1. Classification (GTDB taxonomy): domain Bacteria; phylum Bacillota; class Clostridia; order HGM11514; family HGM11514; genus CAKSKB01. The sequence continues at coordinate 20,023 of JAXGBA010000136.1, read as the reverse complement.
GTTGTGGCAACGCAGAGACCTTCTGTTAATGTCATCACGGGTGTAATCAAGGCTAACATTCCTTCAAGAATTGCATTTGCGGTTTCATCGCAGATAGATTCGAGAACCATTCTGGATGTTTCCGGTGCGGAAAAGCTTTTGGGCAAGGGCGATATGCTCTATCACCCTATCGGAGCGCCGAAATCCGTCAGGGTTCAGGGTTCTTTTGTCAGCGATGATGATGTTGAAGCGGTTGTCGATTTTGTGAAAAACAATTCCGACCAGGTGCAGTATAACGAGGACGCAATTGAATTTATAAAGCGCGAGCCGGAGCAGAAAGGCAAGGGCAAAGACGAGGAAGATGAGGAAGATATCTGGGATGTAAGGCTTTCGGAGGCTGTCGATATTGTGATGAAAATGGGCAGCGCTTCCACTTCTATGCTCCAGAGGAAAATGGGCGTCGGCTATGCAAGGGCGGCAAGAATGGTTGACCAGCTTGAACAGCAGGGAATTGTCGGTCCGCCCGACGGCAGCAAGCCCAGAGAGGTGCTAATGACCCGTCAGCAGTACCTTGAAATGGTGAATTATAAAGAAAATGAACAGAAAAGCATGGACGAGTATATAGAGCCGGCCGAGGTGGAGCTTGAGGATTCCGAAGTGCAGCCGGATGACGGCTTTGATGAAGAATAATTTCAGAGGAATACAATAATGTTTTTACCGATAACCAAAGACGAAATGAATATGCGGGGGTGGGAAAGACCCGATTTTGTGTATGTAATCGGGGACGCATATGTTGACCACCCGAGTTTTGGGCACGCAATAATTTCGAGGGTGCTTGAAGCGGAGGGCTTTAAGGTAGGGATTATCTCTCAGCCCGATTGGCGCAGCAAGGATGATTTTATGCGCCTCGGAAAGCCCCGTCTCGGATTTTTGGTATCGTCCGGGAACATAGATTCAATGGTAAATCATTATACGGTTGCCAAAAAGCGAAGGAGCAGCGATGCCTACACCCCCGGCGGAGAAGGCGGAAAACGCCCCGACCGCTGCGTGATTGTTTACTGTAACAGGATAAGAGAAGCATACGGCGATGTTCCTATTATAATCGGAGGGGTTGAGGCGAGCCTGAGGCGGTTTGCGCATTACGATTACTGGGACAACCGTGTGAGAAGGTCGGTTCTGATTGACTCCCGTGCGGATATTCTTACTTACGGCATGGGGGAGCGGCAGATTCCGGAGATTGCTCATCTGCTTGATTCGGGCGTTCGTGTAAAGGATATTAAATCCGTTGACGGCTCGGTTTTCTGTATTCATGAGGATGAAATTCCGGAGGACGCAGTTGTTCTGCCGTCTTTCGAGGAGGTCAGGGACGAAAAGCGCAAATATGCAGATTCGGTGCGTATTCAGTATGAACAGACCGATGCGGTCCGCGGAAAACCGATGGTTCAGAAGCATCAGGACAGGTATATTTTGCAGACAAAACCCTGTATGCCGCTTTCGACCCATGAGCTTGACAGAGTGTATTCGCTGCCGTATGAGAGAACCTATCACCCGTCGTATAAAGACGGTGTTCCGGCGATTGAGGAGGTTAAGTTTTCGCTTGCTTCGTCAAGGGGATGCTACGGTTCGTGTAACTTCTGCGCACTTGCGTTTCATCAGGGCAGGGTTGTAACCTCAAGGTCACATGCTTCGCTGATTGAAGAAGCAAAAAAAATCGTGCATGATCCCGATTTTAAAGGGTATATTCACGATGTCGGCGGCCCTACGGCGAATTTCAGAAAACCGGCGTGTGAAAAACAGCTTAAGGTCGGAACCTGCATTAAAAAGAAATGCCTGTTCCCTCATGTATGCAAAAATATTAAACCCGACCACAGAGATTATCTCAGCCTTCTTCGTAAACTCCGCGCGATTGACGGCGTTAAAAAAGTGTTTATCCGCTCGGGAATCCGTTTTGATTATCTTATGGCGGATAAGGATGATTCGTTTTTCCGCGAACTCTGCAAGTATCATGTGAGCGGTCAGCTGAAGGTTGCTCCGGAGCATATTTCCGATCGTGTGCTTGAAAAAATGGGAAAACCCGAATTCTCCGTTTATCAGCGGTTTTACAATAAGTTTTTTGAAATAAATAAGTCAATCGGCAAAAATCAGTATCTTGTGCCGTATTTTATGTCGTCGCACCCCGGGAGCACGCTCAATGAAGCAATTGAGCTTGCACTGTATTTCAAAAAACAGCATTATGTGCCCGAACAGGTACAGGATTTTTATCCCACACCCGGCACGGTTTCAACCTGTATGTTTTATACCGGGCTTGATCCCTTGACAATGGAGGAGGTTTATGTTCCGAAAACATACGAGGAAAAGCAGATGCAGAGGGCGCTTTTGCAGTTTTCGCGCCCGGAAAATTATAATCTTGTTAAAAAAGCACTTATCAAAGCGGGGCGTGATGACCTTATAGGCTTTGATAAGGACTGTCTTATAAAACCAAGGCGAAACGAAAGGAATGATTCATATGTCGGCAAAAATATTGGACGGAAAGGCTCTTTCGCAAAAAATAAGGGCAGAACTGAAGGAAGAAGTGACGGGAATAAGCAAAAACGGCAGAACTCCCGGTCTGGCAGTGGTAATCGTAGGAGATGACCCGGCATCAAGAAAGTATGTCAACAACAAAAATCGTGCGTGCAATGAAATCGGCATGGTTTCGAGAGAGTATGCGCTGCCTGCGCAGACGAGCGAGGCAGAGCTTCTGGAACTTGTGGAAAAACTTAATCACGACAGCGAGATAGACGGTATTCTGGTTCAGCTTCCGCTGCCGAAGGGTATTGATGAAAGAAAGATTATAGACGCAATCTCGCCCGATAAGGATGTTGACGCTTTTCACCCCGAAAATGTCGGTAAAATCATGATAGGCGGCGGAACATTTCTTCCGTGCACGCCGGCGGGAATTATGGAACTTATTAAGCTTACGGGGATTGATGTGTGCGGAAAAGAATGCGTGGTTGTCGGAAGAAGCAATATTGTCGGCAAACCGATGTCCATGCTGCTGCTTGCCGCAAACGGCACCGTGACGGTCTGCCATTCAAAAACCGAAAATCTTGCCGATGTTACAAGGCGTGCGGATATTCTGGTTGTTGCCGTCGGGAAACCCGAAATGATAACGGCGGATATGATAAAACCCGGCGCTGTTGTAATTGATGTCGGCATGAACCGCCTTGAAAGCGGAAAGTTTGTCGGAGATGTGGAATTCTCCGGCGCAAAAGAGGTTGCCGGCGCAATTACGCCCGTTCCGGGGGGCGTCGGTCCGATGACAATCGCAATGCTTATGCGCAATACGCTGAGCAGCTATAAAAATAGAATGAATATATGATATTTCTGTAAAAAATGTATTGATTTTTAGAAAATTGTGTGTTATAATATGTTATATTAAAAAATATTATTTGCTCGGAGGTTTTTACACCATGAAAAAAATACTTGCAATGCTTATGGCATTATCTTTAATGCTTGCATTTACCGCCTGCGGAAATGAAGCAGGTATACAGGTCAAGTCGCTTACACCGAAGTCTGCGTACCAGTCTTATGTATCAACCGCATATACAAATGTCGGCTACAGCATGAAGCTTACGACAGAGTATGACGGAAAAACGGAAAACATCGAATATTCCGTGCTTTTCCCGAATGATGAAGCAAAAATTCAGTATAATTACAAGAGCGATTCCGTAAGGGCCGCTTTTGTAAACGAAACACTCAAAGGTGCGTCAATCAACCTTCTGTTCCTCGATAACGGAGTCGAAAAAACCGCAACCGAAAGTACCTCTAAAGATGCGGAAGTTAAGAAATATGCAATTTCCCCTGCGGTTATCTCCACAGGCTTTGATGAAGATAAGGTTGCAATGGAACTCGGTGCGGAAAACAGCGGTTCTATGACATTCACCTGCACGGGTGCACATGACGACATTCTTAATCTTGTGCCCGGTGTTGAAAAGAATTCCGAGGTTAAGGACGAACTTAAGAATATTACATATAAGTATGTTGTTGAAAACTCCGAACTTAAGTCGGTTGAAATCAGCGGCGTTATTGCGGGCAAGGAATTTAAGGCTGTTGCTGATTCGTTTGCCCTCATAACAGACAGAAAGACATCCATGGAATTTGAGGATAGCGACAGCTTCGAAAAGAAGATTACATCTGACCTTGAGGCTCTTGCAAAGCAGCAGGAGGAAGAGGAACAGAAGGCTGAAGAGGCTGCAACAAGTGAAGGTGCGGCAGGTTCCGCTGCCGACAGCAGCACAGACGCTTCGGCTGATTCTTCCGCAGAATAAGATTTTATAATTGACACAAAGGCGTGTCGGAACAGTTTTGTTTCGGCACGCTCTTTTATTATTTTTCGTGCACTCCATGCATATAATCTATTAAATTATGAATGGGGGGCAAATTATGATTTATCTTGACAATGCCGCAACAACCTTAATAAAACCCGAAACAGTATATTCAGCTGTTTTAAATGCAATGAAGTGCGCCGCAAATGCCGGAAGGGGCGGATATTCGGAGGCTTCCGCCGCAATGAATATGATTTATGACGCAAGGTGCCGTGCGGCGGAACTTTTCGGAATAGACAATCCCGAAAGAATTGTGTTTACCCAGAACGCAACGCACAGCCTGAATATTGCAATAAAAGGGGTGGTTAAGTACGGATCTCACGCAGTGATAACTTCTATGGAGCACAATTCGGTGCTAAGACCGGTCTTTTCGCTTGCAAGAAAGAAAATGATTACATATTCGGTTGCTCCGGCGGATAGATACGGATGCGTTGCCGCAGAATCCATAGTTAATGAACTGAAGCCGAGCACTGCTTTAATTGTTGTGACACACGCTTCCAATGTGTGCGGAACGGTGAACGATATATATGATATAAGAAGAAAAACGGGCGATATTCCGCTGCTTATTGATGCGTCACAAAGTGCGGGTTTGGTGAAAATCGATATGAAAAGGCTGAAAAATACGCTTCTTGCGTTCCCGGGGCATAAGGGTCTTTACGGACCGCAGGGCACCGGCGGACTTTATATTCCGGAGGGCATGGAGGTTTCTCCTCTGACCGAGGGCGGAACGGGCAGTGTTTCGGAATCGCCCATGCAGCCGTCATTTCTTCCGGATAGGTTTGAAAGCGGCACTCTCAATACTCCCGGTATTGCCGGTCTCGGAATGGGAATAAAGTATGTTTCCGAAAATTTTGATGAGATTTCCGAGCATGAGAAAAAACTTACAGGGATTCTGATTGAAGGTATAAAAAAGCTGAGCGGTGCAAGGCTTTTGGGGTATGATTCCGCAGAGGGCAGGGTAGGCGTTGTGTCTGCGGCGTTTAAAAACTGCGATTGCGTTGAGCTTGCAAACGCCCTTGGCGAAAGCTTTGGCGTTGCGGTGAGGGGAGGTCTGCATTGCTCTCCGTTGGCACATAAAACTCTCGGAACAAGCATGAGCGGTGCGCTGAGGTTTTCGGCAGGAGCCTTCAATACCGAGGATGAGGTCGAAAAAGCGGTGTATTATTTGAAAAAAATCGCCGAATAACAGAGAATTTACTTGAATATAGGCTTAAAGTGTGATAAAATAATATTATTGTAGTTTTTACGATAGGAGGAAATGCAAGTGAAACTGCTGACATTCAAAGGCGGTATTCATCCGAATGACCACAAGCATATCACGGCTGCGATTCCGATAAAGGAAGCAGAGCCATGCAAGGAGTATGTGTACCCGATGTCCCAGCATATCGGTGCACCGTGCATACCGACGGTAAAGGTCGGCGATGAGGTGAAAAGAGGGCAGGTTATCGGTCTTTCCGAGGCTTTTATAAGCGCACCCGTTCATTCTGCCGTTTCGGGAAAGGTTACGGCAATTGAGCCGAGGTGCGTTCCAAACGGAACTATGGTCAATTCGGTTGTGATAGAGAATGATTTCCTTGAAACAACCGAGATTATGGAAAAGTATGATTTTGATAAAATAAAGCCTGATGAAATAGTTAAACGGGTCCGTGACGCCGGCATCGTCGGAATGGGCGGTGCGGGCTTTCCGACCCATGCAAAGCTGACGATTCCTGAAGGAGTGACGGTCGATACGGTTATTGTCAACGGCGCAGAATGCGAGCCGTATATTACAAGCGATTACCGCATTATGCTTGAGGCTCCCGAAATGATTGTTAAGGGGCTTTGCCTTGCGATGCGCGCAGTTGGCGTAAAATTAGGCAAAATTGCTATAGAAAACAATAAACCCGAGGGCATAAAGTGCGTCAGCGCAGCGGCGGAAAAATATAAGGGTGTTGAAGTTTGCGTCCTTAAAACAAAATATCCGCAAGGCTCGGAAAAGCATCTGATTTATGCAGTAACCGGCAGAGAGGTGAAGTCGGGCAAGCTGCCGTCATCCGAGGGCGTTGTGGTAATAAATATTGATACTGCGGTTGCAATCGCAAGGGCTTGTCTGGAGGGACTGCCGTCGCTCAGAAGAATCGTAACGGTGAGCGGCAAGGCTGTTGCCGAGCCGAAGAACTTTTCGGTAAAAATCGGAACACCCATCAAAAACTTAATCGAACAGGCGGGCGGAATTATCGGCGAACCTGTGAAAATACTTTCCGGCGGACCTATGATGGGTATCGCCATGAAGGACCTTGAAGCACCCGTTACAAAAGGTGTTTCGGCGGTTCTCCTTTTATCTGAAAAAGAGGCAAAAATTTATGAGCCTTCTCCGTGCCTCCGATGCGGAAAATGCCTTTCGGCTTGCCCCATGAGGCTTACGCCAACGCTTATAGATAAGGCGGTGGAGCTTCGTGATTTGGACAGGGCAAAGGAGCTTGGTATTATGGACTGCATAGAATGCGGCGCTTGCACATTTGTGTGTCCTGCAAAGCGTTATCTTACGCAGAGCTGCCGTCTGGGGAAGGCGCTGCTTCGAGAAAAAACCGCACAGGAAAAAGCAAAGGAGGCTGCAAAATAATGAAAATGAATATTACATCATCTCCGCATATAACCTCCTCTGCGTCAACTCAGAAGATTATGCTGGATGTTATAATCGCATTGATGTTTCCGCTGATCGGCGGTGTGTATGTGTTCGGAGTGCGTGCGCTGCTGGTAACGCTTATATCGGTAATCGGTGCGGTTGCTTCCGAGTATATTTGGGACAAGCTTACAAAAAAAGAGAACACCGTGCGTGACCTTTCTGCGGTGGTAACGGGTATGCTGCTTGCGTTTTGCTGCCCGGTGAGCATACCTTTCTGGATGGTGCTTGTGGGCGATGTTTTTGCAGTAATCATAGCAAAGCAGTGTTTCGGCGGCATCGGCAAGAATTTTGTAAATCCGGCGCTTGCGGGGAGGGCATTTATGCTGGCGTCATTCCCGGCGGCGATGACCTCGTGGAAGGTGAGCATGGGATGTATTTCCGGCTGGGACGCAGTTTCAAGCGCAACGCCGCTCGCAGCGAAGGCGGGGGAATATAATTATCTTGCGCTGTTTCTTGGCAAAAACCCCGGCTGTATCGGTGAAACCTCGCTTATGCTTATACTCGTGGGGCTTATATATCTTGTTATACAGAAAGTTATTGACCTCAGAATTCCGATTGCATATGTTGCGTCAATTGCGCTCTTTACATGGATTTTCGGCGGCAAGGGCTTTTTCTCGGGTGACCCTCTTTATGCGATTCTTTCGGGTGGCGTGGCTTTGGGCGCTTGCTTCATGGCGACAGACTATACCACAAGCCCGATTTCGGGGAAGGGCAGAATTGTTTTCGGCATCGGCTGTGGCGTTATCAACGGAATTATAAGGATTTACGGTAATTATCCCGAGGGCGTAACATATGCGATTATGGTTATGAATGCGCTTGTTCCGTTTATTGATAAGATCACATTGCCCAAAAAATTCGGAACGGAGGCGGCAAAATGAAGAAGGATTTTATAAAGCTTCCGCTGGTTCTGTTCATCATCAGCGGCGTTGTCACGGCGATGCTTGCTTTTGCAAACAGCGTTACGGCTCCGGTAATCGAAAAACGCAATGAGCAGTCGGTGAACGAAGCGAGAGAATCGGTTCTTGCCGGAGCAAAGGACTTTGAAAAGGTTGATTATAAAAATGAGTATGTGACAGAGTTGGTGCGTGAAAAATCAGGGAAAGGTTACTGTGCGTCCGTTACGGTCAAGGGCTACGGCGGCGATATAAACATGATTGTCGGCGCAGATATGGAAGGCGAGGTTACGGGCGTGAAAATCGTTTCGATGTCCGAAACGGCAGGTCTCGGCGCTAAAACGAGTGACGATAAATGGCTTTCGCAGTTTGTCGGCGGCAGTGAATTCGAGGTTAACAAGGACGGCGGAGAGATTGACGCCGTGACCGCCGCAACGATTTCTTCGAGAGCGGTTTCAAAGGGTGTCACCGAGGGAGCAAAGGCTGTAAAGGAGGTTGAAGGAATTGAAAAATAAATACTCAAAAATTTTTATGGACGGTATTCTTTATAACAATCCGACCTTTGTGCAGCTTATCGGTATGTGCCCGACCCTCGCAACAACCACAAGCCTTATAAACGGCTTCGGTATGGGGCTTTCGGTAACAGCGGTGCTTGTCGGCTCAAATGCGGTTATATCTCTTATAAAAAAGCTTGTGCCGTCAAAAATCAGAATTGCGTCTTATGTTGTTGTAATTTCGGGTTTTGTAACGCTCATAGAAATGCTTCTTAAAGCATATGTTCCGGCGCTGGCGGACGCCCTCGGCGTGTTCATTCCGCTTATTGTTGTAAACTGCCTGATTTTGGCTCGTGCGGAGGCGTTTGCATCAAAAAATGCCGTTCTTCCGTCGGTTGTGGACGGACTTGGTATGGGGCTCGGATTTACGATTGCTCTGTCCGTTCTCGGCGCAATCCGCGAAATTTTGGGCAGCGGCAGTATTTGCGGCTTTGATTTTATACCGTCGGATTATAATATTCTGATATTCGTTCTGCCTGCCGGCGCATTTATAACGCTTGGGGTGCTACTCGGCGTTATAAATGCCGTAAGGCTTAAAAAAGAGAAGGAAGGAGGAAGTGTGAATGTTTAAAGATCTTCTTCTTATTTCACTTTATACCATACTGGTGAATAACGTTATTTTCTCGCAGTTTTTGGGCATCTGCCCCTTCCTCGGCGTTTCAAAAAAGACGGATACGGCTCTCGGTATGGGTATGGCGGTAACCTTCGTAATGACAATTGCTTCGGCAATCACATGGGCGGTTCAGAAGTTTTTGCTTGAGGCTTTTCACATTGAGTTTTTGCAGACGATTGCATTTATACTGGTAATTGCCTGTCTTGTGCAGTTTGTCGAAATGGTTCTTCAGAAAATGAGCCCGGCGCTTTACAACTCGCTTGGGATATACCTTCCGCTCATAACGACGAACTGTGCGGTTTTAGGTATTGCAATCAAGAATATTACCGGCAATTATAACTTTATTACCGCAACCGTAAGCGGCTTTGCCGGCGGATTAAGCTTTACGCTTGCAATACTGATTTTTGCCGGTATCAGAGAGAACATGACGGATGTTCCGAAAGCTCTTCAGGGGTTCCCGATAGCTCTTATTTCGGCAGGTATTCTTGCGCTTGCGTTTTCCGGCTTTGCCGGCGTTATATCACTTTAAGGGGGTCGCAAAATGGAAATTTTAACAGCTGTACTTTGCGTTGGCGGTATAGGTATTGCCTTTGGCATACTGCTTGCCGTTGCATCGAAATTCTTTGCCGTTGAAAAAGACCCTCGCCTTGATGAAATTACCGAGGCTCTCCCGGGCGCTAACTGCGGCGGCTGCGGATATGCAGGCTGTGCCAATATGGCGGCTGCGATTTTGGAGGGCAGCGTTCCGGTTTCCGGCTGCCCGGTAGGGGGCGAAACCGTTTCCGCAAAAATTGCCGAGATTATGGGTGTCGGCGTAACGGAGACAGAAAGAACAACTGCGGTTGTGCTTTGCAGCGGAAACTGCGGTGAGGACAGGTTTAATTATGAAGGAATAACCGACTGCCTTGCGGCGGCAAACCTTGCCGGCGGCTCAAAGAACTGCCGGTATGCCTGCATGGGTCTCGGAACTTGTGTGTCGGTCTGTCCGTTCGGGGCGATTTCCGTTGAGAACGGTGTTGCAAATGTCGATGAGGACAAGTGCAAATCATGCGGAAAGTGCGTTGCGGCTTGTCCGAAGCATATTATAAAAATTGTTCCATATGACAGAAAAGTTGAGGTTAAATGTTCGTCAAAGGACAAAGGTATTGTGACCAAAAACTCGTGCGAAACGGGCTGCATAGGCTGCAAAATGTGTGAAAGGAATTGCGAGGCGGAAGCGGTAAAGGTTGTTGACAACTGCGCCGTAATCGATTATTCCAAGTGCACCGGCTGCGGAATCTGTGCGGATAAATGTATCAGAAAAACAATAATAAGAAGAAGAGGTTAATATTTATGCTTTATCAGAAAATACAGCTTGACGAAACTGACGAAAATGTATTTTTAGAGTGTTTCGTTGCGGATAAAATCAAAAACTATGTGAGGGACGCCATGATTGTAATCCCCGGAGGCGCTTACGGAGGAATATGTTCCGACCGTGAGGGCGAGCCTGTTGCACAGGCGTTTATGCCGTACGGGTTCAATGCGTTTGTTCTGCATTATTCCGTAGGGGAAAAGGCGAAATTCCCAAGGCCGCTCATTGAGGCTTCAAAGGCGGTTAAGCATATTAAGGACAATTCCGAAAAGTATAATATAGACCCAAACCGTGTGTTTGCGGTCGGCTTTTCCGCAGGAGGGCACCTTACGGCAGCTCTCGGCGCACTGTGGCATGTACAGGAAATATATGATGCTGTGCCGATGGAGTACGGCTACAACAAACCTGCCGGGGTTATCCCGGTTTACCCGGTTATTACCTGCTTTGAGGGTACGCATGAGAGTTCTATGCAGAATTTGTGTGGCTGCAAAAACCCGAGCGATGAGCAAAAGAAAAAGTATTCACTTGAATATTGCGTTGATGAAAAATGTGTTCCGATGTTCCTTGTTCATACGGCAACGGACCAAGCCGTTCCTGTCAGAAATTCGTTTGTAATGGCAGAAGCGCTGTCTGAAAATCATATACCGTTTGAACTGCATATTTTCGAGAACGCTCCTCACGGAATGGCTCTCGGAAATGCCATAACCGCAGTGGACGAACCGCTCTTCAATCAGCCGTCGCTGGCTTCGTGGGTTGCCTCTGCGGCAGAGTGGACCAAAAGAAGATAGCAAAAAAACAGGGTTTTCGCCGAAAAAATCGAAAACCCTGTTTTTTATCTTGAAGTATAAATTATATCCTTCAGTTTTTCAAACTTCCCTTTTCCTATCCCTCTGACTTCCATGATTTCTTCCGCGGAAGAAAAGCTGCCGTTTTTATTACGATATTCCACAATTCTTTCCGCAAGCGTATTGCCGATTCCTGGAAGCTCCGCAAATTCCGCCTTTGTCATGAGGTTAATATTTCCGAAAGAGCCCTGTGCGGAAACCGCTGAAATTTCATTTGTCTGAGGAAGCATATAGTTATTGTTGTATGCCGCAGCGCTGCCGAAAACAACAAAGCTCAGCGAAATAATGCTCAAAATTATATTCAGCTTTTTCGGCAGTTTTATCATTTGTAAAAACCCGCTTTATTTTTGTCTTTCGGTAACTGTAACGGCCTTTGCCTTTCCGCCTTTTTCGACAACATCCTTTACGGCGGTTATGAAATCTGTTTTTTCAAAACCTATTTTATTGTAGGTTCCTCTGGTTTCTTCGTCAACGTAGCAAAAATACAAATTGTTCTTGTCGTCAGGGTCGGCTTCCGCAGTGTAATAACCGATCGTTTTGTCATCAATCGGGGCAATGCCTATGTACTTGCAGTTGACGCCGACGCTGTAATCGGCGAACTCGACAAGCAGCATATTTTTGTTTTTGCCTATGCTTTCGTAAGAGCAGTTTTTGATAATATTTTTGCCGTCTAATTTTAACGAACGGAGAAGCTTTAACGCAGAGTCATAAAACAGATCGCTCTTTTCTTTATCGGTAAGCTCTTTTTCCGAATTTAAAATGTATCTGCAGGTCGATTCATCCGCAACAAATGATGTGATTAAGACCGCATAATAATCCCAAACCGAGTACACATCCGATAAAAGAATTTCATTTTTTGAGTTAATATCCCCCGAAACATTTGCCGCAAACATTTCGTCCGGCAAAATATTCTGCTCAAAGTCATATCTCAAAAAGTTGTTGCAGGAAAACACAAGCTTTTTGTAATCGTTGTACGAAATCTTGCCAAATTCAAGCTCTGTCGCGTCCTCAACGACAATATCTTTAAATTCGTCCGCCACCTCAATGTCGGGATATGCTTCATATCTCGGCGTTTTTTGTGTAATGCTTACGATTTTTTCTTCGGCATTCCAAGCGACATCCGCATCAAGCCCTTCGGAAATCGCCCTAATAGGGACGAGCGTCCTGCCGTCAATGATTTTTGCCGGAACATCAAGCGGAACCGTCCTGACGGTAGCATCGGTATAAGCGATGTTGTCCTCGGTGTCGGGTCCGTCTTCGTCAATCTTGATTTTTTGCGGAATAAAAACCTTTTCGATAATGCCTAAGTTGTTTTCCCCTATTGTAATCAAAAGGGTTTTCGACTCAGTTTTTGCCGTAACTGTTTTCGAGTCTTCGTCCCAGTCAACAACCGCGCCGAGCGCCTCAAAAATCGCCCTCATCGGAACAAGCGTCCTGCCGTTTTCGATTATCGGCGCAACATCAAATTCAAGCTGCTTGCCGTCAACCGTAACCGTGATTTCGTCATCGGCAAAAACAACCGCCGAAACAGATGATAACACCATAACAGCCGCCAAAACCACACATAACCATTTTTTCATAAAAATCCCCCTTAAAAATTAATATGTGTTAATTATACACCTTTTTGTAATATTTTGCAATATTGGAAATCTGCACAAAAAACTAAAAGCGGTTTTTGTACAGTTTTTTTATTTCATATGCATATAGAGATAATCCCGCGGGGCGCAGCCCGAATATTTTTTGAAAAGTCTTGAAAAGTACTTTGTATTTTTGTATCCCGCCGCCCTTGCTACGCGGTTTACGGATGAAACCCCCTTTTCCAAAAGTTCCGCCGCCGTTTTCATGCGAACACGAAAAAGGTAAGCCGAAAAGTTTTCGCCCGTTTTGTCTTTGAACATACGGCTGAAATATACCGGATTTAGGTATACCGTGTCGGCAACATCGGAAAGGGAAATATCTTTGCTGCAATTTTCTTTTATGAACTTTTTAGCTTTGCTTATAACCAAATCGTCCGAGCGCAGCGCAGTCTTTTTAAGACATGCGGCGTATTCTGAGATGAGTCCTTTTGTCATATCAAAAAGCTCTGAATTTTCGGTAGGCTGTTTAATAAAAGCCGCTTCGGTTTTTTTATGCATTTCGTTCGCCGATGCGTCCGAAAACAGCTTATCGCACACGATATTCAGGACATTGAACAGGAATGTTGCGGTGTTTTCGGGGGAACTTTCTTTAAGAGCCTTTTTATATTCGTCAATTATCCTCTCGCCTTCGGCAAGGTTCTGCATTTTTATGCTTGAAATAAGCCTCTCCGCACTGTCGGAATACGCCGGTTCTCCGATTTTTTCACCTCGGTTGCGGTATGAAAATTCCATCATTTCAAAGAGCGATGAGAAAAACCGCTTAGTGTCAATGAACAGCAGCATTCCGAAAAGTTCAAACGCCGCACGGGTGCACTTATTGGTATAGTGACGAAGCGAGTCGCCGAGGGTTTTCGGGGATATATGCTTGGACGGCAAAACGACAAAACTCATCGTTCCGCCCCTCGCCTTTATCATCTGAAATGTAAATTGCTCATTATCGGAAAGCAGGTTTTTAACTGCGGTATAAAGCGTTTCTCTGCCGTATTTCCACTTATTTGTTATATAGTCGTGATATTCCGTAATGTGAACCTCTATAAGTGCGCACGGCATACCGCATATTGTCTGCTCCATTGAAAGCTCGGCGGCTTTTTCTCTCAGTTCCCTTCGTGATGATATCCTGCCGTTGGCAACCGCCGAAAAAAATTGCTCTCTCAGTATCGGCAGAAATTGGTCGAAGTCCAGCGAGCTTATGCTTTGAAGCCTTGAAATATTCCGCCTGTCAAGTTCCAGCCTGACAGAGGAGATAGCGTATGAAAATTCGTCAAAGCGGACGGGCTTCAAAAGATAATAGCTTACGCCAGCGTCAGACGCAGCCTTGGCAAGTTTCAGTTCCCTGTATCCGCAAAGCATAAGTATTTCACAGCCGGCGGAAATCATTTTTGAAATTTCCGAAATATCGGCATTTGTGTCGGTAATTGCAATGTCTGCACTGCCGGAATGTAAAAACGCAAGAGCCTCATCTGCCGCATGAAAAATTCCTTCAACGGAAAAATCATCGCCTATCATGCCCGAGAGTGCTTTTGCTTCCGAGGCGTCGTTGTCAACTATGATAATCTTATACATCTTTTTCACCTCCGAGAAGAAGCGATACCGCACCGAAAATGCAAATTATAACAAAACTCATGATATTGGAAGCGATTCCGCTTGCGAGTGCACGAGCTTTTTCCGCACCGAAAAGAACGAAGCCTGCCGTCCAGCCGGTTTCGGTGGTTCCGAAACCGCCAAGACCGTTAACCGGGAGAAGCGCCGCCGCAGAAGCAAGAAATGACGCCGAAACGGTGCTTATGAACGATATTTCAATCCGGAATGCCCTTGCGGCAAAGAACATCGAGAGGTAAATAAAAATCCACAGAATGATTGTTGATGCAAGCAATACAAAAAAGTCCTTTGCGGAAAGCGAGGCAAGCGATATGCGGACCTTTTCGGCAAAAACAACAATTTTATTTTCTGGAAATCGCTTTGCCAAAGCGGCGGTGAATTTTGATACAATAAAGGGCAGAGCCGCAAGGAGAGCAATCGCCGCAGTGCAGGCGTATATAATATCGGAAGCTTCTTTTCCTAAGGTCAGCGCCGTGCATATCAAAAAAGAAGAAAGCATAACCGCTCCGTCGAAAAACCGTATTGCCGCAAGCGTTCCGCCGCCATGCTCGATTTCCTTGCCGCAATATTTTTTAAGAAGGTACGGAAGCGACAAATCCCCGGTTTTAAAAGGTAGAATTCTTCCGAAAAACTGGTGCCTGAAGCAGACAAGCAGAGTTGTACCGAAGCCTTTTTCGGGTTTTGCGATGCAGTGAATTCTGCCTGCGCGGAAAAGGTATGTGAATACATAGCATACGGCGCCCGAAAGCATAAGCGGTTTATTGAAGCCGCCGAGGCTTTTAAACGTTTCAAAATCAAAAAGCTTCGCCGCCGCCCTTATGAAAAGCACCGTTATTAAAATTGAAATTAAAATTCCGACAATTTTTTTCTTCATATTAAGTTTACCGCAAATTATATATTTTACTGTAAACATTATATCACACAAATCACCCTTCTTCAACCGAAAATCAAAAAAATTGCAAAAATTTTAAAAAAAGCTTGACAAAGTGAGGTTTTTGTATTATAATAGTTCTGTTGTTAATACAAACGGCGGTGTAGCTCAGCTGGCTAGAGCATACGGTTCATACCCGTACGGTCGGTGGTTCAAGTCCACTCGCCGCTACCATTTCTTTGCGGTCTGCGGGAGCTTTTCTCCTGCGGACTGTTTTTAACATATGCGGAGGTATTTGTAATGTCTGACAAGAATAAGCTGTATGATGTTCATGAGATTTCCGATTTTAAAGATATGATTATTAAAAGCGCCGATATGTATGGCGATTCGCCCGCATTTATGGTAAAGCGCAGCGGTTCGGCTTATTCGAGCGTTTCGTATACCGAACTTTATGAGCAAATACGCAGTCTTGCCACTGCTTTTATTGAAGATTTCGGTCTTGAGGGCAAAAAATATGCCCTCGTAAGCGAAAACCGCTTTGAATGGACGCTGACATATCTTGCGGTTGTTTCCGGAGGAGGAATTATTGTTCCGATAGACAAAGAGCTTCCGGCAGATGAGATTTGTTCGCTTATTGAACGCTCCGGTGCGGAGGTCTGTGTGTGCTCGTCCAAGTATTTCGATAAGCTGGCAGGCTTGCCGCAGCTCAAAAAAACCATTAATATGGACGATGATTTTGATGCTGTTTTAAATCGTGGCAGCGAGTTATGCAGCGGCGGCAGCATGGTGTTCGATGATGTCAAAATCAACCCCGATGTCATGTCGGCGCTACTTTTTACTTCCGGCACAACCGATATTGCAAAGGGTGTAATGCTGTCTCAAAAAAATATCGTAACAAATATTATGAGCATGAGCAAGCAGATTAAAATTTATCGCGAAGACGTGTTTTTATGCCTGCTTCCGCTTCATCACACATATGAATGTACCTGCGGATTTCTGTGTCCGCTGTATCTCGGGGCGTGCATTGCCTTCTGCGATGGGCTTATGCATATTCAGAAAAATATGGTTGAATCGGGAACCTCCGTTATTCTCGGCGTTCCGGCAATTTTCGAGAATATGCATAAAAGAATTTTCAAAACTGCAAAGAAACAGGGCAAGCTGAAAATGCTGAAAGCCGCTATGCACTTGAACGGTGCGCTTGGGCACATGGGTGTGGATATGTCGGACAGGCTCTTTAAAGATGTGCGTAATTCTTTCGGCGGAAGGCTCAGGCTTATGATAAGCGGGGCTGCGGCGATTGAACCTAAGGTTGCAAAGGATTTCAGAAGGCTCGGCATAATGTTCCTTCAGGGGTACGGGCTTACGGAGTGTTCGCCGATTGTGGCAGTTAACCGTGATGTTGATTTCAGAGATGACGCTGCTGGCAAAATCATGGATTGCATGCAGCTTAAGATCGAGGGCGAGGATTCGGACGGTATCGGCGAAATCGTGGTAAAGGGCGATAATGTTATGCTCGGTTACTACGGAAACCCCGAAGCAACGGCGGAAGTTATGTCGGACGGTTGGTTCAGAACCGGCGACCTCGGCTATGTCGATAAGGATAATTTTGTTTATATAACCGGCAGAAAAAAGACGGTTATAATCGCTGCGAACGGCAAAAATGTGTTCCCGGAGGAACTTGAGGGGAAGCTCGGCGCGTACCGCGAAATAAAGGAATGCGTTATAACGGGAGCTAAAAACGAAAAGACTGGCGATGTTGAAATCTGTGCGGATATTTTCCCGGATTACGAGGTGTTCGGCGGCTCTGCCGACGATGTGGTTATGGCAAGGGTTGAGGCTATTGTGAGAGAGCTTAACGACAAAGAGCCTATGTATAAGAAAATCAGAAAAGTTCATATCCGCAAAGAAGAGTTTGAAAAGACCACTACGCAGAAAATCAAAAGATATAAGATGTGATTTTTCGTGAATATTAATATAAATGACAGGGTTACATTAAAGAAAAAACATCCATGCGGAGGATTTGAATGGGATGTTATGAGAGTCGGGGCGGATTTTAAAATAAAATGCTGCGGCTGCGGCGCCCTCGTTATGATTCCGCGTGAGAAAATCGAGAAAAACATTAAAAAAGTCAATGGGGAACCTCCCCAAAAGGGCAGATAATCTGTTGCCTGCCCGTGCATGGACCACCATATATTGTGCTTTTCCTCGAAAATTCGGTTTAAAGAATTTTTTGAGCTTTTAACTTTGTGGAAAGTGCACAAAAAGCAATGGCGGTTTTTGTGCACTATGCCCAAGTGACATAATTCGACAAATGAGCGGACAAATATACCGCCCAAGGCGCATTTCAAGGGAGGTTTGTGTGGTCCGGGTAGAAAAACGGTTTACATAATTCTGTATTTTTGTGACTTTTAAAGCTTGAAAAAATCTGCAAAAGGGCATATAATAGTGTTGATAATGCGGTAACATTCCGTGTTAGCATAAATTTTTCAAAAAAGAGAGGTGTTTCAATGCTACCCCACTTAAGGAATTTTTACCTTAGTGTAAAACAAAAGACAAAGCTTATCGGGCCGACAGCGGGGAAAGCAAAAGAACGGGGCGTTAAATTAATCGAAAAATTCGCAAACGATGTTAAGAACTTTGACCTTAAAAAGGCGGTAAATTCAATAAACACCCGTGCACTTTACGGTACAGCTGCCGGAGTGTGCATAATATCGGGTGTGCTGCTTTTTTACGGGCTCGGGTTCAGGTTCGGTTATCATGTTTATATGGGCGGCGAATATGTTGCCTCCATAACCGACAGAGCAACCCTTACGGCATCCATGAAAAATGTTAATCGTGAGCTTGGTTACAAGTACGATTACCGTGACAAAAAGCCTACGGTAAAGCTTGCGATTGTCAAAAATCCTTCATCCGACAGCATTACAAAGGATATCCTTTCAAAGCTTGACGATGTTTCGGAAAGTCTTGTGCTTACGGTAAACGGCACGCAACTTGCGGCGTTTTCCGACACGAACGAGGCAACCGAGGTGCTCAACGAGGTGCTTGAGGTTTCTGCGGCTGCAGGCTCTGCTTCAACCGAATTTGTAGACGAGCTTGAATTTCAGAAGCAGTATGTAAGGACAACGAGTATTCTTGATAAGAAAACCGCTGTCGAATATCTTACCTCTTACGAGGTAGAACCCAAGACATACACCCTTCGGGATAAAGATACGATTGAGTCTGTTTCGAAAAAATACAGAATTTCAAAGGATGAGCTTCTTAACAGAAATACATCGTTTACGGAGAACGATTTTAAACCCGGAACGGAAATCGTTATAAATTGTCCCAAGAAGAAACTTTCGGTTAAATCCGACTTCAACACAAGCGTTACGGAGGAAATTCCGTATGAAACCAAGCAGGTTGACGATGCGACGCTTTACAAAGGCATGACAAGCGTAAAGAAAGTCGGCGTTAACGGCGAGAAAGAGGTCAGCCGTGTTTCGTCCGAGGTGGACGGAGTAAGGGTTGCCTGCAATGTTGTCAGCGAAACCGTTGTAAAGCAACCTGTAAGTCAGGTTGAGGCGGTAGGCACAAAGGCGTTCGGGAACGGCGAAGCGACCGGCGCATTTGTAAGACCTTCTACCGGGGTTGTAACCTCGCGTTACGGTGCAAGATGGGGCCGTATGCATAAGGGCGTGGACCTCGGCGGAAATACCGGCGACCCCATAAGGGCGGCGGACGGCGGCGTAGTAATTGCGGCAGGCGACGCAAACGATGGTTACGGCAATAAGGTTGTAATCGACCACGGCAACAACTATCATACGCTTTACGGTCACAGCAGCGAAGTGCTTGTCAAGGTTGGTATGCGTGTTGAGAAAGGCGATATAATCGCAAGAGTCGGCAGTACCGGTGACAGTACGGGGCCACATCTTCATTTTGAGGTTATTTATAACGGACAGGCGATAGACCCCATGCCGTTTATTGAAAACGGCCAGCTTGTTCCCGAATCCCCGGCAGAGCTTGCTGCAAGGGCAAAGGCTCGGGAGGAAAAGAAAAAGCAGGAAGAAGCCGAAAAAGCGGCTAAGGAAAAGGAAGAGCAGGAAAAGGCTGAGACGGAGCGTCTTGAAGCGGAAAAGAACAGTCAGCCCGCCGAGAACGTTGAAGAACAGCCTGCTTTGCCTGATGAAACCGCCGATACCGGCGATGCACCTTCGGAACCCGAAGAAAATGAAGGCGTGCACGAAGATGCCGCACTCCTCAAACAGCAGGAAAACTCACAGGATGATCTGCAGCAGGCAGAACTTCCGGGCGGCACAGAAACGGTTCAGAATCCGTAAATTACATAGTTTGATATTTTGCAGGTTCGGCAATTCTGCCGGGCCTGCTTTTTATATGAAAGAAATCCAGGAAATTTGTCCATTTCTTTTCATTGCGTACAAACGCATATTATGTTAAAATATAGATGAATAAAAGCCGGATGTGATTAATTATGAAGCTTTATGTTTATACAGATTCTTTATTTAAAAAGACATTGTGGTTTATGCATATATTTCTCGGCATTTCGGAGGAAGCGAAACACAGGCATTATGAGCCGGTTCTTCTGGATGAAATACCGGAAGATATTAACGAACTGCAAAGTGAATTCGGCGGCGAAAAGCCCGTTGTGATAG
>JAXGBA010000135.1:0-7025 GCA_034186235.1 Clostridia bacterium | reverse complement strand
ATCACCGGCGGATACAATGTAACATGCAATGAGGCGGCGGTCGATATCAACAGGGACGGTCTTGTTGATGTGAAAGACATAATAACTCTCCGCAGATATCTTGCGGAAGGGTACGGAATAGTTTTGGGTTATTAAGAATAAAGGATACGGTTTGATATGATAAAGAAGATGCTTGCTGCAATAATGGCTGTTTTTGTCGTTTCGGCACTTGTAATCGGGGCTGCCGTAAACGGAGAAGGCACATTTTCCGATGTGAAGCCCAATGATTGGTTTTTTGACGATGTGCTCTTTGCACAGAATGAAGGTCTGATGGTAGGTATGGGTGAAAATGAGTTTTCTCCGCACGGTACGGTAACCAGAGCGATGCTTGTTACCATACTGTGGCGCCTTGAAGGAGAGCCACTTGTGCGCGGCAAAATATATGAAGATGCAGATGCCGGCGCATATTACCGCGATGCGGTGGTGTGGGCGTCCGAAAAAGGGATTGTAAGCGGATACAGCGAAACACATTTCGGACCTGATGATACTGCTACGCGCGAACAGTTCGCGGCGATTATGTTCCGTTATGCTTCGTATAAAAAATATGATGTATCCAAAGCAGCGGAACTTGATAAGTACAGCGATAAAGATAAAATAAGTGGATATGCGGTTGAAAGTATGAAGTGGGCAAATTCATACGGAATAATTACGGGAGTCGGCAATGATATGATTGCGCCTCTTGATTTGGTTGAAAGATGTCAGGCGGCTGCAATCTTGAGAAGATTCTGCGGGAACTTTAAAGTGCTTGAAATATCGGAAAATAGCCGGGGAGGTTCATCTGCCGAACCTGAATCTGAAGATAAGGCGGAGGAAAATCCGAATAAGCCTTCTGAGTCGGAGACTTTGTCGGGCGGCGGAGTGCGAGGGACAGGAACGGGTGCCTCGGGGGGCACACAATCGTCCGGAACGGTTAAACCGGAAGAAGACAACGGCGATTCCGAAAAGGCAATAATCAAGATGAATACAGTATACGCAAATCCGGGAGATACGGCGGATGTTGCTGTGGATATAACGGAAAATCCCGGAATACTCGGAATGATATTAAGCCTTGAATATGACGAAAGTGCCATGAAACTTGTTAATGTTAAAAACGGGGACGCAGTTTCGGGAGTTTTGACCCTTACTTGCTCCAAAACACTTGATTCCGGAGTTAAATTCCTGTGGGACGGTATAGAGATTAGGCCTGAAGATATTAAAACCGGCAATCTGATGATTCTTACATTTAAATTATCACCTAATGCTGTGCCGGGTGCAAAGTATCTGTTAACATTGATTCATGAGAATGAGTCAACCATAGATGCGGATTTGAACGGCGTATCGGTGGAATTGCTGCAGGGATGTATTGAAATCAACAAATAATGAGAGGAGTGCGTTGGAATGAATATAATTACCAAAAGAATCACGGTTTTGCTTTGCGCTGTGCTTATGCAGATGGCTATGTTTGTAACAGTACAGGCTCAGGGTATATCTATTAAGGCTGCAGATGTAATTGTGGAGCAGGGCTCAGGTACGGAAACGGTTAATGTTCCGATTATTATATCAGATAATAAGGGTGTTATCGGTATGAAATTGACCTTTTCGTATGACAGCGAAATAATACTGACTAAGGTGACGCAGGGTGCTGCGCTCAACACTTTGACAATGACGCCCCCGGGTAACCTGAATGCCAATCCGTTCAATGTGGTGTGGGACGGATTGGAAAATAACGATATCTCAAACGGAACAATTGTAACTTTGTCGTTTTCGGTTCCGAAAGGTACAGTAAAGGATTATCGGATTTCGGTAAATGCCTCCAGTGTAGTAGATGAAAACTTGAATTATTTGGATGCGGCAGCGGAAAACGGTAAAATCAGTGTGCATGTTCATAACTACGGCGCATGGGAAAAAGCGGACGGAAATAATCATAAAAAGACATGTGAGTGCGGAAATTCTGTAACCGAGGCGCATAAGTGGGACGGCGGAATTGTTACAAAGGAAGCAACACATACAAGCACCGGCGAAAAAAAGTATACATGTACGGAATGTCATGCGGAAAGAATTGAGGAAATTCCGGTCAGACCGCATATAACCGCAACAACAGTCGAACAGGTTTCGGATTCCTATAAATTTAATGTTTCGTGCGATGATGTATTGCATGATGAAAAAGTTATTGTAGCCGCATATGATGAAAACGGCAGATTTATATGTGTTTCGATGGCAATATTTGACGGTAAGAAAAATGTGTATGTATTACTGGATAAAAATATTGAAATAAAATATGCCAAGGTGTTTGTCTGGAGCGGTGGACTTTCGCCTCTTGCAAAAGAAGAAACGGTAAGCAGCGGATTTTAATCGCTGAGCGGACAGGAACAGCAATGTTTTGCGCAAAACATTGCTGTTCCTGTTTTTTGTGCAGTTATCTGACGAAAACTTTGCAATTGTGAAATATGCACGATTTATATATTAAAAATTTGCCTCAACATTGTCTGTTTTGCCTATTTACAAAACGTGCTTTTTTTGCTATAATATATAACTGTTGACGGAAAAAATATGCACCATTAGCTCAGTTGGTAGAGCACCTGACTCTTAATCAGGGTGTCCGGGGTTCGAGCCCCCGATGGTGTATAAAAAAAGCACTTGCATTTTGCAGGTGCTTTTTTTGTCGCTTTTCTAATAGAAATTAAAGCAAATATGGCATTTTCCAAAATACCCGGATATGAAATATCAACAAAGCGGGGGAACGGATTGAAGGTAATTTCTTAATTAAAACCTATTGACAAACCGGCGCAGTTGTTGTAACATATTATTCGGAGGGGATAAGATGACTCTTGATGAAATTAAAATAGGAAAATCCGCATATATAGAATCCGTCGACTGCGAGGATAAGCTTCTAAGAAGGCACATTCTCGATATGGGGCTTACCCCTGGAACCGAGGTTACACCTGTAAAAACCGCTCCGATGGGTGACCCGATTGAGTTTACGGTGAGAGGATATGAGCTGACGCTCAGAAAGGCGGATGCAGCGTTCATAACCGTAAAACCGACAGACGGCAAGTCGAAAACACCCGATTTGCCGCCGCCAAGTGATATAGCGCACCCGAAGGTCGGCGAAACGGTGAAATACCGTGTAAAACCGAGGGGTGAGAAGCTTCAGAAGGGCGAAACGATAACATTTGCGCTTGCCGGCAATCAGAACTGCGGCAAGACCACGCTTTTCAACCGCCTTACGGGGGCAAATCAGCATGTGGGGAACTTCCCGGGGGTAACGGTAGACCGTAAGGACGGCGTGATAAAGGGTTATCCCGATTCGCTTATAACGGACCTTCCGGGGATATATTCGCTTTCGCCGTACAGCAGCGAGGAAATTGTCACGAGGCGGTTTCTGCTTGAAAACCGCCCGAGGGGAATTATAAATATACTGGATGCGTCGAACATAGAGCGCAATCTTTACTTAACCATGCAGCTTATAGAGCTTGACATACCAATGGTTGTGGCGCTGAATATGATGGATGAGGTGCGTGAAAACGGCGGTTCGATATTGGTTAACCGCTTGGAGGAGATGCTCGGTGTGCCGGTTGTGCCGATTTCGGCGGCGAAGGGCGAGGGCATAGCGGAGCTTTCCGAGCACGCAATTCACGTTGCGGCTTTCAGGGAACGCCCGGGGCGTATGGATTTCTGCAGTGCGGGCGGGTCCGACGGCGGAGCAATGCACCGCTGTATCCATGCGATTATCCACCTTATCGAGGACCATGCAAAAAAATATAAAATCCCGGTTCGCTTTGCGGCGACGAAGGTTGTCGAGGGCGATGAGGAAATAATAGATGCGCTTCATCTTTCGGAAAACGAGCTTGAAATGCTGGAGCATATTATAGTGCAGATGGAGCAGGAGTGCGGCAAGGAGCGGTGCGCTGCGCTGGCGGATATGAGGTTTTCGTTTATAGAAAGCGTGTGCGCCGCAACGGTTGTTAAGCCCAAGGAGAGCCGAGAACACGCAAGAAGCCGCCGCATAGATAAAATTCTGACCGGAAAATACACGGCAATTCCTGCGTTTGCCGCTGTTATGGCGCTGATTTTCTATCTTACGTTTTCGGTTATCGGGAAACATCTTTCCAACCTGATGGAAATTGCAATATCGAAATTCACGGCTTTATGCGATGCCGGGCTGACCGCATACGGCATAAATCCCGTTGTGCATTCGCTGATTATAGACGGTGTTTTTGCGGGCGTGGGGAGCGTTTTGTCCTTCCTTCCCATAATAGTGGTGCTGTTTTTCTTCCTTTCGGTTCTGGAGGACAGCGGCTATATGGCAAGAATTGCCTTTGTAATGGATAAAATACTCAGAAAAATCGGGCTTTCCGGGCGCAGCTTTGTGCCTATGCTTATAGGCTTCGGGTGTTCGGTTCCGGCGATTATGTCAACAAGGACCATTCCGTCCGACCGTGACAGAAAGCTGACGATTATGCTCACGCCATTTATGAGCTGCTCTGCAAAGCTGCCGATTTATGCCCTCTTCACCGCTGTGTTTTTCCCGAAATATGCGGCGGCGGTCATGGTCGGGCTTTACTTTATCGGCATAATCACAGCTGTGCTTTTTGCACTGCTGATACGGGGCAGGGCGTTTAAGGGTGAACCGGTTCCGTTTGTTATGGAGCTGCCAAACTACCGTATGCCGGGGCTTAAAAATGTGCTCAGGCTCATCGGCGAAAAGGCGAAGGATTTCATATCAAAAGCGTTCACGATAATATTTCTTGCGTCGGTAATCATATGGTTTTTGCAGACATTTGATACAAGGCTGAATGTTGTTTCGGATTCCTCCAAAAGCCTGCTTGCGCTTATCGGAAGCTTTGTTGCGCCGATTTTCAAACCTCTCGGCTTTGGCGACTGGAGAGCGTCAACTGCGCTTATAACCGGCTTTGCCGCAAAGGAGAGCGTTGTCAGCACGCTCACGGTTTTGCTGGGCGGCTCGGCGAAGCTTATTTCCACGATGTTCACCGTGAAAACTGCCTTTGTGTTTCTTGTTTTCTCGCTTCTTTATACACCATGCGTTGCTGCGATTGCGGCGGTAAAGAATGAGCTCGGCGGAAAATGGGCTGTCGGGATTTGCATTATTCAGTGCACGGTTGCGTGGATTGCGGCATTCATTGCTCATATAATTTTAGGGGTGATTTTGTGAACGCTGCTTCATATATAATTTTGGCGCTTGTCATAATATGGGCGGCGTCGGCAATTATTCACGAAATAAAAAATAAAGGCTGCTGCGGCGACTGCAAAACCTGCCGCGGCTGTAAACGGAAACGGAGGAAAAACAGTTGAATTTGATGGTGGCTTCGGATATACACGGCTCGGAATTCTATTGCGGAAAGCTGATTGAGGCTTATAAAAGGGAAGGCTGCGACCGCCTGCTGCTGCTCGGGGATATTCTTTACCACGGGCCGAGGAATGACCTTACATATAAATATAACCCGAAAGCGGTAATAAAAATGCTTAATGAAATGAGCGGCGAAATCCTTTCGGTCAGGGGCAACTGCGACGCCGAGGTGGACAATATGGTGCTTGATTTTGATGTTTCGGCGAACTGCCTTTTGCTGTCGATAGACGGCGTGGATTACTACGCAACGCACGGGCATCTGCCGGTTCCGCCGCTGAACAAAGGCTCCGTGCTGCTTTACGGGCATACCCACATTCCGATTTTCAAGGAGGAAGACGGCATTTTTATATTGAATCCCGGCTCCGTTTCAATCCCGAAAATGGGCTCTGATAGAGGATATATCGTTATAAAAGACGGAAATCCCGTCCGCAAAAGCCTGGATGGCGAGGTTACTTTTGAAGCGACATTTGAAGCTCTCCGCTGATTTTGGGAGAGCTTCAAATTTTGAGGAAATGCACTTGAATACGAAAAAACAGTTAATCAGTTAATTAATTCACAGATTTTTCACAAATCTGTCAAAACGGCAACATTTTTTTGTGTTAAAGTGGCAATATGACATATATTTGTTCGGAAGGAGTTGCTTTTGAGTATGTTCAAAAGGAATAAAGGCGCAAAGAGCGGGCACAGAAAGAAAATCCCGAAAGCGCTTATTATTGTGATTGCAATAGCGATTTTGGCGGTTGTCGGTTTGGTTTTGTTTTCGAAATTGGGAGGACAGGATAAAAAGGAAACCGTAAACACCGCCAAGGTTGAACGTGGCGATATTTCAAAGGTTATTGAGGCGAGCGGAACAATTCAGCCCAATGATGAGTATTCCGTAACATCGATGCTTAAGGGCGACATTATTGCCGATTACATAGAGGAAGGGCAGCAGGTTAAGGAGGGCGATATTCTCTACGAAATCGACCCCGATGATGTTAATAAAAACATCGCAACCGCCAAAGAAAATGTTCAGAAGGCGGCGGATTCGCTTAATACTGCGAAGAAAAATCAGGCTGATCTGACCGTGAAGTTCACCTTCGGCGGGGTTATAACCGATATAAATGTTAAAAACGGGGACGATGTTTCAGCCGGTCAGCAGCTTGCAACGGTGAAGGATACCGAAAACCTTGTGCTTAAGGTTCCGTTTAATGTGGACGATGCAGGAAAACTCCGAAACGGCGAATCTGCGGCGATAACGCTTGCTTCGTCAAACTCGGTTGTGTACGGCAGCATAAAAACGGTTTCGAGCGGCAGCGTGGTAAATTCCGAGGGCGTGCCGGTAAAGAATGTTGAGATAAATGTCAAAAACCCGGGCGCAATCGTGGAGGGCGAGATGGCAACCGTAATGGTGGGCGATATTGCCTGCAATTCTTACGGAACATTTTTCTACGGCAGCGAAAAGACATATACCGCAGCTGCCGGCGGCAAGGTTACGGGGCTTTCCTATGTTGCCGGTGATAAGGTAAGGGGCGGCGACAACCTCCTTACGGTTGCCATCTCGCCCTCCACGATTGCGCCCGGGTTTTTGACATTTATCTCAACATTCTTTACCGGCACGCCCTCGGAATTTACCACGCTGCCGCTCGAAACCGTTTTT
>JAXGBA010000134.1:0-10729 GCA_034186235.1 Clostridia bacterium | reverse complement strand
TGCAATTTCTTCCGCCGATATCTGCGCCCGACCAAAGCATATAGCAGTCTTTTCCGGCCGGGGTTTCCTTGATGAGATTTTCGTCCGCCCTCTTTGTCGAATCCTGTTCAACATAAGTTTTCACAAAATCCTCGGACAAGTCGGCAGAAGCCGATACCGTCACTGCTGCGAGACTCGTGACAAGCATTGTCAGTACAAGGAACAGTGTGATAAGTCGTTTCATAAAACATTCCTCCTTAAAATTGTTACAAAACTTTTATTTACTTTAATTATATCACAAAACATTTCAAAATAAATACCACAATCCGTTCGCTTTTTTTGGCTTTATTGCTATGTGTTTTTTAAAAAGTATCACATTCGGGAATCGCTTTTTTCGGCTCGGATTGCCCCGTTTTTATTATAAATCCGGGTGTGTTAATTTCAAAAGCCGCAATATGTTATTTTTATGTAAATTGTTGACCTTACGGCAAAAAAATGTTATACTATCTATAAGGAGTTGATTATAATGCTTAATACAAATATCGATTTAAACAATTCATGCGTATTGCTTACCGGTGCGGCAGGGTTTATAGGGTCTGTCACGGCAAAAAAACTGTTTGAAAAATATCCGGACATCAAAATTGTCGGGATTGACAACATGAACGATTACTATGATGTTTCAATAAAGGAATACCGCCTTGATGAAATAGACACCCTCGGCAAAAACTGGACATTTATCAAAGGCAGCATCGCAGACCGCAGCCTCTTATTTGATGTTTACGAAAAATACAAGCCGAATGTTACGATAAATCTCGCGGCGCAGGCAGGGGTGCGCTACAGCATAACAAACCCCGATGTGTATATCGAGAGCAACATAATAGGTTTTTACAATATTTTAGAGGCTTGCAGAAGCTTCGGAACCGACCACCTTGTTTATGCGTCAAGCTCATCGGTTTACGGCTCCAACAAGAAAATTCCGTACAGCACCGATGATAAAACCGACACTCCTTTTTCGCTGTATGCGGCAACAAAAAAATCGAACGAGCTTATGGCACATTCCTATAGCAAGCTTTATAATATACCGTCAACCGGGCTGAGGTTTTTCACGGTATACGGCCCGGCAGGCCGCCCGGACATGGCGTACTTCGGGTTTACAAACAAGCTGATAAACGGCGAAACAATCAAGATTTTCAACTACGGCAACTGCAAACGCGACTTTACATATGTTGACGATATTGCCGAGGGCGTAATAAAGGTTACTGCGTCGGCGCCCGAGAAAAAGGACGGAGAGGACGGTCTGCCCATTCCGCCGTACAGGGTATATAATATAGGGAACAACCACCCGGAAAATCTTCTTGACTTTGTAGATACGCTCCAGAAAGAGCTTGTAGCAGCAGGAGTTTTGCCGGAGGATTACGATTTTGAAGCACATAAGGAGCTTGTCCCCATGCAGCCCGGCGATGTGCCCGTAACATATGCCGACACAAAGCCCTTAGAGCACGATTTCGGCTTTAAGCCATCCACCCCCCTCTCCGAAGGCTTAAGGAAGTTTGCAAAGTGGTATAAGGAATTTTACAGATAATATCATTAACCATAATATTACCAAATGAGCCTGTTATCCATTATAATAAAACCGTAACCAAAACAGAAAAGAATAATTATAAGAAAATTTGTTCAAGAATTTGCATTGCAGAGACATTATTTCTTATTTTGTTATCAATAGCGACACCCAATAATAATTTTGAACTATCAATAGCGCTTAGTCAAATGTCAGTAGCAATTTCCATGTTGATAGCTATTGTTGAAAAAAGTTGTAAAAAAACTAATAATCATTTGTTTTTTTACATTACTAAAGAAGGTGTAAATAGCGACAAATATCCGAAAACAATTAAAACACTCATCGAAAAACATATTTGAAAGGAACGGATTTATATGAAAAAACTGCTTGCGTTAATTCTTGTTATCTGTTTGCTGTCATCGGTTTGCGTATACGCCGAAGGCAGCGCAGAGAAAAAAATCGAAGCGCTCAAAAAGTATCATATTGTGAGCTGCTACGAGGACGGGAACTTTTACCCCGAAAAAAACATAACTCGTGCGGAGTTCTGTAAGCTGATTTCGGCTATGCTCGGCGAAAACGACCCCAAGCCTACCGTCAACAGCTATTATTTCAAAGATGTTCCGAAAGATTTCTGGGCAAACCCGTATATCACCTACTGCCGCAATCTGGGGCTTGTAAACGGGGTTTATGAAACCGAAAAGCTTTACGCCGTAGTTGTGGACGAAAACGGCAACGAAACAGGCAAAGAGGAACTGTTTTTAAGAGATGATTTCAACGAATTGCACGGAACGAACGCAGGCACACCTCCGAATCTGTTTGCACCGAACGATTTTATAACTCTCAGAGATGCGCTGAAAATCATCGTTAACGCTCTCGGATATGAACCCATGGCGATAAAGGAGGGCGGTTACCCGAACGGATATATTGCCGCTGCCGAAAGAATCGGAATTATAAAATCGAGATACGGAGATATAACGGAATATCTCATGCGTGAGGGCGCGGCGGAAATAATTTACGACGCTTTATCCGTACCGCTTATGACCGAAAACAAAACCGAAAACAGCGTTGAATACATAATTATGGACGGCAGCGACGGCGTGGAACTAAAGACTTTGTACAACACATATTTTGAAAAATATGATAAATAATATGAAAGAGGCTGCGGCAAAACAAATTTGCCGCAGCCCGATTTTGTTTAAAAAGACTTGACATTACCCTAAGGTTATAGTTTATAATAGTAATAAAGGGCGGTGGCAGAATGCTTATAAATGAAATTGCACAAAAAACGGGCATATCGAAAAAAGCTATATATATTTATGAAAGCAAGGGGCTGCTTAAAGTGCAGCGCCGCGCAAACAGGTATCGGGAATACACCGAGAAAGACGAGCAAAGGCTTAACAAAATCAAGCTTTTACGGCTTGCCGGCATCTCGATTGCGGACATAAAGCTTCTTTTTGACAATGTTGTTACCATAAATGAACTGACCGACAAAAGAAAGCGTGAAATTGAAAAGGAATTCGGCTCGCACTCCGATCAGCTTTCGCTTTGCAGCCGTATTATAGATTCTTATAAAAATAAGGAATATGACGAATATAAATTCAGCGAAACCGATTTTGAAATCGCATCTCAGATAAATGACGGTGATGTTCTTGCGGTCGGGATTGATATAGGCACAACAACAATAAGTGCGGCTGTAATCAATATAACGCAAAAGCAGCAGATTGAGTTTTACACCATTCCGAACGGCTGCGAGGTTAAAAGCGACGGAGTGTTTTCCGAGCAGGACCCAAATCGGATTACCGAAAAGGTGCAAAAGCTTGCAGACTCTGTTATTAACGGTTTCCCGGGGGTGAAATCAATCGGAATTACCGGGCAGATGCACGGAATACTCTATGTTGACAAGTGCGGCAATGCTGTGTCCGATTTTGTGACATGGCAGGATAAACGCGGAGATATTAAATGCGGCGGCGAAACATACTGCGAAAAAATAAAACGGCTGACGGGGCTTCCCGTTTCAACCGGCTTTGGCTTTGCAACTCATTTTTATAATATTGAAAACAAAAATATTTCGCAAAACGCCGTCACATTCTGCAATATAGCGGATTATGCCGCAATGCGTCTCACGGGCAATGCAAAACCGATAATTCATTCATCGGTTGCAGCAAGCTTCGGGCTTTTCGATATGGAGGGCAATCGGTTTGAAACCGAAAAAATAAAACTTCTCGGTGAAAGCGGAATTTCGCTCCCTGATGTGACGGATGATTTTTTAGTTTGCGGAGAATATAAAGGTATACCCGTTTCTGCCGCAATAGGCGATAATCAGGCGAGCTTCCTTGGTTCTGTCGATGATTTGAACAATGGCATACTGGTAAATATCGGAACGGGCAGTCAGATTTCGGCAGTTAAAAACGGCAGATTTTCAGAGGGCAACGCAAACGAAATCAGACCGCTTTGCAAAAATAAATATATCGTGTGCGGTTCTGCGCTATGCGGAGGGCAGTCGTTTGCTCTGACGGAAAAGCTTTTCAGGGAATTTGTTAAGGCCTCCGGCGGAAGCGACGCAGCCGTTTACCGCACCATGAACGAACTTGCGGAAAAAGCTTTTTTTGAAAACCGGCAGCCGCTTAAATTCAGAACCACATTTAAAGGAACCAGGCAGCAGCCCGATCTTACCGCAGAAATCCGCAGTATAACGGACAAAAACTTCACTGCCGGGCAGATGATTTTAGGGGTTGTTTACGGAATCTGCCGTGAGCTTTATGACTTTTTTGAAGACAGCGAAAAAACCTCGGTTATCGCATCGGGAAATGCCGTGCAGAAAAACAGCGTATTTGGGCTTGTGTTAAAAGACATTTTCAAAAAGCCGGTAAAAATATCGCAGCAAAGCGAAGAGGCGGCAATGGGTGCGGCGCTTTTCTCTGCGGTTTCGGCGAATATCCTAGACGGAATCGGCGATTTCAAAGATTTTATTAAATACAGAGAGGTGCAGCTATGATTATTCAAAATGTTAAATGCTATGACTTTTCAAATCTTGACATAAAAAGCATAAACGATTACAAGTATTCTCCGGACGGAATTGTGCTGAGGTTGCGCCTTAAAAAGCTTCCGCCGACGGACGAAAAAATCTTTGATATTCCCGGGCTCTGCAGCATTTCATATAAAAAGCTGAATATAAATGACCTTGAACCGTTTGACTGCGGCGAAGGCTACACGCCGTTTGCCGATGAAAACGGCGTGGTTTCGGCAGTTATAACCGAATTTCATTTCACATCCGAACACGAAAACTGGAACACGCTTCACCTCGGAGTACCGACCGAGCTTTGCGACATTGTCAAAGACGATTTGTATATCGTTGTTGACAAAACGCATTTCAGGCTTGTGTACGGCGGAAAAGTTGTAAATTACAACCTCATTTACGGCAAACTCTCAGAACCCGAACGCAGCAGCATTTTCTGCAATTATGATTTTGCCGAGAACATCGGATATTCAAATGACACAAGCACCGCCAAGCTTTTTATTGAAAAGAAAAAGCTTGATAAAACGCTTAACTATTACACACCCTTCGGGCATAACACATTCATAGGCGATATCGTGAATTTTTATCATGACGGCATATATCATATGCTTTATATGCCCGATACGCACCACCATCAAAACCGCTGGAGCTGCGGAGGGCACCACTTTGAACATATGATAACGAAGGATTTTATAACCTGGGAGGATGTCGGTGCGGTAACTGATATAGAAGAGCAATGGCAATCGGTCGGCACAGGCACACTTTTTTATCACGAAGGAAAATACTATTCTGTTTACGGGCTTCACACCGACAGAATGATAGCAAAAGACAAGCTTTATCCGCCTGCCGGCTGCAAAAAATCCGAAATTGTACCGTTTGAGGATATTTTCAAAAGCGGAAAATACCCGTTCGGCGCAACATACGCCGAAAGCTGCGACGGAATACACTTCACCCCGAGCAACAAAATTTGCGCGCCAGTAACGAATCCGAGCGTGTATGAAGAAAACGGAAGACTGGTTATGTATTCGGGGGATAACATATGGGAAAGCGAAGGCATGGACAAGCCGTGGAAAATCGTGAAAAGCGGATTTCCGCCATGCGGTCACGGTACGAAAATGTTGAACACCGGTGAGTGCCCGTCATTTTTTGAATGGAACGGATACAAATATCTCATAATGGGCGTTACGGGCTTTTGGAGGACCGAAAAGAATTCGGACAAATATATCGATTATGCCGCAAAGGGATATGATGTTTACGAAGGTCTTTCAGTGCCTATGGCGGTTAAAACCGATGATGGAAGGGTCATAATGGCAGGCTGGCTCGGCGGTGCCGGGTGGGGCTCATGCGTGGTTCACCGTGAGCTACTGCAGTTTGAAGGCGGAAACCTTGGAACGAAATGGCTGCCGGAACTTTTTCCGAAAACCGAACATTTATGCGATATTGAAGGGTTATCTGCGGAAATATTGCCGAAAACAAGCTATTATATCGATATAAAGCTTGAAAAAAATGACTCCGATTTCTTTGCGGTAAGGTTTTCGGACGGCGAAAACGAAGTTGAACTTAAACTTAATTTCAAAGGCAATTCCGCACAGTATTCAATAGCGGAAGGCTGCGATATCTGCGAAGATATTCCGCCGTTATACAAAACCGTAAAAGATATTAAGGATGATGAAAATTTCAGGTCATTCGGCTTTTCGCTTCCCGGAAAAACACCGGCAAAATGCGGAGATTTCAGCATTCCCCATGTTGAGTTCGGAACTGATAAAGTTTCGCTCAGGATTATGCTTTGTTACAGCGAAAAAATCAATTCCACAATAATAGACGCCGAAATAAACCAAAGCCGAACGCTTATTTCAAACAGAGTAGGATTTTTCCCGAAGCAGATTAAGCTTATATCGGAAAAAACGAAAATAACCGAAGCTTCACTCTTCAAAGCGGATATATAGAAGGCAAACGAAAGAGGCTGCGGCAAAACAAATTTGCCGCAGCCCGATTTGTTTTATATTATTCCTTTAAGCGCCTCACGAAGGTCACGGCTGCCGACGGATTCCGCATAACTTTCAATAAGAAGGTCATCAAAGCCGGTCTGCTCATGAAGTTTTCGGAGAGAGCCGTCAAATTTCCTCACATCAACAACATACACAGTTTTATGATTGTTCACCGCCCAGGTTGCAAGAGCATTGCCGAACGATTCCTTGACTATGCAGAGCACCCTGTCGCTTTTATCTGTTCCGCAAAGCTCGGTGAGCGCATTGTCGCCGCCTATAAAGCAGGCATAAGTGTTGTCATCGGGATTGACAATGCGGATTTGAGTTTTTGCTCCGCCGGGGTCGCTGCCCTCATAGATATACCCGATATTTTCGGACTTCGGCATAAAGCGCTCCAAAATTTCCGAATAATCGCCGCCAAGCCCTTCCTTCATATAAGAACCCTTAAAATTATAGAAATCACAGCTCCGGAACGATGATATCGGGTCGATATTTCCGCCGGCTGCGCCAAGGAATTCTCCGTAGGCGTAATATGCGCCGCGCTGCGTCCAGTGGTGGTCGGTATTAAAATAAATCTTTTCCGCAGCGTGTCCGTAAAGTTCGGAGCAAACATTAACCGACGTAACTGTTTCGGGAAGCATACTCGCAACCGTCTTAAAAGCATCGGTCTGACCGCACTTAAGATTTTTCGGCGCATATATTTCCGACCCCTCCGGCACAAGCATGCTGAATATACGTACGCCCGGCAGGGAATCCGCAATTTTCCCTACTGTATCGGCATACTCCGCCGCACCGCTCTGCGAAATATAATACGGCTTAAAAACAAAACCGTTATCGCAGATATAAAAACCGTTATAGTTTTTGGCAGACGGGAACCTAAAATCGTCACCGACCGAAAAATTGATATTTTTATTTGAAAGCTCAAATTCAACGCCGCACAGCTTTTCAGCTGCGGACTTTGGCATATAAAGCACATTGTTTCGGAATGCGGTTGGCATTTCAAGCGTTATTTCATCGCCGTTTAAGTACACCTTATCGGACTTTACCGGAACCGAAACCATTCTCCCGTTTTTCTCCGCTTTATATGAAAAATCATCTTTGCTCCACACAGTTTTGAATCCGCACATTTCAAGCGATTCACGCACCGGCAGATACATTTCACCCGAAAAGTAAACCGCCTTATTCTTAAGCTTTGTGCAGTCCGCAGTTTCTGCAAATGCGGTAATATTAATAAGCATTGCGGCAAAAATCACCGCCGCCGTCAGTTTTTTTATCATAAGCTGCTCCCGATTTTCACATCATAATCGAATTTTGAAATCAGAATATCCTCGTCAAACCCCGACGGAAGCTCCACCGTAAACACATAATCACTCGTTCCGGCATCCCTGTGGCGATAGACCGTCACATCCGTCACATGGATTTTCATATCAAGAAGCATAAGCGTAGTTTTTTGCCTGAAGCCTTCTTCCGTTACACCCATTACGGCAATCGTTTTGGTTTCATGAACCACAAGCCACGGAATGGGATTGTGAAGAAAAATCTGTGCGAGCAGAATTATTACCGTTGTTGCAATGCCGATAAAGTACATTCCCGCACCGATTGCCATGCCTATTCCGGCGGTTGCCCATATTCCGGCGGCAGTCGTAAGACCCTTAATCGTGTTTTTATGTACAAAAATCATGCCAGCACCCAAAAAACCGACGCCGCTTACAATCTGTGCGGCAATTCTTGCGCCGTCTGCGCCACGGGTACCGTAAATGTAATTCCCGGCCTCGGTCACGGTATCCGCAAAGCCGTACTTTGAAATAATCATCATAAGCGCAGAAGCGCAGGCAACCACAAAGTGAGTTCTTATGCCGGCTTCCTTTGCCCTGTTTTTGCGCTCAAAGCCTATCGCAAAGCCGCACAACCCGGCAATAAACAGCCTGAGCAAAAAAACTCCCTGGTTAAAAAAATTCAGTTCTTCCATATGTATTCAACTCCCATTACACAATATTTAATTCGCCGCTGTCAAGCACCACGGTAAACGGCCCGTCATTCACGAGCGAAACCTTCATATCCGCACCGAATTCGCCGTGTTCGGTTTTAGAAAACCTGCTCCCACAAAGCTCTATAACTTTTTCATAAAGCCTGTTTGCCAAATCCGGCGGTGCCGCATCCGTAAAGCTCGGGCGGTTGCCCTTTCTGCAAGACGCATAAAGCGTAAACTGCGAAACCACCAATATTTCCGCCCCGACGCTCTCCGCCGAAAGGTTTGTTTTGCCGTTTTCATCCTCAAAAATTCTCAGCCTGAAAAGCTTATCGACCATTTTTTCAGCAATCTCCCCGGTATCGCCTTCCCCCACACCGAGAAGCATAAGATACCCTTTGCCGATTTTGCCGACGGTCTTTCCGTCTATATCCACAGAAGCGGAATTTACCCGCTGAATTACCATTTTCATAATGTTCTCTCCCCATTAGATATGCCAAAGCATAATTATGCTTTGGCATATTAACACTTATTCAGCCATATACTTTTTTTCGATATTCTCTTTAATCATCATATCCTTGACCTTCATGAGCCTGATCTGCGTGCTGCGCTCATTTTCGTCAAGCTTCATCGTAATATACTTAATGCTCTCCTGCGTTTCCGGAATCACAACATGCTCAAGAGCGTTAACCCTTCGCCTCGTTTTTTCGATTTCCGCCGCCATAAGCCTGCACGACTTCTCAATTTCAGCAAGCCTGAGCATATCCGGGAACACCTCCGAAAGCGATTTAACCGCAAAATCCAGGTCGGACGAAGTAAAACCGAGACCGTAGGAATATATATCGTTTGTGTCGGAAGTTCTTGTTTTGCAGTCGAAAACCGGGATTTCAACGCTCATAACATTCCGCTTAGAAACATCTATGGAAACCGACTGTTTCGGTGCCATGAGCGCAGTTTTTGCAACCTCGCTCCTCATAACGGCGTTTGCAAGCACGAAATTCATGTTGGCATTTTTAATGCCCCGCTCCACATTTTCGCGCAGAGCCTTGTTTTCACGCACCATATCAAGAAACTGCCTCATAAGCTCATCCCGTTTATCTTTGAGAAGCTTATGCCCTTTCATTGCGGTGGCAAGCTTCTTTTTGAGGCGCGTCAGCTCCATTCTTGTAGGATTAACCTGCGTTGAAGCCACTTGCATCACCCCTATTCCTGATAATACTTATCCAAAAATTCATCCTTGATTCGTTTGAGTTCTCCTCTCGGGAGTATCGAAAGCAGCTTCCAACCTATGTCAAGAGTTTCCTCAATAGAGCGGTCGGAGGTATACCCCTGGGAGACATATTCCTTTTCAAACCTGTCGGCGAATTCGGCATAAAGCTTATCGATATCGGTAAGCGCCGCTTCGCCAAGAACCGTCATAAGTTCTTTTGCCTCCTTGCCTCTTGCGTAAGCGGCAAAAAGCTGATTCATTGTGTTTGAGTGGTCCTCACGGGTTTTGCCCTCGCCGATACCCTTATCCTTAAGTCTTGAAAGCGACGGCAGAACATCAATCGGCGGCATAATATTTTTCCTGTAAAGTTCACGGCTGAGGATAATCTGCCCCTCGGTGATATACCCGGTAAGGTCGGGAATAGGATGGGTTTTGTCGTCCTCGGGCATGGTTAAAATCGGAATCATCGTGATAGACCCGTTTTTGTCCCTCTGCCTTCCGGCGCGTTCATAAAGCGATGCAAGGTCGGTATACATATAACCGGGGTAGCCGCGCCTTCCAGGAACTTCCTTTCTCGCCGCCGAAACCTCACGAAGGGCGTCGGCGTAGTTTGTGATATCCGTCAGGATTACCAGCACATGCATATCGCACTCAAACGCAAGATATTCCGCTGCCGTTAATGCCATACGGGGTGTTGCGATTCTCTCTATTGCGGGGTCGTTTGCAAGGTTGACGAACATAACAGTCCTGTCAATTGCGCCTGTTTCCTTAAAGCTTTCAACAAAAAAGTTCGACTCCTCAAATGTAATACCCATAGCTGCAAAAACAACCGCAAAAGGCTCGTTCGTTCCCCTTACCTGTGCCTGACGGGCAATCTGCGCCGCAAGGTTTGCGTGCGGCAGACCGCTTGCCGAAAATATGGGAAGCTTCTGTCCTCGAACCAGGGTATTAAGCCCGTCAATTGCCGAAATACCCGTCTGGATAAATTCCTGAGGATAGTTCCTTGCGG
>JAXGBA010000133.1:0-10968 GCA_034186235.1 Clostridia bacterium | reverse complement strand
TGCAATTTCTTCCGCCGATATCTGCGCCCGACCAAAGCATATAGCAGTCTTTTCCGGCCGGGGTTTCCTTGATGAGATTTTCGTCCGCCCTCTTTGTCGAATCCTGTTCAACATAAGTTTTTACGAAATCCGCCGAAAGATCCGCCGAAGCAGAAACCGTCACCCGAACCATACAGGTGAGAATCAGCGCCAAAGTTAAAAATAAAGGGATTATTCGTTTCATGGTATTGCCTCCTTATAAATCATTTACCTATAGTATATCATTTATTTTTTTTAAATAAAATACCATAATCCGTTCTGTTTCGGCAGCGGAATTACGCAGTTTTTTTAAAAATGTATCATATTAAGGCTTTGCCTGTCAAAAAGAAGGGAGCTGCGGCAAGACTAAATCATCTTGCCGCAGCTCTTGAGGTAAAAAAGTGTTATTACATTTGAGGTTTTATGAAATCGTTACTGTTTTTTCGGTGCCGTAAATTACGGTATTGTCCGCAAGCTTAACATACGGTGTGAATTTGTACACTCCTGCCGTGAGCGCTGCGCCTACGGCTCTGATACCGTATTTTCCGCCGCCCGACGGGATAACATACGCAGGCAGCGTAACGGTTTTGCCGCTTTCGTTTGCGAGAATATATCCGCATTCCGAAATCGTGTTACCGTATCCGAGGTCAAGCGTTGCATACCCGAGTATTGCATTTGAAGGCGCCGCACCTTGAACAAGATGGGTATAGTCGTAATTTGCGACGAATATCGGATCTTCCGACGAAACAGAAGGCGCTTCGGGAGACCTTACGGAAAATGTTACTTTAAGCTCCTTTGTGCCGTCAATTGTGAGAATCGATGAAAATCCGTGTTTATCCGAAATGGGGATTGATGCGCCGCCGAATTCAATCGATGTTATTTCATATCCTTCATCTGGAGTAAACGTGAAGGCGCTGTTGCCGCCTTCAACCGTGTTTGCACCGTCTGAAAGCGTTACGGAAGTGCCGTCGGTTTTTTCGTAAGAAACGCTGCCGTTACCCGTTTTTGTAAGGTTAATTGAACAGTCCTTTCCTTCAACCAAGAGCTTTGCGCCTTTGAGCATCTTCCTGTTGTTTGCGGACATTGCAACGATATAGTATGTGCCCTTTTCGGCGCTGTCTGCAATTGAAACGGTTCCGTCCTCCGAAACGGTTATGCCGGAATCCGTAAGAACTTCGCTTCTGTCCTCATTTGCCACATACCAGTTGACATCCTGCGAAACGCCCGCAGTTGTGCCTATCTGATTGAGAATTTCTGCCGAAGCGGTGAGCGTATCGCCCGGCTGTGCGGTCTCTTTTGAAAGGCTTGCGTTTATGTCAACAGCCTTTGCTGTCGCCGCATAAATGCAGGAAACAGCCATCTTTTCCATCTTGGTGTTCTGCGCAAAGCCGAAATGGAGCGTATACACATCAGTTGTGGTAAAGTCACTCGGAACGGTAATAACGCCGGCAAACTTTTTCCATTCGTTATTAACCTCCATGCCGCTTTTACCGTATGTGTCGGTAAAGACTGTTGCCGAGGGTAAGTTGTATTTGCTTAATCCAAGGTTGAACTTTGTGATCTTGCCTTCTTCAACGGTTTTTGCATATATGCTTACAACAAGCTTGTCGCCCGGCTTGAGACCTGATTTGTCAAACCACGTTCTGGGTATACCGCCACTTGATTCCGGTGTTATAAGCGATGTCCCGTGAACTGCGTTGGCTTCGTTCGTTGTGTCGGATTCTGCCTTTTCATGCTTTAACATTATCGCCGATTTACCGGAACCGCCGTCGAAATAAGTCAAAGACATATCGCCGCCTGTCTCCGGAAAACCGGAGTTTCTTCCGTTGTAATCATTTCCGCCTCTAAGCATATAAGCGCCGTCTTCTCCCGGCTTTGTTTTTACGAGTGAATCCGCCGCCTGGGCGGTGGAGTTGGATTCTTTAAATGTTTTTACAAAATCCTTTGAAACATTAATTGCTCCGCCTTTAACCTGAAACGCCTTGCCCGAAACCATTGTTTCGTCGGCATTTGCAACGGCAACAGCATAGTACGTTCCGTTTTCTGCTGCGTCGGAAACGGTGATTTTGCCGTCCGCCGATACGGTTATCCCGTCGGTTATGATGTTTGCTCTCGTTTTATCGGTTATGTACCATGTGACATCCTGCGAAACGCCGCCGGTTGTGCCTACCTGATTGAGAATTTCGGCAGAAGCGTTAAGCGTATCGCCGGGGGCTGCAACAGCACTGTCAATATCGGTTTTAATGTCAACCGCCTTTGCCTTTGCGGCATAAATGCAGGAAACATTTATTTTTGCTTCCGTCGTATTCTGCGGATAACCCATCTGGAATGTATACCAATCTTTTGTGCTCATGGAAGCGCTTTCAAATCCTGTCGGGATTGTGATTACACCGCTGAACTTTTTCCATGTATCGGTTACATCCATGCCTTCTCTGCCGTAAGTATCGGTGAATACATTATAGTCGTAAGCGGGCTGGGAGTTGTTCAGAATTCCGAGCGTAAATTTTGTTTTTTTACCTGAATTTGAAGCTTTTACATAAACGCTTACAACAATTTTGTCATTATCTTTAAGCGTTGATTTGTCAAACCATGCGCGGGGGGTTGGGGAAGCCGTGTTTTCCTGCCCGGCAACTGTTATACCATAGACGGTGTTTGTACTGCCCGAAACCCCGGTTGCTCCCGGAATAATATTGACTGCAGAACCTGTTGTGCCGTCAAAAAGAGTAATATCGTTGTCGGCATTTGACTCAATATCGCCGCTGTTTCTGCCCTGAATATCGTTGCCGCCTCTGAGCATATAAGCCTGCGGCTGAGCAGGATAGCTGCCCCATGCGTCTTTTGTTCTAATGAGCGAATCTGCCGCCTGGGCGGTTGAGTTGGATTCTTTAAATGTCTTTACAAAATCCTGTGTCAGGTCGGGTGCGGCAGAAACGGTAACCGCTGCGAGCGAGGTTATAATCATCGCTAAAGCCGCAATGAACGAAATAATGCGTTTTGTCGAAAAAGTTTTCATTGACTTGTTCACTCCTTATATTTTTTTCTATTCTAATTATAAAACAAAAAAATTAAAAATGAAATATCGTAACACAACCGCTTTTTTCGGCTTGTTTTCATGCTTTGCACAAAAAAGTATCAGATTGCAACAAAGTCGGTTGCAAGTTTTTATTGCAATTTTTGAAAAGAGTGTTATAATTATAATCAAGGAAGAAGGAATATATATATGATAATAGATTTTCACACACACTGTTTTCCTGAGAAAATAGCGGAAAGGGCAATCAAAAAATTAAGCTACACAAGCGGAGGGCTTATTCCGCAGACGGACGGAACACTGACAGGCCTTAAAAGGATCATGGAAAAATCGGGTGTTGATATATCGTGCGTTATGAACATCGCAACCAATCCGTACCAGATGAAATCCGTAAACGATTTTGCGATAAGTATAAACGGCGGAGGGGTTGTATCTTTCGGGTCGGTGCACCCGGATGCTCCTGATGTGCTCGATGAACTTGAAAGAATAAAGGCGGCTGGGCTTAAAGGAGTTAAATTTCACCCGGATTATCAGGGCTTTTTTGCCGATGATTCCAAGATGAAGC
Organism: Clostridia bacterium; assembly: GCA_034186235.1. Taxonomy (GTDB): domain Bacteria; phylum Bacillota; class Clostridia; order HGM11514; family HGM11514; genus CAKSKB01. The sequence continues at coordinate 7,357 of JAXGBA010000133.1, read as the reverse complement.
CGATATATAAAAAGATAGAGTCGCTGGGGCTTATAATGCTTTTTCACGCCGGGTTCGATTACGGCTTTGACGCACCTTTTCACGGTATGCCGGACAATATTCTCGGCGTGCTCAAAACGGTGGATTCTCCCGTTATTGCAGCGCACTGGGGCGGGCTTAACTGCGGAGAAGAGGTTATCAAAAAGCTTTGCGGATTGCCCGTTTATTTTGATATTTCGTTCGGTTACGGCACAATGCCGAGGGCGCTTCAGATGAGAATTATCGATAGGCACGGAACGGACAGTCTGCTTTTCGGCTCCGACTGTCCGTGGAATGACCCGGCATGGGATATGAGAAATCTTGAAACTCTTGAACTTTCGGAATCGGATAAGGAAAAAATACTCGGCGGAAATGCCGCTGCACTTTTGGGGGTATAAATTATGTGGAACGGGAAGAAAAAAGCGCTTACATTTTCATTTGACGACGGCGTAATGCAGGACAGGCGGCTGGTTGAAATCTTAAAAAAATACGGGCTTAAGGGTACATTCAATCTCAATTCCGGAATGATGTATCACGAGTGCGTATGGAACACGGGCGGCGTTGATGTTATCCGCCTCAATCACGATGAGTGCCTTGAGCTTTTCGGCGATTTTGAGCCGGCGGTGCACACTCTTACCCATCCGGACCTTCTATCGGAAGGCGATTATATGCGCGAGCGCCAGATCGCCGGCGACAAGGCGAATTTAGAGCGGCTTTTCGGCAGAAAAATTTACGGCATGGCGTATCCGGGCGGGAGCGGCACGAGCGATGAGCTTATTGAACTTGTGAGCCGCTTCGGAATAAAATACGCAAGGCTTCCGTATGATATAAAGTACGAAGATGTCACATTTGATGTGCCGCAGGATTTATTCAGGCTGACGGGCGTTAAAATCAGCAACGGTAAGCTTTCGGATATTGCGGAAAAGTTCGTGAAGCTTGACCGCCCCGAACTTTCGCTTCTTTATATATGGGGGCACAGCTACGAATTTGACATAAACGGTTCATGGGACAGGTTTGAAGAAATATGCAGCATGCTTTCAGGGCGAGATGATACATTTTACGGCACAAATCATGAATGTTTGCAGCCGTTTTACAAATAGTATGCAATAAGCACTTGACTAAACTGTAACATTTCTGTTATAATAATATATAGCAATCCTTGTATTGGAGGTATGAGTATGAGCACGGTAAAAGAAAATGCTTTGGGCAAAATTGAAATTACCGATAATGTAATCGGCAATATCGCAGGCTATGCCGCAACACGCTGCTATGGGGTTGTGGGTATGATTTTCAAAAATAAAACCGATGGTATAATGGGGCTTTTGAAAAGGGATTCCCTTTCAAAAGGCGTAAGGGTTATCCCCAAGGGCGACAGCTTTGAGCTTGAACTGCACATTATGGTTGAAAACGGCGTGAATATTGCCGCAATCGGCGATAATATTATTTCCACTGTGGCATATACGGTCGAAAATCAGACCGGTATAAAGGTTGATAATATTCAGGTGTTTGTTGACGCTGTCAGAGCGGATTAATCGGAGGTAGGAATGGTTACTGTTAACGGAGAACTGTTTGCCTCGATGGTTGTTTCCGCTGCGAACAATCTTGAAAACTGCAAACAGGCTGTCAATGATATGAATGTTTTCCCCGTGCCGGACGGCGATACGGGCACAAATATGGCAAAAACGATGATGGCGTCCTCGACCGAGGTCATAAAAATGCGCGGTATGGGCGCAGGGGCACTGGCAAAGGCGGCTGCATCATCGGCTCTGAGGGGCGCAAGAGGAAACTCCGGAGTTATTCTTTCGCAGCTTCTTAGAGGGTTTTCAAAGGGCATCGGTGATACGGACGAGCTTACGGTTGACGACCTTGCAAACGGTATCTGCGAGGCTTCAAAAGTCGCTTACCGCGCAGTTATGAAGCCTACGGAAGGCACAATTCTGACTGTTTCGAGGTTTGCCGCAGACGCTGCCGACAAAAACAGAGACATGGAGGATGTCGGCGAATTTTTGCAGGCGATTGCACTTTCTGCAAGATATGCTCTTAAAAAGACTCCCGAAATGCTTCCGGTTTTAAAAACCGCAGGCGTTGTGGATTCGGGCGGTATGGGGCTTGTCAAACTCATGGAGGGTGCGCTTTTTGCGGTACTTAATGGCAAGGGTGTTGAGCTTTCAGAGCAGAAGCCGATTGAGAGTTCCGAAGGAATCAGGCTTGATTCCGCAGAGCTTCACAACGAAAGCGTGTTTACCTATTGTACGGAGTTTATTATACTTAAGGATAATCCCGAAAAGAGCGGGAAATCAATCGAGCCGCAGCTGAAAAAGCTGGGCGACTGCGTGCTGGTTATCGATGACGATGGATTTGCAAAGGTGCATATTCACACGGACTGCCCCGGCACGGTTATACAGATTGCTCTCGGAATCGGCATGCTTACCGATATTAAAATAGACAATCTCCGCGAGCAGGAAAAGGAAAGGCTTGCGGCTCCGGAAGAACCGAAAGCACAGGCGGAGCTTAAAAAGTTCGGTTTTGTGGGTGTGTGCGCCGGAAAAGGTCTTGAAGCGATTCTTAAAGATATCGGAATCGACGAGGTAATCGAGGGCGGGCAGACCATGAACCCATGTGCGGACGATATTCTGAAGGCTGCGGAAAAGGTCAGTGCGGAAACCGTTTTTGTGTTCCCGAACAATAAAAATATAATTCTTGCGGCACGCCAGGCGGCTGAAATCGAAACCGCAAAAAAACTTGTTGTTATTCCTACAAAAAATGTGCCGCAGTGCATTTCGGCTATGCTTTCTTTCTCGGGGGAATCCGAAGATAACGAGAAAAATATGACGGAAGCTGCAGGGCTTGTTAAAAGCGCTTCGGTTACTTATGCTGTCCGCGATACCGTGGTTGACGGAATAACCGTAAATTCGGGCGATATAATCGGCGTTGCGGACGACGGAATTTGCTGCAGCGAGCCTACAACGCGCGAGGCGGTTCTCAAGTCGCTTGAACATATTGTGGATTTGGACGAGCATGCCGTTATCAGCATTTACTACGGCGAGGGTGTGGGCGAGGAAGAAGCCGAAGCGCTTTCGGCTGAAATCGAGTCAAAATACGACGAGTTTGATGTCGTTTGCAAATGCGGCGGTCAGCCGGTTTACTATTACATTTTATCGGCGGAATAATTATGGATTTATTTACGGATATTCGTTTTATAAAAGGCGTCGGCGAGGAGCGCGCAAAGCTGTTTCATACCCTCGGGGTTGATACGGTTTATGATATGCTGTACTATTTTCCGAGGGATTATGAGGACAGAACAAAGTGCGTAAAGATTGCCGACGTCAATGACGGCGACACTGTATGCATAAGGGCTTTTGCGGATTGTGCTCCGAGAGAACACAGAATCCGCAAGGGCTTTTTTCTGTATAAATTTTTCGTGTCCGATGAAACCGGAAGAATGGAAATAACTATTTTTAACCAAAAATTTGCCGCACAAAGTATAAGAGAAAATGAGGAATATATTTTTTACGGCAAGGTTTTGCGGGGGAGATACGGTTTTTCGATGGCGTCTCCCGAGATTGAGGCTGTGGACAAAAGCGGAATTTTAACATCTGCAATTGTTCCGAAATACAGCCTTACGGCAAACCTTTCGAGAAAAGTTTGTCTTAAAATCATTAAAAATTGCCTTGAGGCGGTCGGGAATATTCCCGATGCTCTGCCGATGGCGCTTCGTGAAAAATATAAACTGTGTGAAATTAACTATGCGCTCCGGCAGGTTCATTTCCCGGAGAGCGAGGGCGCACTGAAAATTGCCCGGAGGCGGCTGGTGTTTGAAGAACTGTTCATTATGTCGCTTGGGCTTGCGTGCCTTAAGCAAAAGCGTGACAGGTATACCGGCTCCGCATTTTCGTTTGCCGACACGTCAGAATTTATAAATGCGCTGCCGTTTTCGCTTACAGGTGCGCAGAAAAGGGTTATAGGCGAAATTGCGGAGGATATAAAAAAGACCCGTGTTATGAACCGCCTTGTGCAGGGCGATGTTGGTTCCGGTAAAACGGTTGTCGCTGCCGCAGCCTGTTTTATGGCGAAAAACAGCGGTTTTCAGACGGCTCTTATGGCACCTACGGAAATCCTGGCACGGCAGCATTTTGAATCGTTTTCATCATTTCTGCCGGGGTTTAACATAGTGCTTCTGGTCGGAAAAATGACTAAAAAGCAAAAATCGGCGGCGATTGAAAAGATAGCGTGCGGTGAGGCTGATGTAATTATCGGCACTCATGCGCTCATTGAGGATGATGTTGTATATAAAAATCTGGGTCTTGTTATAACGGATGAGCAGCACCGCTTCGGCGTCAGGCAGCGTGCGGCGCTTTCCGAAAAGGGCGAAGGCCCCCATATGCTTATCATGACCGCAACACCTATCCCTAGAACCCTCGCGCTTACGCTTTACGGAGATTTGGATGTGTCGGTTATTGACGAGCTTCCTCCGGGCAGGCAGGAGATAAAAACATATGCAATGGGCGAGGGCATGAGAGAACGCGTGTACAATTTCCTTAAAAAACAGATTGATGAGGGCGGCCAGGGGTACATAATCTGTCCGTTGGTTGATCCGTCCGATAAGGTTGAGGCGGCAGCTGCGGTTGAGTTTATGGAGCATGTTGCGGAAAATGAGCTGAAGGGTTATCCTATCGGGCTTCTGCATGGAAAGATCAAGGATAAGGATTCGGTTATGAACGAGTTTGCCGAGGGGCGGCTTAAGGTTTTAATTAGTACAACGGTTGTTGAGGTCGGCGTGAATGTACCGAACGCAACCGTTATGATTATCGAAAATGCCGAGCGGTTTGGGCTTTCTCAGCTTCATCAGCTCAGAGGAAGGGTCGGCAGAGGTTCGAGGCAGTCTTACTGTATAATGTTTCCTCACGGCAAGAGCGAAATCACGGCCGAACGCATGAAAATTATGTGCCAAACGAACGACGGTTTCAAAATTTCGGCAAAGGATATGGAGCTTCGCGGCCCGGGAGAGTTCTTCGGAACGCGCCAGCACGGGCTGCCCGAACTTAAAATCGCAAACCTCTTTACCGATATGAAGGTTCTTTCGGCGGCGCAGACTGCCGCAGCGCAGACGCTTATCGGGGACCCGTCGCTTTCAAAAGAAGAAAATAAGTACCTTAAAGAGCATATGCTAAGGTTTCTTAAAAAAACTTATAATTAATTTTTGTAAAATGCTTGCATATTGTTAAAAATAATGTTAAAATAAAGTATATTATTAAAGGAGATGAAGCTAATGCAGATGACTTTCAGATGGTACGGCGAGGACGATCCCGTAACATTGGAAAAAATCAGACAGATTCCGGGCGTTACCGGTATCGTTTCTGCCATTTATGATATTCCCGTGGGCGAGGCATGGCCTTACGAGAGGATAATGCAGCTTAAGGAAACCGTTGAAAATGCGGGGCTTGAGCTTTCCGTTATTGAGAGCGTGCCGGTTCACGAGGACATAAAAACCGGTGACGGCGACCGTGACAGGTACATAGAAAACTACTGCACAACACTCAGAAACCTTGCAAAAGCAGGTATCGACTGCGTATGCTACAACTTTATGCCTGTTTTCGACTGGACCCGTTCCGACCTTAATTTTGAGCTGCCGGACGGTTCCCATGCACTCATTTATAATGAAGAAACAGTGCATGATATGAATCCTCTTACGGGCGATTTGTCCCTTCCCGGTTGGGACGCAAGCTATACAAAGGACGGAATGAAGGCGCTTCTAAACAAGTATGCAAATATCAGCGAGGAGCAGCTGTGGGACAACCTTAAGTACTTCCTTGACAGAGTTATTAAGGTTGCCGAGGAGGTCAAGGTCAAAATGGCTATCCACCCGGATGATCCGCCGTGGGGCATTTTCGGGCTTCCGAGGATTATCACAAATAAAAAGAATATTGAGCGTTTCCTGAAGCTTTATGACAGCAAGTATAACGGACTCACGCTTTGCAGCGGATCACTCGGCGTTTCTCCGGATAACGATATTGTGGATTTGGTTAATTCTTTCTGCGACAGAATCCATTTTGCGCATATCAGAAATGTTAAGATTACGGGCGAGAAATGTTTTGAGGAAGCGGCACACAGAACCGAAAACGGTTCTCTTGACATTTACGGTATCGTTAAGGCTTATCACGATAACGGCTTTGACGGATATATCCGCCCGGATCACGGCAGAATGATCTGGGGCGAAACCGGCAGACCCGGCTACGGTCTGTTTGACCGTGCTCTCGGTGCCGTATACATAAACGGCCTTTGGGAAGCAATTGACAAAGATTCCAAAAACTAATGCAAAAAAATTCCCATGGTCTTTCATGGGAATTTTTTGATGTTCGGGGTGATTTTATGAAAAAAATATTGATTTCGGCAATTCTTGTGCTGGCGCTTTGCCTTTGCGGCTGCGAATCAAAGGCGGACAGGTATTTTGCCGAGGGCATAAAAGCTTTCTATGAGGACGATTACAAAATTGCCGAAAGGAAGCTTCAGAAAGCGATCGACAACGGTTGCAAAAAATCAGAAGCCGAAGAAGTTATCGATATTATTAAATATTATAACGAAGCGCAAAGGTGCGTTAATAACCGTGAATTTTCAAAGGCGGCGGAGGCGGTTGATAAAATTCCGTCATCTTATGAAGATTACAGTATTTCCGATAAAATCGAGGAAATTAACGATGCGATTTCAAAGTCTGAGGAAGCGTCCGACACATTTGACAGCATAAAGGGGTATTACGAAAGTGGAAAATTCGATTCCGCCGTTATCCTTATGGATTATGTCGATGAGGATTATCTTTCGTCTGCCGAAAAAACAGAACTTGATAAAATCAGAACGCAGATTGAATCGAACGGACTGAGCAAAAACCGAAAGACGGTTCAAACCGCAAATCAGCCCGATAAGTCCGAAAGGGTTGCCGAAAACAGCGAAAAAGAGGAAGAAGAACCAAAAAATGAAAATAGACCGTCGGATTCCGGCGTTAAGTACAGGGTTAGAAAGTCGCCAGATGATGCAGATTCGCAGCTTGGGGCGTTTTCCGTGCTTGACAACGCCAAAAGGCTCGCCGATGAAAACAGCGGTTATGCGGTGTATGATTTGAACGGCTCGCTTGTGTATCAGCCGTAAAATAAGGGGTTGCAGCGAAAACGCTGCAACCCCTCAGACTGTCGAAAAAGTCGGTCAACCGCAAGCAAAAAATCATTAATTTATTGTTAATGGGAAAATTAAAGTGTATTTTTTGTTTTGCAGTTCTTGTTGAAAACAATGAATTTGCATTAGAAAAGCCTTGAAATCATCGAGATTTCAAGGCTTTTTGCTTGCTTTC
>JAXGBA010000132.1:0-8613 GCA_034186235.1 Clostridia bacterium | reverse complement strand
TTATCATCCTTAACAAATCCCGCACCCCAATATGCCTGATTGTCAACCAAAATCTTAAGAAGCGTATCGACAATACCTACTTCAAAGAAGAAGTTATTAACGCTGCCGACAGTCCCGTCCGGAACGATTGTCAGATCCTTGTCCGAGGTTGTAAGCTTGTAGTTAATACCTGTCGCAACATTTCTTCTCCAGCCGCTCGAAAGGTTTTCGGAAGTCTGCTTTGCTGCAGCTCCGCCCTCTTCGGTTAATGCGTTAAGCGAAAAAAAATACTGGTTGAATGCCTGATTTTGTCCGCCTCTGAAACCGAACAGTTTGTTGGTGCCCATGGCTTCAATGCCGCTTGTGCCGGCGCTCACGGGAGTTACCTTGCCGCCGTTTACCGAACCCAAATCCCAGGACAGCGTGTAATGCTTGCCTGAAATATAGGGTACGTTCTTACCGGCTCTAAGCCTGTAACCCAATGCCACGCCGGGCCTTTTGTCGTTTTCCGACGCGGTAGGCCTTCCGGCAAGTCCATTTGCATCAAGAGTAACTGCGCCGTAATGATTGCCGGTGCCGTCATCTTTAATGCTGTTGATTGCCCCGTTGTTTCCTTCGGGAAGTGTGCCGTTTTCATAGTCTTGTTTGAAGACTGTGATTGTACCGGCAGTGCCGTCAGCCGAAACCGAAATAAGGCTAAGACCTGTCAGACAGGTTATAACCATCAGCAATGCCAGTACGAGGGATAGTACTCTCCTCATTGTTCTACCTCTTTCCTTTAATAAATTTTTTTATACAACATTCCCAAAATTTCGGGAATGACTGTACCAAAAATATAACAGAATTGTTACACAATAATTATACCATATAATGAAATTCATTTCAAGAAAAATCAGTTCGTCATCATGCACGAATTATACTACGGATTTTTGTGCAAAGTGCACATGGAAATTACGCCCAACCACAAAAATCAGAAACGATTTCACGATTTTTTAGTAAAAAGCACCAAAAATCTATTTTAGCATAAAAATTAACTGTTTTTGTAAAATGTATACATGACACAAAAATGAGGCACAGCGGAATTCCGCTTTGCCCATTAGGGAGAGAAAAAACAATAAGCAAATATTAATTTAATTCAAGATAAGGCGTAAATGTGTAACTTCCATCCTCGGTGATTGCAGCACCGAATACACGGATTACAAACGAGGCGGGTCTTACGGTAAAATATTTTCAGAGAGCTTTCAAAGAGGCAACTGGCAAAACCCCGGGAAAGTTTACAGATGACAGACGGATGTATCTCGCCATGCTGAGCGTTAGGGATACCGACAGCACCATTCTAAAGATCGCAGATACATTCGGGTTTTCAAGCAGCTCTTATTTTTCAAAATGCTTTAAAAACCGATACGGTCTAACACCGCTTGAATACAGAAAAAAATTTTAAAAATAACGGATTCCTTCCGAAAAACGGAATCCGTTATTTTTACTGATTATTAGCTGTTTTTCTGTGGCGAATTGTCTGATGCCATGTGTGCGGGCTGAGCAGCACAAGCATCGGGAAAATCTCAAGCCTTCCGGCAATCATGTCAAAGCAGAAAATGTACTTTGAAAGGTCGGAAAACCCATTGAAGTTCCCCGTCGGACCAACCGTACCGAGACCGGGGCCGATGTTATTTATCGTTGCTGCAACTGCGCTAAAATTTGTATTCATGCCGAAATCGTCAAGCGATATGATAAGCAGCGATGCGACATACACAAATATATACGCAACTAAGTAAATATTCACCATTCGGATTGTAGTGTGCTCAACGAGTTTGCCCTCAAACCTCACCTTTTTGACGGTTCTCGGGTGAACAAGCCTTGAAAGTTCATTCCAAAACGATTTCGCAAGAATGGTAATTCTCGAAACCTTTATGCCGCCGCCGGTGCTCCCGGCGCAGGCACCGATAAACATAAGCATCATGATTATCTGCTTGGCGAAAGACGGATAAAGATTGAAATCCGTGCTCGAAAAACCGGTAGTGGTTATAATGGCCGCCACCTGGAAAAACGCATGGCGGAAAGCGTCTGCCAAATTAAACATGGTTCTTGTGCTGATTGTAATGAGCACTAACGCCGAAGCCACGATAACGCCATACCATTTAAGTTCTTCGTTTTTGAACGCCTGTCTGAAATGGCGCTTTATCAGGAGAAAATACACGCTGAAATTAACGCCGAACAGCAGCATGAACACCGCAACCACATACTGTGCGGAATGTGTATAATCGGCAAAACCGGTATTGTAAATTGAAAATCCGCCCGTACCTGCGGTTGCAAATGATGTTGTTACCGCGTCAAACGGCGTAACGCCGCATACGAGAAGAATAACGAACTCCAGAGCCGTCAATGCAGAATAAATAATATAAAGCGCCTTTGAAGTATCCTTCATTTTAGGCATGATTTTACCGACCTGCGGCCCAGGGCTTTCCGCACGCATGATATGCATTGCCGCACCGTCAATCGGGAAAAGCGTAAGCATGAACACAAGCACGCCCATACCGCCTATCCAGTGCGAAAAACTGCGCCAGAAAAGCGAGCAGTGAGAAAGCGCCTCAACATCGGAAAGAATACTCGAACCGGTTGTTGTAAACCCCGAAACTATCTCAAAAAAAGCATCCGCAAACCTTGGAATATCTCCGCAGATTACAAACGGCATACAGCCGAAAAGGCTCATTGCAATCCAGCTGAGCGCAACCGAAATAAGCCCTTCCCTCGCATAAAACGCCTGGTCGGACGGCCTTTTGAAGGAAAGTACGATTCCCGCAAGAAGCGTTGCCGCAGCAACGATGAAATAAGCCTTTGCCTGCTCTTCCCCGTAGTACAGCCCCACGAACCCCGGAAGCAGCAGCAAAACGCTTTCTATTTTAAGCACATAACCTATTATATACGCAAGTATCGCAAAATTCATTATTTAAAAATATCCTTAAAATCGTTAAGCTGTTTATGAACCGTCACAACAATTACCCTGTCGCCGGGCTTTATGACAGCGTCTCCGTCCGGCAGGATAATCTGTTCACGCCTGTTGATTGCGCATATAATAAGGTCATTTTTCAGCTTAAGATCACGGAGGGGTATTCCGAGTTTTGGCGCATTCTCGCCGACTTTGAATTCAAGCGCTTCCAGCCTGTCGTCGCAGAGCTTATAGAGCGTTTCGACATTATTGCCGAGAGCGTTTTGTTTTGCCCTGACATATTGCACGATATTTTCAACCGTTATATCATGCGGATAAATCACAGTATCAAGATTAAGCTTTGAAATAAGTTCGTCAAATATAATCCTATCAATCTTGGTGACAACCTTTATATCCGTAAGCTCATTTGCATAAAGCGACAGAATGACATTTTCCTCATCAAAACCGGTCAGTGCAACAAAAGCGTCGGCGGACTCTATGCCCTCCTCCAGAAGAAGGTCACGGTCGGACGCATCGCCGTGTATAACCATTGCCCCCGGAAGCAAATCCACCAGCTCGAGGCAGCGCTTTTCATCGAGTTCTATAATCTTGACATTAATCTTTGCGTCAAGCAGCTGACGGGCAAGATAATATCCCATCGTGCCGCCGCCGGCAATCATAACATCCTTTATGCTTGTTGTTTCTATATTGATACGCTTGAAAAACTTCACGGCGTCCTTCGGCTTTATTACAACCGAAGCTTTATCCCCTGCCCTCAGCACAAAATCGCCGGACGGAATAAAGAAATCGTCGCCGCGCACAATTCCGCAGAACAAAACGCCGGTTTCGATTTTTGAACGCACATAAGTAAGATCTCGCCCGTCAAGCACCGAGCCTTCCGGGATGCGGAATGTCAGCATTTCGACCTTGCCCTTTGAAAATGTATTAATCTCAATCGCCGACGGCATACGCAAAACTCTTGCGATTTCTGTTGCCGCAGCGTACTCGGGATTTATAACCATCGAAAGCGAAATCTGCTCCTTAATATAGGGAATTTCCGCAATATACATAGGGTTTCTGACCCTGGCGATAGTTGAACAGCCGCCGGCTTTTTTGGCAAACAGACAGCAAAGTAGATTTTTTTCATCAGACCCCGTAACCGCTATCATAAGGTCTGCGTCCGCAATGTTCGCTTCGGACAGTGCGGAATAATTCATTCCGTCGCCCACAATCCCGAGAGCATCGTTGGAATCGCATACCTCGCCCACTATTTCCGCATTTGAATCTACTACTGTAACATCGTGCCCTTCGGCGGTAAGCGACTTTGTGAGCCTTCTTCCCGCCTTCCCGGCACCGACAATTATAATTTTCATCAGCATTACCTCATAAATATATTATATTTAACCGTATATATTCTAACACCAATATTCGGATTTTGCAAGAGGTAATACGCAAAAAATTATACAAATTTTCACTTTTACAACAGATTTATAACGCCGCTGTCCTTTTCGGGGTCGAATTTACCCGAAAGTGCCCGTGTTTTTGCGCCGAAATCAGTCTTTGAAAGTTCCAATGCGTCCTCGTTACCCAGGCCGCCCGAAAGCACAAACGCAAACTCGAACGCATGCGGATAAAGTTCATATTTATCCTCAACCTCAGGTCCGCAGGAATGGCTGCCGATTCCTCTCATTTTATAATCCACATAAAGATAGTTTTTTTCACTCTTTTCAAGCTCGCTGCGGTGCATGGCATTTGTCAGATTTTCAAGAGAAACATCATGATAAGAAAACGAAAACTCATCACACCCGATAACCGCCAGACCTTCCCCGAGGCGTGCAAACACGGTGTTTTCGCGGTTTCCACTTTCCTGCGGCATATCAAATACCGTGTACATATCCTTTATTTTTGCATTGTAAAGCCCCATGGGAGCATTGCATTTTATATCCGCATAGTTTTCGTTTTTACCCCTGCCGTACCATGTGATTTCATCAAAGCTATCCGGGATTTCAAAAACTACACCCATACGGGGCATTCTCTCCGGAAGTTTCCCGAACGGCACGCATTTCGTGTCAAAAAGAATGGTCCCGTCCGCAAAAATTCTGTACTCTGTTTTCGCATCAAAGCCGAGATACTTGGCATTTGGCAGTATTTTTCCGTGCGATTTTACAATAACGCAGTCCTTTTCTTCGCTGAATGTGGTTTCATATGCAAAGAATTTAAGCGTGTCTATAAATTTTTCCTTCCATATTAATGTATTCCTGCCGGACCAGCTGCGTGTCGGAAGGTCAAGGATACCGTCGTTATCGGTCGGCGCTCTGAAAAAGTTGAATTTCATGCTTCCGCAAAGTTCTTTTCCGTTTCTAACGTAGCTTTTTATCAAACCGTTTTCAAATTCGACGGCAAATCCGCCGCCTTCGATTTTCAATCCATCTCCGGTTTTAACGCAAATGTTTCCGCTCGGCGGGCAAAACGCAGATTTAACGGTCTTTTCGGTAAGCTCAATCTGGCGCACACCAAGCCGCTTTCCGCCCTCGAAAAACTCCATATTGAGAAAATATCTTGAATTTTCCTTCCTATTATAATTAAGGTCAAAATTCATCCGTTTTTCACAGTGCGGCAAAATCGGCGGAAGCATCTCCGCACCGCTTTTTATAACATGGTAATTCTCACATATGCTCCATATCATTTCAATGCAGTCGAGGGTTTTGAAGTCATAGGTGTTTTTAAAAACTATTCCTTCCGCATTCTTTTTAATGTAAACAGGCTGCGAAACATTACCCAGCTCATACCAGGTATATTTTGGTGTTCCGTCTGTCATAATATATCCGTCCAGGCAGAAATTTTTCCAATGTATTTCACGATTTTCCCCGAAATCACCGCCATAGAGAACATCATCACCGCATACAAATCCGTGGTTTTTAAACTCCCACACAAATCCGCCGAAATAATTATCCGAATTATACATTATATCGTAGTAATTCTCCAAAAAACCGGGGCTGTTGCCCATTGCATGAGCATACTCCGTCATCATAACGCAGGAAAATTTGCCCATGTATTTTCTCAGAGTTTCCTCGTTTATATATCCGGTACGCCTTATATACTCATTCTTTCCGGAATCGTTTTCGAGGTCATCACTCGTTTCCTGCATGCCGCCGACAGATACGACAGAAGGGTCAAACGCCTTTGAAATCTCAAGACATTTTTCGATATTTTCACCCTTGCCGTTTTCGTTCCCCATTGAATGCATAAAAATGCACGGTTCGTTTTTGTTCTGCTCAAGCATTGCCGTAACACGATCTCTGAATGCGTCAAACCATTCCGGCCTTTTTGCAAGATAGCCCTGATCGCCCGTCTCCTCACAACCGTGCGATTCTATGTCCGCCTCGTCCATAACATAAATCCCAATCTCGGAGCAAAGCTCATAAAAAACGGGATTGTTGGTATAATGCGAGCATCTTATTGCATTAAGGTTGTTGTCTTTAATCATCCTGAGCTCTTTTTCAATTAGCCATTCAGGAATTGCACGCCCGTTTGTACCGAAGCTTTCATGGCGGTTTACGCCCTTTATGTAAATCGGAGAACCGTTTACCAAAAAATTCCCGTGCTTCAGTTCGGTGCTGATAATTCCGATTTTTTTAGAATGAGTTTCGATAATCTTCCCGTCTTTTTTAAGCCTTATCGTAAGTTTATAAAGGTTGGGCTGTTCTGCATTCCAAAGCCTCGGATTTTCAATATCGAAGCGTGTGTTTTTACCATGCTTGACTATGCCGTCTATTTCGGTTTCGATTTCAGCATTTCCTTCAGAAGCAACTTCCACCGAAAACCCGCTTGCGTCACCCGTTGCGCGATAATCCCAAACATAATCCTCATGCATATTAATAAGGTAAACATCCCTGAAAATACCGCTCGCCAAAAGCATATCCTGATTTTCAAGATATGTTGCGTCGGAATATGTGAAAACCTTAACCGCAAGTATGTTTTCGCCCTCCGTCAAAAAATCACTGACGTCAAATTCCGCAAAATTGCGGCTACCCTTTGAAAAGCCGACAAAACGCCCGTTTATATAAGCATAAAAAGCATTGTCCACACCGCCGAAATGAATAAAGGTTTTGGCAAAATTTTTCTTTATTTCAAAGCGTTTTCTGTAGTATCCGACGGGGTTTTCACAGCAGACATACGGCGGATTGAACGGAATGGAATATTCAGTATTGGGGTATCTGCACTTTCCGTACCCCCTAAACTGCCACATAGACGGAACATCTATCGTGTCCCACGAGGAATCATCATACAAACTTTCGTAAAAATCAGGAGCGGTATCAGAGTTTCTGTAAAGAAACTTGTATTCTCCGTTCAAACTCAAAATCCGTTCAGAATCGTATTTGTTTCTGTAATAAATATCACTTTTTTCTGCCGGAATTACGGTTGAGCGTCTCGGAAGCCGGTTGATGTGCAGCAATTTCGGATTGCAAAGCTCATTATTTTTTGAAATACCTGTAATTTTCATATCATCAGCCCTTTACAAATTTATTTTTTGGTGTTATAATATTATTGAGGTGAAACAAATGATAATGCCCGAGGTTAAATCCTTCGGATTTGAAAGGTGCGAACCGCACAAAGAAGCGATTGACACCGTAATCAACTTCTCGGCGCTGCACTTTATAGAGTCCGGCGAAGGTGTGAGGAACGGGCGTGTTCTTCGTGCGGGGCAAGGTTTTTTGAACCTTCGCAGCAAAAGAATATCTTACCGCCAGGACGCTCTCAATCCTTGGAATTATTCATGGATTGATTTTGTTGCCCCGGATATGGCACAACAGCTTTTCTCGCTTATCGATTTTGATTCCGACCTTGTGTTTGAATTTGACCGCACACTTCCGTACACACAGGCAATTATCTCGGCAAAAAACAGCGTATGCGGCTTTGAAGCGGCATCGGTCTGGTACAGAATACTTCATCTTTTATCAAAAGACAGCCACAAGAAAACGGAAAACACACTATCTCAAATGCAAAAAAATGCCGCTGAAGCATTAAGAATTATAGAAAAGGATTATAAAAATCCCGATTTTTCGGCGTCTTCTCTGGCAGAGCGGCTTCATTTGAGCCGTGGATATCTCAGAAATATTTTTTCAAAATATTACGGCATTCCACCCACCGAATACATAGTAAAAACACGCATAAATCGTGCGTGCGAGCTTCTTTCGGAAACTGAATATCCGATAAAAATCATTTCACGCTCCGTCGGATGGGAGGATGCACTTGCGTTTTCGGCAATTTTCAAAAAACACATCGGGGTTTCCCCCAGCCGTTACCGCAATGATAACACCATTAAAGGGATTTTGCAATAGGTGAAGAATACATCTTTTATGTAATTTTCATACTATGCATAAATTTCCTTATATATGGAAAACTAATCCAGAAATTATTTTTAGGAGGTATTTTTATGCAAAGATTTACTTTACCGAGAGACCTGTATCATGGAAAGGATGCGCTTGAAGCATTGAAAACCTTGAAAGGCAAACGTGCAATGGTGGTTGTCGGAGGAGGCAGCATGAAGCGCTTCGGATTTTTGGACAAGGTTTGCGCATACCTTCAGGAAGCCGGCATGGAAACAAAGCTTTTTGAAGGAGTTGAGCCTGACCCTTCCGTTGAAACGGTTATGAAGGGCGCTGCCGCGATGACGGATTTTCAGCCTGATTGGATAGTTGCAATCG
>JAXGBA010000131.1:0-23113 GCA_034186235.1 Clostridia bacterium | reverse complement strand
CGGGAATATTAATAAACCTGCACGATGTAAGCGGCATTCTGTCCTGTCCGCCGTTTGATATTGAGCGGCGTTTCAAGGTGCACACACTCGGGTTCTGCGATATTGCAAAAAGCACGCACAAGGGCTTTTTGCTCTGCACATCATGCAAAAACACCGTATGCAAAATGGCGCTGAGGGGCGTCAAACCCTTTTTCGGTGTTTGCCCGTATGGGCTTCTGGAGCTTGTTTATCCCATAAAGATAAACAACAGAACCGAATGTATATTATTTCTCGGCAATACAACTGAAAATTTAACGCTTACCGCCAAAAAAGCCGAAGCGGCATGCCGTAAAACCGATGTGGATTTTACAAAGCTTTCGGAAAAATTCGGCGGTATAAAGGCAGCTGACAGAAAGATTATGCTGAAAACTGCGGAAATCACGAAGGAATTGATAAGCCTTGCATATCACAAAAACCGCCGCAGCATAACCTATAGCGCTCGCCCGAACAAAATTGCGGAAGAAATGAAGTTGTACGCAGACGAATATTTTGACCGTCCGCTGACGCTAAAAAAAATGGCGGAAATTTACTTCATGAACGAAAAATATCTCGGAAGGCTTTTTATAAATCAAATCGGACAGACCTTTCATTCGTACATAAACATGCGCCGTCTGGAATCGGCGGAAAATCTTCTCAGGGCAACGGATAAAACCGTTCTCGAAATTTCGCTTGAATGCGGATTCAACAGCATATCGTACTTCAACCGTGAATTTATGAAAACATACGGAAAGACGCCGTCGGAATACAGAAAAATATAAAGGGCAGCGGCAGAGTATTTCTGCCGCTGCCCCAACTATATTCAGATTTTATTGATTCTCTCTGCTATTTCATCGATTTTTGCAAGTTCATCTGCGGAAAACGCAGTGTTATCGATACACTTTATATCGTCAAGAATCTGCTCTGCTGACGAAGCGCCTATCAGAACGCTCGTAACGGCGTCGTTTTTAAGAACCCACGAAAGAGCCATCTGCGCAAGCGTCTGACCTCGCTCCGCAGCAATCGCATTGAGTTCTTTGGCATTCATGATATACTCGGGCGTAATGCGTGAATTTTTAAGAAAATGATTTCTCGAAGCACGGCTGCCCTCCTTAACGCCCTCCAGGTACCTGTCCGTAAGAAGCCCCTGCGCAAGCGGACTGAAACATATAACGCCCTTCCCGCTCGATTTTGCGGCATACAGAAGTCCGTTATCCTCAACGCCGCGGTTAAGGATATTATAAGGGTTCTGATTTATCACAAACGGTACCTTAAGGTCGGAAAGAATTTTTGACGCCTTCTCCATTGTTTCACCGTCATAATTTGAAAGCCCGGCGTAGAGAGCCTTGCCCGAATGAACAATCTGCGACAGTGCAAGGCAGGTTTCCTCCAGAGGCGTGTCAGGCGTCATCCGGTGATGATAGAATATATCAACATAGTCAAGCCTCAGCCTCTTAAGGCTTTGGTCAAGGCTTGAAATGAGATACTTTCTTGAGCCGCCGTCGCCGTACGGTCCTTCCCACATATAATAGCCTGCCTTGGTGCTGATGAGAAGCTCATCACGCAGTGTATGAAAATCCTTTTTGAGTATACGCCCGAAATTTTCCTCTGCGCTCCCAGGTTCGGGGCCGTAGTTATTGGCGATGTCAAAGTGGACAATTCCGTTATCAAATGCCGTCCGGCACATGCTCCTCATATTTTCAAAGCTGTCTACGGAGCCGAAATTATGCCAAAGCCCAAGTGATACCCTCGGGAGCATAAGTCCTGATTTTCCGCAGAAAGAGTAATCCATTTTTTCATATCTGTCGGTACCCATATTTACCTCCTTAAAATTTCCAAAGAAGGCTTCCGCACTGCGAAAACCCTCTTTGATTACCGATATATTATACTCCGCTGTAAGCCGAAAAGCCGCCGTCAACGGGAATTACAACGCCGTCGACAAAGCCGGAAGCCTCGGGGCACAGAAGCCAGAGGAGAGTTCCGATAAGTTCTTCCTTATCGCCGAATCTGCCCATAGGCGTCTGCGAAATGATTTTTTCCGAACGTGCGGTATAATTGCCGTTTTCGTCAATAAGAAGGCCTCGGTTCTGATCCGTAAGGAAAAATCCCGGAGCGATTGCATTTACTCTGATGCCAACCTTGGAAAAATGCACGGCAAGCCACTGCGTAAAGTTTGAAATTGCAGCTTTTGCGCCGCTGTACGCCGGAATTCTTGTAAGAGGCGTGAATGCATTCATGGACGAAATGTTGATGATTACCGCATCCTTCTTGCCGATTAAATCCCTTGCAAAAACCTGCGTGGGAAGAAGCGTTCCGAGAAAGTTAAGATTGAAAACAAAGCTGATTCCGTCGGGGTCAAGGTCAAAAAAAGTCTTTACGCCTTCGATTTCTTCGTCCTTGGGGTCGTAATAATCGTTTGTCGTGTTGCCCTTGGGGTTATTTCCGCCGGCACCGTTTATAAGAATATCAACCGTTCCGAACTTATCATTGATAATCTTCTTTGCTTCGTCAAGGCTTGCCTTTTCAAGCACATTAGCCTTAAGCCCGATTGCCGAGCCGCCGTCTTTTTCGATAGTTTCGGCAACAGCCTTTGCATTTTCTTCTCTCAGGTCAAGAATTGCAACCTTTGCGCCTGCCTTTGCGATTGCTTCGGCAAACATGCTACAAAGCACACCGCCGCCGCCCGTTACAACGGCCACCTTATTTTTAAGATCAATTTCAAAAGGTAATTTCACGTTACATATCTCCTCACATATTAAAATATTTAATTGCATTATTGCAGCAAATATCCTGTACGATTTTCTTAAGAATATCATCATCGGATGAAAATTCCCCGTCTTCAACCCAAGTACCGATAATATTGCAGAGTATCCTTCTGAAATACTCATGTCTGGGATAAGAAAGAATACTCCTCGAATCGGTAAGCATTCCGACAAAAGCGGCAAGCGCACCGAGGTTTCCGAGAGCCTTAATCTGACTTGTCATGCCGTCAATATTATCATTGAACCACCATCCACTGCCGAGCTGAATTTTGCTCTTTACGCCGCTGCCCTGGAAGTTGCCGAGGGTTGTTCCGAGAACATAATTATCCTTTTCGTTAAGGGAATAAAGTATGGTTTTCGGCAGCTTTCCTTCTCTGTCCATTGCGTCAAGAAGGTGATTGAGGTTATAGGCAATCTGCCCGTCATCGACAGAGTCAAACCCTGTGTCGGCTCCCAAAAGTTTTGTCATTCTCGAGTTGTTGCGTCTTATTGCCGACATATGCAGCTGCATTACCCAATCTTTTTTTGAATACTCTCCGCCAAGGAATATAAGAAGCGCAGTCTTATATTTTTCGGCGTCATCAGAAGATACCTCCGCACCCGAAAGCGCAGATGCAAAAATCTTTTCAAGCTCATCTTCCGTACTTTCCCGATAAGGAAACCTTGAGATACCGTGGTCGGAAATCTTGCTTCCCACACTGTCGAAATAATCGATTCTGTCGGAAAGCGCCCTCTTAAGGTCGGCAAATGTCTTAATCTCAAAGCCGCATGCCTTGCCGAGCTTTTCCATGTACGGCTTAAAGCCGGGCGTGCCGATTGCGCCTGCATTATCGGGGCGGAAAGCCGGAACAACCTTGGTCTTAAAGCTTTTATCCTCTTTCAGAGCCTTGTGCGCCGCCAAATCGTCGGCCGGGTCATCGGTTGTGCCGATAAGCATTACATTGGATTTTTCAATTATCTTTCTTGCCGTGAAATCGGGGCTTTCGATAACCTTGTTTGCGCGGTTCCATATATCGTCCGCCGTTTTTTCATTTAAGCAGTCATAGATACCGAAATATCTCTGAAGCTCCAGATGTGACCAGTGATAAAGCGGATTTCCGATAGCCGTTCCGAGGCACTTTGCATAAGCGCAGAACTTTTCGTAATCCGAAGCGTCACCCGTGCAGTACTTTTCGTCAACACCCATGCTTCTCATGAAACGCCATTTGTAGTGGTCGCCGTAAAGCCACATTTCGGTGATGTTCTTATACTTTTTATCCTCATATATTTCATAAGGATTGAGATGACAGTGATAGTCGTAAATCGGCATATCCTTTGCATAGTCAAAAAACAAATGCTTTGCGGTTTCTGTTTTCAGCAAAAAATCTTTGTCTATGAAATTTCTCATTATATAAATCCTTTCGTTGTCAAAAACTTATAGCTTACCTCAAGTGATTTAAACGGATCGCCGTCAATCCAGTTTCTGTCCTGTTCAACCATTGCCCATTTTATTCCGAGCCTTTCGGTTGCAGAAATTATCTCGTCCCAATCGAGAAAACCTTCTCCGACCTCGCAGATATCGGAATCGTTGCCCTCAAAGACCTTTTTGTCCTTATAATGCATAACGGCAATTCTTCCGGCATATTTTTCCATGACCTTAACAGGGTTAATTCCGGCATGTGTCGCCCAGTAAACATCGAAAATAAGCTTAAAGTTGCTGTTTGTGTTCTCCATAAGATATTCGAGAATGGTTTTTCCGTCATATTTTCTGAATTCAACGGCGTGGTTGTGATACCCGAAGGTTATACCCTCTTTTCCGAGCTTTTCTGAAATCTCATCAAACTTTTTAATGAAATCAAAAAGCCCTTCTTTGCTCTGTTGAGCCTCGCCGGGCATCATACCGAGCCCTGCGATGGAGCAGCCCATATCCTTATGAAGCTTAATCGTTTCATCAAGCTGCTTTGTATACTCGTCATAGCTTCTATGCGTACAAATGACCTCGACGCCCCACCTTTCGGCGGAATTTCGTATCTGCTCTCCCGTTATCTCTCTACCGACTGAGGAAATCTGAACCGTTTTATAGCCAATTTCCCTTACTCTCCTTATTGTTTCGTCAAGATCCTCTGCACTCTGACAATAGTCACGGCATGTAAAAAGCTGTGCGCCTATTCTCTTATCCATAATCAATATCCCCCTGTAATCAATATGTTCCTTCAAGGTTTACCGCTGCAGATTCTTTCGGAGCATTCTTTTTAGCTTTTGAATGTCTTACCTTTTCCTGAAGCTTCGAATAGAACTTATCATGAGGGAAGTTATTAACATCCACCATTTCGCCCGTCCAGGAGGAATAGTGAATTGAGTTTGAAATCGTAAGACCGTTTATACCGTCATATCCCGGAGCAAGGAGCTCCTTCTTTTCGCCGTTGAGAACCTTAACAAAGTCCTTAAGTATACCAACATGCTGTTCACCCCACGAAGAAGAAAGCGGAATGTTGCATTTCCATACCTCGGGTGTGCCGAAGGGCTTTGTGTTGGTTCTGTTAAATTCCCTTTCGGAAACAACGTTCCGGTGGAATGTCAGCTTGCCGTCCTCAAAAACCAGTTTACCCATATCGCAGGCAACCTCGAGACGGTTAGTCCCGGGGGCTTCGCCCGTCGATGTGATATATGTACCGGTTGTACCGTTAGCGTACTCCATATAAGCTGTAACATCGTCCTCAACTTCTATGTCGTAGTATTTTCCGTAGCCGCAGTGAGCCATTATTTTGTCCGGCATACCAAACATCCACTGCCAGAGGTCAAGCTGATGTGGGTTCTGATTGATAAGCGTTCCGCCGCCTTCGGTTGCCCAGGTGGATCTCCATGCGGCACTGTCGTGATACGCCTGCGGACGATACCAGTTTGTGATAATCCACGAAATCCTCTTGATATGCCCGAGACTGCCGTTCTCAACAAGCTCCTTGATTTTCTGGAACTGCGGATTTGTCCTCTGATTATACATAATTCCGAACAGTTTTCCGGATTTTTTTGCAGCTTCGTTCATTTCCATAACCTGCTTGGTGTAAACGCCGGCAGGTTTTTCGGAAATTACATTAAAGCCGTACTCGAAAGCCTTGATTGCAAGCGGAGGATGGTCATAATGCGGAACCGCAATCAAAACGGTGTTTATATCCGCAAGTTCGAACATTTCGCCGGCAGTCGAAAAAATTTCGATGTCGGGATAAAGCTCGGCAGCCATTTTTCTCTTCTCTGCTGAAATATCGGCTACCGCTTTAAGTTCCATTCCCGGAACCTTTCCTTCTGTAATGTTTTTTGCGTGGATAGAACCCATGTTACCTATACCGATGAGTCCAACTTTTGCCGTAATCATTATTTATTCACCTCGTCCAATATTTTTTCAAGAGCCTTGTATGCCATCGTGAATTTTCCGGCATCGCTTTTTTCAAGCTGAAGCATGGAATCGTCAAGCTCCAGCTTTTCAAGTCCGCCGAACACACCGAGATGAGGTTCAAGACTTACAAATCCGTTGTAATTCTCAGCGGCAAGGTCTGAAAGAATTTCTTTGACATGACCTTCGCCGTAACCTGCCGGCACAATCCTGCCGTCCTCAAAAAATGCGTCCTTGATGTGCATATATACAATGTGGGGCTTTAAGAGTTCAAAAGCGTCCGGGTATGTAACCTGTCCGCACTGAACAAAGTTAGCCGGGTCAAAAACGCCGCGGAGCGCCGGAGATTGTACATTATCGAAAATATCCTTGCATCTGGATGCCACATCGCCGTAAATATCCTTTTCGTTTTCGTGAAGAATGATAACACCTGCCGCTTCGGCGGTTTCCGCCATTTTGTTCATCCTTCGAAGAACCTCATCCCTGTACTTTGCCGGATCCTCGCCCTTCGGAATGAAAAAGCTGAACACTCTTATGTACTTAGTATCAAGAATTTTTGCGATTTCTATCACATGTTCAAGAAGCTTAAGATGCTCGTCAAAATCATCGGTAATTTTGATTTTACCGATAGGCGAGCCGATTGACGATACCTTAATACCGTACTTATCCATCGTTTCTTTGAGCTGCTTTGCTTCAAACAGTGTCAGCTCGGAAATGTTTTTACCGTTGATTCCTCTCGGTTCAAAATAGGAAATTCCGAGATGATTAAGGTTTATGAACTGTTTTTCAACATTCTGATCAATTTCATCGGAAAATCCCGTAATAATAAAGTTAGCCATTTTCAAGTTCTCCTTAACATAGTATCAACATATAAATAATAACACATTTTAATATTTTCTTCAATGCCTGAAAGTGATTTTTTTAATCAAAACAGTGACTTTTAAATCTTGACAATTTTTTGCCGTGATGTTATTATATATAAGAAAGGAATGGTAGCTTTTGAAAAAACTTTTAATAATGTTTCTGGCACTTGCTGTAATTTTTTGCTCCTGCGCCGAATCCGATGAAAAAAAAGCATCGGAAAAAGAAGAAAAAGACGACACTGTTATCGCAATCGTGCTGCCTATGAGCGACCGTGAAATGATTTACGGAATCCAGCTTGCGGTAAACGAAATAAACCTCTCCGGGGGCGTGGGCGGCTCGCAGATGCTGGTAACATTTTTAAACTGCGAAAACGGTCAGCTGCACGGCATTGAAGGCTTAAAAGCTCTCAAGGCTATGCTTTACATCAACCTCTCATCTGCGCCGGTGTATGACCTTCTTGCGGATTTCAATCCTGTAATTCTGTCGGTCGGCTCTAAAATGAGAGGCGAAACATCGTTCTCATTTTCCGGGTTTGACACGGAAGGTTTTGAAAAACTTTTCAAAACCAAATACAGCACAAAACCGAATTACACCACCGCAAAGGCATACGAGATGATATACATGGTAAAGCAGCTTATAGAGGTTTCAAACTCCGCATCACCCGATGACCTCACGACGGCGCTCAAATCATACGACAATTTCAAAGGGAAGTTTCATTCAGGGGTTTCCGCCCTTTACAATCCACTCTGACATAATTTCCGAAGCGGCACGGGGAGCATATGTGCCGCTTCCGTGCTCTATAACCACACACACGGCGATTTCAGGATTTTCAAACGGTGCAAATCCTATAAAAAGCCCGTTATCGGGGCCTTCGGGCACCTGTGCGGTTCCTGTTTTTCCGCCGGCTGAAAAGCCTTTTCCCGAAAACTCCTCCGCTGCGGTTCCGCTTTCGCAGCAAAGCCTCATTCCCTCCATTACTGCGTCATAATACTCCTCTTTCAGCTTCACCGTCCTCACAAGTTCGGTTTTTCTTTCGTACTCGGTTTTTCCTCCGTATTCTGCAATTTTCTTTACAATATGAGGTTTGTATACATACCCTCCGTTTGCAATTGCCGCAGTGTACCTTGCAAGCGACAGCGGCGTATACATATTGACCGACTGCCCTATTGCCGCCTGAAGCGTATCTCCGGCAACCCAGTCATTTTTAACCGCCGGCGATGCCGCAACGCCTCGCACTTCGCCTTCAAGCTCAATTCCGCAAAGCTCGCCAAGCCCGAAATTCCGCCCGTATTCCGCCATTTTTTCTATTCCGAGCCTTCGACCGGCTTCATAAAAATAATAATTGCACGATACCGAAAGTGCTTCGGAAACATTAACCCGCCCGTGAGTTATATGCTTGTTGGTCCAGATATAGCAGGACGGAGTATACGACGGCGCATAGTATTTATACACGCCCTTATCTTCGATTTTTTCATCCGCCGTAACTGCCCCTTCCGAAAGCGCCGCAAGCGCCACCGAAGGCTTATAAACCGAGCCCGGCTCATATTTCCCGGATATGCACCGATCAAGCAGCGGATTTCGTTTGTCGGCAAGAAGAGTGTCATAATTTTCCGCATAGTCTTCTATATTATAGTCAGGGTATGAGCACATCGCAAGCACGTCGCCGTTTTTTACATCGATTACAACTGCCGCTCCGCCGCCGTCCGTCTTTTTTGTTTTATTCACCTCATCAACAGCCCTTTTAAGCTCATCCTCGCATTTTTTCTGAAGCTTCTTGTCTATGCAAAGTTCCGTGTAGCAGCCGTCCTTTGCCGCCTTTTCCGTAATTTTTCCGTCAAAATCGGTTGTTCTTTCACCGTCCGTCCCTTTAAGATACCTTTCGGCAAACTTTTCAATGCCGCTCTTTCCGATTTTATCCGAGAGTTTGTACCCTCCGCCCGTGTATTCCTCCTCGGTTATGCTCCCGACGGTCCCTGCGACATGCGAAAGCTTCACGCCGAGCGCTTTTCTTACATAACTGTCACGCACCTCAACCCCCGAAAAACCTTGCTCCATAATCGCCGCCGCCTGCCCCTTTTCGATATTTGCGGCAAAAATAAAAGGCTGACCGTCCGATGAGTCATCCTTTGTAATTTGTTTATTGATTATTTTTGAAACCTTCGCAACCGTTTCATCATCTGCCGAAGGGTAAACGGTAAGATAAAATGCACTTTCGTTTGTTATAAGCACCTCAGAGTTTCTGTCCAGAATTTCTCCGCGCACCGCACTTACCGTTTCGCTGCGGCTGCCGAGTTCATGTGCGGCTTTTTCCATAAGTTCGCCGCCAAGCACCTGCAAATCAACCATGCGCAGCGCAAGTATCCCGAACAGAACAATAATTAAAATCATGCAAAAAATAACCCGTTTTTTTCTCATTTCAATTTCTCCGTAAAGCTGCTCACAGCGGAATAATGACATATTGAAGCTCCTTTACATCAACATAAGGCTCAATCGTAACAATGACATTTCCGCCGTTTTTCTTTTTTATATCCGAAATTCTCCCGACTTTTAATCCCCCGGGGATGCTGTCGCTCATGCCGGATGTTGCGATAATATCGCCAACCGCCGCATTATCCTGCGCCGAAACATACATAAGGCGGTTCTTTTTCAAAAGATACACCTGACCGTTTGCGCAGTCCGTAACGCTGAGGGAAAAATCAGCCGAGGCAAGCGGCGTAATTTCAGCCCAGGTATTTCCGCAGGCGGTGACAACACCGGCAAGCCCTCCGGAAAAAACGGCGCACTGCCCCTCGCTCACACCGTCCGCCGCACCCTTTGATACCGCAAACGGCGCAGACCTTGTTTTAAGATTTCCGTTCAGCACCCTTGCGGTAAGCGTATCCCCAGGAATCTTTATTCCCATCAGCCTTTTGAGTTCGCTGTTTTCGGAAAACACCTTTCTTTCGCTGCAGATTTTATCTTCCAGCTCGTCACACCTTGCGCTCAAAGCGGCGTTTTGCTCCATCAGTTCCCTTTTCTCTCTGATACCCGCAAACACCGTATCAACCGCCTTCACCGCACCGTATTTAACAGGCTTGACCGCAGCTGCCGCAGCGGTAAAAACGCAAAAGAGCGAAAAAATAATAATCGTTTTTTTCATTAAAAGACTCCGTTCGGAAGTCCGATATATTCGCCGAAAATTCTGCTCACCGGCAGCCCCACGACATTAAAATAATCACCGTCGATTTTTTCAATAAGCAGACTGCCCCGACCTTGTATTCCGTAAGCGCCGGCCTTGTCGCACCACTCGCCGGTTTTAAGATACCATGACAGAAGTTCGGGAGTTAAATTTTTAAAATACACATCGGTTTTCTCAAATGACGATTTTGCGCTTCCGTCTATAACGCAAAAACCGGTATAAACCGAGTGCACCCTCCCGGAAAGCGTTTTCAGCATATTTTCGGCATCGGCTTCTGAATTAGGTTTTCCCAAAATATACCCGTCAATACACACAATCGTATCTGCGGCAAGAATTATGCCGTCAGTTCTTGTTTTGCGCACGGCTTCCGCCTTAATTTCCGCCGCACGCCTTGCATAATCGCCGAGTTTTTCGGAATTTTTCTCGTCTGCGTCGGAGGTCACAACCTCAAAATCCGCACCGAGCATTGACAGTATTTCGCGCCGCCTCGGAGAGCCTGACGCAAGAATTATTTTTTTCACAGCTACACACCCCTGTAATAATGACCTCTTGTAAAATCCCCGTTCGGCTTTTCGCCGTTTCCGAATTTTTTAATAATGCTGCGGCACTCATCTTCCGATTCATCCGTAAACACAAGCCGCAGAGTATCAACACATGTGTTTGCAAAATCCGAAAGCTTGTCCGCCATATATATCGGCACGGAATTCAGAACCTCATAAATCCCGAGTTCCCGGTCGCATAAAAGGCTGAAGCTTCTGCCGCTTCTGTCCGAAAGGCGGCACACGCCGCACGCACCGGCATTTTTTGCAAAGCAATTGACCGCCGTCATAAGCGGAAGCTTTCCGTACGCAACCGCCTCGCACGGAACCGGACTTTTCATCGCCCTTATCTGCGCAAGGTTCATCTCCGGAGAAAGGCATATACGACTTATCCCAAGCTCCGCAAACCCCTGTGCCGCACGGCTGTTATAACACCAAAGCGGATAGTCCGCCGAATCGCACATATCAAAATCTCCGTAATTTGCGGCGCAGAAGTGCTCATACCCCATTTCCTTCGCTTCGGAAATCATATTTTCAAGGAGCTTACGCCTGTCATCGTGATTTATCTTCGGTAAAATCACAATTATGCGTCCGTCACAGGGCGAAAACACATCCTTATTTTTAACAATAAGCGAAACAGGAACATAAATTCTGTCCGAATTTTTCGCCGCTCTGTACTGCGAAACCGTTGTTACGCTTGCCGCAAGCTTCAAACGGCCGCTGTTTACAAACGGCTTTACGGAAAACTTCTTTTCCGAACCGTCAAATTTTTTCTTTTCGGCAAGAAGGTTCAAAATACCGTCAGCTGCCGCACGCCTTACCGATTTAATCTCGCTGACCGGCACCATCAGCCCCGGCTCAACCTCCACCGAAAAGCTTTTGCGGAAAAACGGAGTATCACCGAGCGCTCCGATTTTCGCATCTATATCCTCCGCCGTAACTGTGCGCTTCTGCGCCGTTTCACAGATAAATTCACCTCTCGCCTCAAACGATTTTCCGCCTGCTTCTATCTTAACAAAAAGCGGCTTTCCGATTTCAGCCTTTACGGAGACATCCGCACCGAGCTTTTTTTCGGGTTTCCCGTATGTTTTTTCGCCGTACACGGTTTCCGGTTTATTTACCGCAAAAAGGTCTTTGCCGCCAGTGAAATATGCGTCGGTATAACCTCCCCGGTCAAATGCCGATTTCAGCTTTTCAATATCGGACTGCATTATTTTTCCGCCGTCTATCGCATTTCTGTAAACCTCGGTTACGGTGCCGACATAACCGGCACTTTTCATTCTGCCCTCGATTTTAAGTGATGCAACTCCGGATTTTTTCAGCTCACCGATATGCTCTGCAAGCATCATGTCCTTAAGGCTCATGAAATACCCTTCGTTTCCGCCGCAGCCGTACATAAGCCTGCACGGCTGTGCGCATTTTCCGCGGTTTCCGCTGCGTCTGCCTATAAAGCTGCTCATAAGGCAGTACCCCGAAACGCATGAACAAATCGCCCCGTGCACGAAAACCTCGATTTCTATTCCGGAATTTTTGCAGATATAATCTATGTTTTCCTTTGAAAGTTCCCTTGCAATAACCGCACGGGTACAGCCGATTTTTTCGGCAAATTTTACACCGTCAAGATTACATATACCCATCTGCGTGCTTGCGTGGAGCGGAAGACTCGGAACATTTTCGGAAAGGAACCGCATAACGCCCATATCCTGCACAATCACGCCATCGGCGCCGTTTTCGTAAAGAAAAACCGCATAGTCAAAAAGCTGACCGAGTTCACGGTCGGTCAGCAATGTATTTACCGTAATATAAGCCTTGACTCCCCTCACCTTGCAATATTCGATTGCGGAGGCAAGAGCCGCTTTATCAAAATTCGCAGCGTTCATGCGGGCGTTGGCAAACTCGCTGCAGCCCATATAAACAGCGTCGCACCCGGCGGAAACCGCTGCGCGCAGCGCGTCAACACTGCCGGCCGGAGATAAAAGCTCCATAATTATCCCCTCCTGCCCGTTTTCTTTATATACATGGCGCAAAGCTCGGGAAGGTCAATTTCAATACTGTATTCAAACCCGTCAGACGGTTTTTTTTCAGCCTTGAAGTATATCGGTTCATCGCCGCCGCTGCCGCCGAATCGCCCTTCGTCTGTATTAAGGACGGTCTTGTACCACCCCGGCGCCCAAACGCCGATTCTGTATTTTTCATGGCTTTTTGCCGCAAAATTGCCGACAAATATGGTTTTGTCCCTGCCGCTGCGGCTCTGCCTTATGAAGGACACCGTGTTGTTGTCCCTGTCGCCTGCGTTAATCCACCGAAATCCGTCCCAATCGCTGTCGTTTTCATACATCGACCTGTGCGATGCGTAAAATCCGTTAAGCTCCCTGACATATTCCTGCATTTTTGAGTGAAGCTCAAACCGCAGTATTTCCCAATCAAGCCCTTCCGCAAACCGCCATTCGATAAACTGCGCAAACTCACCGCCCATGAACAGAAGCTTTTTCCCGGGGTGGGCGTACATATACGCATACAAAAGCCTGAGCGACTTGAATTTCTGCTCATAACTGCCGCTCATTTTACCGATAAGAGAACACTTTCCGTGAACAACTTCGTCATGCGAAAGCGCCAGAATATAATTCTCCGAATACGCATACATCATCGAAAATGTCAGCATATTGTGGTTCGGACCTCTGAAATACGGGTCCATCGACATATACCGCAGAATATCGTTCATCCAGCCCATATTCCATTTGAAGTTGAAGCCGAGCCCGCCCTCGTAAACGGGCTTTGTAACCCCCGCCCATGCGGTGGACTCCTCCGCTATCATAAGAGCATTCGGAAATCTTTCAAACACTGCAATATTAAGCTTTTGCAGGAAATCAACCGCATCGAGGTTTTCGTTTCCGCCGTATTTGTTTGCGACCCACTCGCCGTCTTTTCTGTTATAATCAAGGTAAAGCATGCTCGAAACCGCATCCACGCGCAGCCCATCCATGTGAAATTCATCGAACCAGAACACGGCATTTGAAATCAGAAACGAATGTATTTCCGCCTTGCTCCAGTTGAAAACATAGGTTCCCCACTCCTTGTGCTCGCCGAGCCTTGAATCGGGATGCTCAAAAAGCGGCGTACCATCAAACCGTGCAAGAGCATAAGCGTCCCTCGGAAAATGCGCCGGAACCCAGTCCATTATAACCGAAATGCCGCCCTTATGGCACATATCTATAAAATACTTAAAATCGGAAGGCTTCCCGAAACGGCTGTTTGCCGCATAGTATCCCGTAACCTGATACCCCCACGAGCCGTCAAAAGGGAATTCGCACATCGGCATAAGTTCAATATGCGTGTAATTCATTTTTTTTACATAAGGTATAAGTTCCTCCGCCATTTCGCGGTAGGTATAAAAAGAGCCGTCCTCATGCTGCTTCCACGATGCAAAATGAAGTTCATAAATATTCATCGGCGCATCGTAAGGCGGTGTGGATTTTCTCTTTTTCATCCACGCTCCGTCATGCCATGCATATGAAAGTTCCGCCGTAACGGAAGCGTTTTTCGGCCTTATTTCGCTTTGATACGCAAACGGGTCGATTTTAAGGGTAATCTTGCCGTCCGCCCCTTCAATACTGTATTTATACGGTTCGCCCTCACCCATATTTTCAACGAAAGCTTCCCAGATTCCGCTCTCCTTATGAAGCTGCATTGCGCCAAGGTTTCTGTCCCAGGAGTTCCTGTCGCACACAACCGAAACGGATTTTGCATTGGGCGCCCACACCGCAAAATGATAGCCGCCCTCCGCTCGGTGCGCACCGAGCATACGGTAGCTGTAATAATTTTTACCGTTATTAAAAAGATACATTGCATCCTTATCCAAAGCCGGAAAATTATTCACAAGCCCGCCCCCTATCTTATAAAATTGATGTAGTTATGCAGGTTTTTAACCTCAACCGTGCTTTCTGCCTCAGCGCGTTCCCCGTCAACAGACCATGTTATCGGAACGCCCATATCAAACCGTATATCCGAAGCTTTGAAAAAGTCGAACATTTTATTTGAAAAATCGGAAGCAAAGCACCCCTGCACTATTTCGTGAAGTTCAATTATATTCTTAGGCTTTCTGACAAGCGTAACCTCAAAAAGCCCATCATTCATATCCACAAATTCTGAATCGATTTTGACAATCCCGGCAACCGAAGTCGAGTTTGTCACTGCGCCGAAAATATAATCGTTTTCAAAAACTTTTCCATCTGCCTCAGCACGCACACGGTACGGTCTTATTGCGGTTATGTCCTTCATGCCCTCAAGCACATACGCAAGATGCCCGAACACATTTTTGAACTGCTGCGAAGTGTTATACGAAACCGATGTGAACGCCCCGAACGACGCAATATACGAAAAATATCTGTCATTGAATTTACCGATGTCTATCGGAAGCGGTCTGCCGTTTATGATTTTCATGGCTGCGGCAATGGCGTCGGGGTCGATATTCATACTTGCGGCAAAGTCGTTTGTGCTGCCCGACGGGATATACCCGACCGGAACGGAATTATCACCGATAGCTATGCCGTTCAGGGTTTCGTTAAGGGTTCCGTCGCCGCCGCAGCAGACTATACAGGCATACTCGCCGCTCTCGGAATACTCCTTCGCAAGCTCCGTTGCGTGACCCCCGTACGCCGTAAGCCGGACGGTTACTTCAAACCCTCCGGTATCAAAAATATTTATTATATCAAAAAGATTGCTCTTTGCCTTTTTCTTTCCCGAACACGGATTCACTATAAGCAGCATTTTTTTCACAAATCAGCACCACCTATATCATTTTCAGTGTAAATTTTTAAGCCGTTTTCTATAAGAAGCCGTGCGGTTATGCCGTTTCCCGGTATAAGCTTTCCCGAAAACGAACCGTCATAAACAAAGCCGCTGCCGCACGAAGGACTTTTCGCCTTAAGAATTGCCGCCCTGCAGCCGAAAATCTCCGCCAAGCGAAGCGTTTCCCGTGCACCCTTCAAAAAGCACTGCGTATTATCCGCACCGGATTTCGAAACAACCCTTCCACCCGATATTTCGCTTGCGTCACGTGGCGTGGGAAGTCCCCCGAAAATTTCGGGGCAAACAGGAATCAGATTATACTTTTCAGAAAGAGCAATCACCTCGCCGCACGGCTTCGATTCGCCGTCATAGCGGCATGCGCACCCCAGAAGGCATGCACTGACAAGAATATTCAGCACTTCGCCCACCGCTTTATTATTATCGGATAAACGCAGCAAGCCCATACAAAAACAACGATGTTTTTAATATTTTTTACCGCAAAAGCAAAGTCAGGAAGCACCTCTTCAATCATACCCACACTGACATACAAAACCAGAACACCGAGCATTCCGAGCACAAATTTAAGCGGATTTGCAAAACGTTTTGACTTTATAAAATTCTTTGAGCTGTCAAACTCTATGAAATTTATTTCTATATAATACAGAACAAAAAGCGCAAGCGATGTCACGGCGGTTTCTATGCAGTCTTCAGCCATAACGAAAGGCGCACCGCAGAAATACGCAAAAACCAACACCGCCGCAGAAAGGCATACGCCGAAAACAGCAGTTTTCAAAGAGTGCTTCTTTTCAAGACAGAAAGAAAACTTATTAACGGCTGCGCAGATAAGTGAAGTCATAATAAAGCTCACAAGCACATCCGAGGGCGTATGAACGCCAAGGAAAAGCCTTGAAAGCATTACCGCAAATACTGTGGCAAAGCATAAAACCTTTGCCCATGCGTGTTTGACGGAAAACGCAGTATACACCAGAAGCGATGACGCAACCTGCGTGTGGCCGCTCGGGAAAGAATACCCTGTTGCGGTTTTGAGCGCTTTTTTATATGGGTGAATTTTATTCCATCTTACAAACGGTCTTTCAACCGCAAAAAGAATTTTCAGCCCCTGCGCCGCCAACGCCGAAAACACAAACGACATCGCAAGACCGTAAGCATATTTTTTGTTTCCGCACCAAAAAATCAGGCAAAAAAGCGCCACAATCACAATTTTATTGCAAAGTGCGGAAACAAGAACCGCCGCATCGCCTATGGCGGCGGTTCTTATCCCCTGCAAAAATTCAAGCACAGCAAAATCAAAACTCATACCAAAGCCGGAACGTCCGCAGCACGCTTCATCTCATCGGACTGCGCCGCCGACGCATTAACCTCCCTCGGTTCTTTATATGTAGGAACATATTTCTTTATAAGCTCATGGATATTATCGGATTCTATTTCGTTGCCGAACACTTCCATAGCCTTTGAAATTTCCTCAAGCGCCTTGTCGATTTCCTCTCTTTTGTGAGGCTGGTCCTTCTCGATAAAAATCATATCGTTATCGGTCTTTGTAAGCTTTTCAGTCTTTATGAGCAGCTCCTCATAAAGCTTCTCGCCGGGGCGGAGCCCGATTTCCTTTATATCAATATCCGAATAAGGGCGAAGTCCCGACAGCCTTATCATATTTTCCGCCAAATCGAGAATCTTGACGGGCTTTCCCATATCGAGCACGAAAAGCTCACCCGACTTTGCCATTGAGCCGGCAGTCATAACAAGCTGTGCAGCCTCCGGAATAGTCATAAAATACCTTATTATACGCTTATCGGTAATCGTAACCGGACCACCGTCGGCAATCTGCTTTTTGAAAAGCGGAATAACCGAGCCGTTCGACCCCAAAACATTCCCGAAGCGAACCGCAGAAAACAAAGTGCCGCTTCCGGTTCTGCTCTGAACAATCATTTCGCACAGCCGCTTTGACGCACCCATGATATTTGTAGGATTTACCGCTTTGTCGGTCGAAATCAGAATAAACTTTGCCACGCCGTATTTTTCCGCAGTCGCCGCAACATTAAGCGTGCCGAACACATTGTTCTTTATCGCTTCGCCGCCGCTGTGCTCCATAAGCGGAACATGCTTGTGCGCCGCCGCATGGAAAACGATGTCAGGCTTATAATGCTGAAAAATAACATCCAGCCTGCTGCGGTCGCGAACCGACGCAATCTCAACCCTGAGCGTAAGTTCTCTGCCGTATGTACGGATAAGCTCCTGCTGTATATCATATGCGTTATTCTCGTAAATATCAAGAATAATCAGCTTTTTGGGCTTTGTCTTTGCAATCTGGCGGCAAAGCTCGCTGCCGATAGAACCGCCGCCACCGGTTACAAGAACAACCTTATCCTTATAAAAATCCGCAGTTTCGCTGCCTTCAAGCTTCATGCTGCTCCTGAAAAGCAAATCCTCAATCATAAAATCCCTTATAATCGGTTTTGACGCCGTGTTGATATCCGAATTTTCGGTAATTGGGAAATCATAAAGCTTTATTTTACAGCCGGTTTTCATGTAGAACTCGCGGATTTTGTCCAACCTGTCACTGTCAAGCGAAGGAATGGCGATAAAAATCTCCTGCAAGGGAAGTTCCTTCAGCTGCCCGATAATCCTGTCGTCCTCCTTATAAACCTTAAGTCCGTGAATTTTACTGCCGATTTTTATGGGGTCATTGTCGATAAAGCAAACCGGTCTGTAATGCGACTCGGGGTTGTAAAGAAGCTCGTCCGCCAGCATTGAGCCGACCTGCCCCGCACCGACGATTGCGGCACCGATTTTATTAATGTCATCCATTCTGATATTAAGATACCTGTAGAACTGCTGATAAACTAATCTTGAAGCGAGCGACAAAAGCGAAAATGTGGATACGATTGACGCTATTTTCCAGAAACCAGAATCATAATCGCCAAATGCGATAATTATGACAACCGCCAAAAGCGCACCCGAAAAATCCGAAAAAATCATTTGCAGATACGCCTTTGAATTGGCATAGCGCCACACATTGGAATATGCGCCGAACAGAAGCCTTACAAGCAGTATTCCGCAGAAAACAAGCGTATAATATGCAAGTGCGTTTACCGGAAGCTCCAGCCCTCTTTTGTTCACAACCGATGACAAAAGAGTTATCGCCACCGACACCGCAGCGTAAATCAAAACATCGATTCCTATAAGAAAAATCCTTCTTTTATTTTTTAGCATAAACCCACCCAAATATCAAATATACATTAATTATAACATATTCCGTGATACATTTCAATATATTTTTACGGATTTCTTCTCAAAATGATAAAGAACCGTTCCGTGGTCGGAAAATTCCGCCGTTACGGAATAATCCTTTCCGAGTTCTGCGAAAAGCCCGTCGGTGCGGTGACCGATTTGGTGCGACACGACTATATACCCTCTGTCATGCGCCGTTATTTTCTCAATATCCGGATTGTAGCTTTCAAAATATCCGTCGCCGAGCATAACATTTTCCGGGATTTTATACTTCATTCTGTAGCAATATCCCGGAACGCTGTGAACATAAACATATATGAATTCATCGGTGCCTTTGAGATAATCAACAATCGGATTCAGGTTGTCACCCTCAATATAAACGCTTTGTGGGCTCCTGTAATCATAAATACCGCTGACAGAGAAAATCAGCGCAAACGAAACCAGAATTTCCGCAGCACCGCCGAAATCGAAATACTCAAACGCAAGGATTATCGCAAGCGGATAAGCAAAAAGCCACAGCCTCTCGGCAATCGGGAAAAGCCCGAGAACCGACGCCGCAACACACATAAAAACGCCGATTACCGATATGATTATTTCCGGTTTTTTGGTAACGAACACCGCTTTTATACCGGAAAACACGGCAATCAAAGCGATTATGCCGACAGGCTTTATAACGGTTTTCAAAAGTTCGCGCGCTTCGCCTGACCAGAATTTAAGCGGAAACCGCATATCCGCCCAGTAAGCCGACATACCGCCCTCTGCGATAACCGGATGCAGCCAGAAAGCATAATAAACCGCAAAGCTTGCCAGAACCGCACAGCCGCTTATTATAATTTTTACGGGACGCCTGAGATTAACAAAAAACTCGAAAATATAAATCCCGGCAATAAAAAGGCATGCAGGATTTGAAAGCCACGGCAAGCCGATATAAAAGGCCGACAAAACCGTAATTCCGATTTTTTCTGACTTATAAAGCGAATACAGCAAAATCACAAGCAAAACCGCAAAAGCGTCCGTCATGTAAGGCTTGAACTCACAGGAATATCTCATAAGTATTCCGCAGCCCGAAACCGCAGCGCACACTGCAAGAGGGTACTTTATTTTAAGCCTCCCTGCAAGAAAATACACCAGCAGAGTAACCCCGAGATAGGATATGAACGAAAACACACGCAGCGTTACTTCGGTATTGCCGAAAACAAGAGTTATCAGCTTTACTGCATAAAGATACAGAACCGGTGCGGACTGCATAAGGTCAAGCGGGCTTGAAACAAGGCTGCCAAAATCTCTTTTTGAAACCGACCACGCAAGCATTGCTTCATCAAGCCACAGCGACCTGCCCGAAAAAAGCAGACGGACGGAAACAATCGCCGCAGCCGCCGTAAAAAAGAAAAATATTGAATTGATTACAAAAGTTTTTTTATTATTCATATTTTTATTTTAACATATTTTCACCTTCAAATCAACAAAAAGATTGACATTTTTTTGCGTTTGCTATATAATTAACGGTATATGAATAAATTTGCGCCGTTTTGGCAACATTAACTCTGAAAATATTGAATTTTGAAAAGAGGGTTATTTATGATTGACAACATATCACTTGTGCTTGTGATAATCGGCGCACTGAACTGGGGCTCTATAGGGCTTTTCGGGTTCGACTTTGTCGGCGCAATGTTTGGCGGCCAGGGAGCGCTTATGAGCAAAATCATTTTTTCGCTCGTAGGGCTTGCCGGGCTGTGGTCGGTTTCGCTGCTGTTCAAGGAAAAAGTTGCAAAGCACTCATAGAGAGTGCTTTTTTTATGGGAGAAAACACATGAAAATCAAAGAAGCAGTTATAGTTGAAGGTAAATATGACAAAATCCGTCTGCAAAGCTTTCTGGACGCCGAAATCGTTGCAACAACCGGATTCGATGTGTTCAGAAACGCCGAAACAAAAGCATACATAAAAAAACTTGCAGAAACAAGAGGAATTGTAATCCTCACCGACTCAGACTATGCGGGATTTAAAATAAGAAACTATATAAAATCATTTGTGGACGAACGGTATATTCTCAATGCGTATGTTCCCGAAATAAAGGGCAAGGAAAAGAGAAAAAGCAAGCCGTCGAGCGAAGGAATTTTAGGCGTTGAGGGGATTGACAACGATACCATTATCTCCGCCCTGCGCACAGCCGGCTGCACAATCGATGACAAAATGCGAGAATCAAAACCGTCGGTTACCCGTATAATGCTATATAACGACGGCTTCATAGGCGGCAAAGACAGCGCAGCAGCACGAAAAAAATTATGTGATTTTTTCGGAATTCCGGCAAAAATATCAACAAATGCCCTTATAAAAGCACTTAATTCGGGCATATCCGCCGATGATTATGCAAGATTTAAGAAAACCTTAGAAATTAAAAGAAAATAAAAGCAATCAAGAGAATAATTGTATTTTTATCCGCAAATTCACGGAAATCAGCTGAATTTGGAAGTTGCAGAAAAGTCAAAAAAGGTCTATTATAGCATTAGCACTTGAAGGTGTTGAGTGCTAAAACGAAAAAGTTATTAATTTTCAGGAGGTAATATATTATGAACATTAAACCACTTGCTGACAGAGTTGTTATCAAAATGCTCGAAAACGAGGAAACAACCAAGAGCGGCATTATCTTAGCCGGTGCCGCAAAGGAAAAACCTCAGATGGCTGAAATCGTTGCGGTTGGCCCCGGCGGTGTTGTTGACGGTAAGGAAATCAAAATGGAGCTTAGCGTAGGCGACAGGGTTATCACCTCTAAGTACGCAGGTACCGAAGTTAAGCTTGACGGCGTTGAATACACAATCTTAAGGCAGAGCGATGTTCTCGCCAAGGTTGAATAATTAAGGAGGCAATTTATTATGGCAAAGGATATTTTATACGGAGAAGAAGCAAGAAAAGCCCTTGAAAAGGGTGTAAATCAGCTGGCAAACACAGTTAAAATCACACTCGGACCTAAGGGCAGAAATGTAGTTCTTGATAAAAAATACGGTTCGCCGCTCATCACAAACGACGGCGTTACAATCGCTAAGGAAATCGAACTTGAAGACCCCTTTGAAAACATGGGTGCTCAGCTTGTAAAGGAAGTTTCGACCAAGACAAACGATGTTGCCGGCGACGGTACAACAACCGCTACTGTTTTGGCACAGGCTCTCATCAGAGAAGGTCTTAAAAATGTTGCGGCAGGCGCAAATCCGATGGTTCTCAAAAAGGGCATCATGGGCGCAACCGAAACTGCCGTTAAAGAAATAAAAGAAGCAAGCACACCGGTTTCCGGCAAAAATGACATTACAAGGGTAGCTTCGGTTTCATCCGCAAACGATGTAATCGGTCAGCTTATCGCAGACGCTATGGAAAAGGTTACAAGCGACGGGGTTATCACGGTTGAGGAATCAAAAACAGCGGAAACATATTCCGATGTTGTAGAAGGTATGCAGTTTGACAGAGGATACATTTCGCCTTACATGGTAACTGATACCGAAAAGATGGAAGCCGTTATCGATGACGCTTATATACTTATCACAGATAAGAAGATTTCCAATATTCAGGAAATTCTCCCCTTGCTCGAACAGATTGCTCAGCAGGGCAAAAAGCTTGTAATTATCGCAGAAGATGTTGAAGGCGAAGCGCTCACAACACTTGTTCTCAACAAGCTGAGAGGCACATTCGTATGCGTAGCGGTTAAAGCTCCGGGCTTCGGCGACAGAAGAAAAGCTATGCTTGAAGATATCGCAGTGCTCACGGGCGGTCAGGTAATTTCCGACGAACTCGGTCTTGACCTCAAGGAAACTCAGATTGACCAGCTCGGCCGTGCACGCCAGGTTAAGATTCAGAAGGAAAACACAATTATTGTTGACGGTATGGGCGACAGCGACGCAATCAAAGCAAGAGTTGCACAGATTAAGGCTCAGATTTCGGAAACAACCTCCGATTTTGATAAAGAAAAACTTCAGGAAAGACTTGCAAAGATGTCCGGCGGCGTTGCTGTAATCAAGGTTGGTGCTGCAACAGAAACCGAAATGAAGGAAATGAAACTCAGAATCGAAGACGCTCTCGCAGCCACAAAGGCAGCCGTTGAGGAAGGCATAATCGCCGGCGGCGGAACAGCTTATATCAACGCTATGGACGCTGTTGAAAAGTACATTGAGTCTGCTGAAGGCGACGAAAAGACAGGCGCAAAGATTGTTCTTCGCGCACTTGAAGAACCTGTTAGACAGATTGCTGCAAACGCAGGCCTTGAAGGTTCGGTTATCGTTAACCAGATAAGAAAGTCCGAGAAAGGCATCGGCTACAACGCACTTACCGAAAAGTATGTTGATATGGTTAAGGAGGGCATTGTTG
>JAXGBA010000130.1:0-11208 GCA_034186235.1 Clostridia bacterium | reverse complement strand
CTGCGATTTCGTCCTCAGACGACGCACGAAGACCGATTGTATGCTTGATTACCATAAATACAATTGTGATTACCACGCCGACATACGCAATTACCGCAAGCACGCCGAGCGCCTGAACACCGAGGAACTTGAATCCGCCGCCGTAGAAAAGACCCTTCATTACAGGGAGGCTTCCGTCCGCCTCTGCAACGCCGCCGGTTGAGAAAAGACCGAGGAGAATCGTTCCTACCGAACCGCACACGCCGTGAACGGAGATTGCACCGACGGGATCATCGATTTTAGCCTTTTTGTCGAAAAATTCAACCGCAAGAACAATCAGTAAACCAAAGATTATACCCATGATTGCCGCACCGACAGGGCTTACGGTATCGCAGCCTGCAGTGATACCCACCAATCCTGCAAGCGCTGCGTTATAAGTCATGGAAACATCAGGTTTGCCGTAGCGGATCCAAGTAAATATAAGCGTTGTGCAGCAAGCAACGGCAGCTGCTATGTTAGTGTTGAAGAAAATAAGTCCGGCACGGCTGAGCTGTGCGTCTGAATCCATACCGACGGTCGATGCGCCGTTGAAACCGAACCAGCAGAACCACAATACAAATACGCCGAGTGCCGCTGCTGTTATATTGTGACCGAGAATTGCTCTGGGCTTGCCCTCTTTATCGTATTTGCCGATACGGGGCCCGAGGATTGCCGCACCGATAAGTGCGCACACACCGCCGACCATATGTACTGCGGTTGAACCGGCAAAATCATGGAAGCCAAGCTGTGCAAGCCAGCCGCCGCCCCAGATCCAATGACCGGCAACCGGGTAAATAATCAGCGAAATCGCTGCCGAATATATGCAGTATGAGCTGAACTTTGTGCGTTCTGCCATTGCACCCGAAACTATCGTTGAAGAAGTTGCGCAGAACACTGTCTGGAAAATCGCATAAGCCCAAAGCGGCACGCCCTCGGGGAGAATTGCTGAATAATCCTTCATAATCATCGGGTCAATCCATCCGAAAAGCGCTGTGCCCGTTCCGAACATCACGCCGAATCCGAACAGCCAGAAACACGGCGTTCCGATACAGAAGTCCATGAGATTCTTCATTAATATATTACCTGTGTTTTTAGCCCTTGTGAAACCTGCTTCGCAGAGGGAAAACCCCGCCTGCATAAAGAATACCAACGCTGCGCCGAGCAGCACCCAAATAGTATTTACCGCACTAAATTCCATATTAATCAACTCCATTCCCATATTTTCAATTTATTATTGATTTGCTATTGCTTATAAATGCTTCTCAGAGGGAAAACCCCGCCTGCATAAGGGCGAACAATATCCGCATCATCATCGTCTTATGGCGGCTGATTTTTGCCCTTTTCGGCTTGTCGTCATTGAAAGGCGACAGCCTGTCAGCGATCTCCGCACCAAAAACGACTAAAAATCATCTCGCCCTAAGTTCAAAGCTGATTAAGGAAAACAGTCGGTAAAACCGATGAC
This sequence comes from Clostridia bacterium, assembly GCA_034186235.1. Taxonomy (GTDB): domain Bacteria; phylum Bacillota; class Clostridia; order HGM11514; family HGM11514; genus CAKSKB01. Next base: position 9,728 of record JAXGBA010000130.1, on the reverse strand, counting down.
AATACGGACACTGTCCGCCCGAATACCAACGCTGCGCCGAGCAGCACCCAAATCGTATTTACCGCACTGAATTCCATATTAATCAACTCCATTCCCATATTCTTGAATTATTATCTTACGCCGAACAGCAAGTCACCGTAGGTCGGGAAAGGCCAGTATGTGCTGTCGGTTATTGTTTCTGCTTCGTCCGCAGCGGCTCTCAGAAGTTCCATTTTGGGGAGAATGCTGTCGCGGATAAAGTTTGCCTGAGCTTCAACGCTTTCGATTCCTTTAAGCTGTGTTGCTGCGTCCTCAAGTGATTCCGCACGGTCGTAAATCATATCTTCAAGCGTTGAAAGCCTCGTGATTACCGTGTTTTCGTATCTTGCCGGGATTTCTGCGTCAAGCGCCTTTTTCTTGGAAACCGTCTTAACCATATCGGAAACATACTTTTCAATAGCCGGCAAAATTTCCTTCTTTGCCATGTCAATCATGGTGAGCGCTTCGATATTTACAGCCTTAACATAGTTTTCAAGCATAATTTCGCATCTTGATTCAAGCTCCGGCTTTGTGAATACCTTTTGTTCTATGAGCATATCCGCATTCTTTTTATCAAGAAGGTGCGGCATGCAGTCAGCTGTGGTCTTATAATTTGAAAGACCTCTCCTTGCGGCTTCCGCCATCCACTCGTCACCGTAGCCGTTTCCGCCAAATATGATTCTCTTATGCTCGCCGATTGTGTCCTTGATAAGGTCGTGAAGTTCGCTTTCAAAATCCTTTGCGGATTCAAGCTTGTCGGCAAATTCTTCGAGAACTTCGGCAACTGCGCTGTTGAGCATGATGTTTGCGCACGCTATGCTGTTTGAAGAACCGAGCATTCTGAACTCAAATTTATTGCCGGTGAATGCAAACGGCGATGTTCTGTTTCTGTCGGTTGCGTCCTTCTTAAATTCGGGGAGAATGTCAACGCCGAGCTTCATTTTAGCTTTCTTTCCGGCTTCGTATGCGGTGTCGTTCTCGATTGCATCCAGAACCGCTTCAAGTTCCTCGCCGAGGAATATCGAAATAACTGCCGGGGGCGCTTCGTTTGCACCGAGTCTGTGGTCATTTCCTGCGGTGGCAACGGAAATTCTGAGCAAATCCTGATACTCGTCAACCGCCTTGATTACCGCAACCAAGAACAGCAGGAATTGTGCGTTTTCATAAGGCGTTTCACCCGGAGTCAGAAGATTTATCCCCGTATCGGTCGAAATCGACCAGTTGTTATGCTTGCCGCTGCCGTTTACGCCATCAAACGGCTTTTCGTGAAGCAGACACACAAGCCCGTGCTTTGCGGCAACCTTTTGCATAATCTCCATTGTCAGCTGGTTATGGTCGGTTGCGATATTGGTTGTTGAGTAAATCGGTGCAAGTTCATGCTGCGCCGGTGCAACCTCGTTATGCTGTGTTTTTGCTAAAATTCCGAGTTTCCAAAGCTCCTCGTTAAGCTCTTGCATAAATGCCGCTACCCTCGGCTTGATTACCCCGAAGTAATGATCATCCATTTCCTGTCCTTTCGGTGCTTTTGCTCCGAACAGGGTTCTTCCGGTATAAACAAGGTCGTGACGCTTATTGTACATCTCCCTGTCCACAAGAAAGTATTCCTGCTCCGGGCCGACAGAAGTCGAAACCATATGTACACTATCGTTTCCGAAGAGCTTCAAAATCCTGAGCGCTTGTTTGTTGAGCGCCGCCATGGACCGAAGCAGCGGAGTCTTTTTATCAAGTGCCTCGCCGGTGTATGAGCAAAACGCCGTAGGAATACAAAGCGTTTTATCCTTTATAAATGCGTAAGAGGTGGGGTCCCATGCGGTGTAGCCTCTTGCTTCAAACGTAGCCCTCAGTCCGCCCGAAGGAAACGATGATGCGTCCGGTTCGCCTTTGATAAGTTCCTTTCCGGAGAACTCCATAATCACGCCACCGTCGGGTGCCGGGGAAATGAAGCTATCATGTTTTTCCGCCGTCACACCCGTCATAGGTTGAAACCAATGAGTATAATGGGTGGCGCCCATCTCAACCGCCCAATCCTTCATTGCGAGTGCAACAGCATTGGCAAGAGAGATGTCAAGTTGCTTGCCTTCCTCGATTGTCTTTTTGATTGAATTATAGACCTTTGCCGAAAGCCTTGCTTTCATTTGTCTGTCATCAAACACATTCTTTCCGAACATTTCCGGTACTGTTACCATTCTTATCAACCTTTCTTTTTTGAAATAAAAAAAGACAAGGATGCTTAAATACGGGAAAAACCCGTAGGCATCCTTGCCTTATGTTTTGCATTATACACCCTTTTTTTGCATTTGTCAATACCTTTTTTTCAAAAAAATTTGATTTTTTTTGCGAAATATCGGTTGCTACCTATTTACATAACTCTCCGAATATTTTTCGTAATAACGAATAGAATATTAGTGTACACTGTTGACAAAGTGTACACTTTATGGTATAATAGGAGGCGTAAGGAGTTGATAGATATGTTAACTATGAATGCAACGGACGTAAGAAAGAACTGGAGCGAGGTTTCCGAAAGCGTAATCCGTGAAAAACCGAGGTTTATAAAGAAAACCCGTGATTATATGCTGCTTTCCAATATGGAATTTATAAGCGAACTGCTTTCCGGATATTCGTTTACGGCAAATAAATTTATTGAAGATGACGGAAGCGTTACGCTTTCCCTTAACGAACTTGACCTTATTGAAAACGGTTCGGACGAAAAAGATGCTATTAATAATTTGTCACAGGCAATTTTGGAATATGCTGCGGATTTTTACAACAACTACAATGTATGGTCTGTCGCACCGAACAGAAAAAAAGAAATTCCGTATGTTTTTAAAGCTCTCGTATTGGATGATATCTCGAAGATCGGAGAATGTATAAAATGCCGAGATGGAAGGATTTAAAACGGTTTTGTGAGCGTGACGGATGGGAGCTTTATAAAAATACCGACCACTATTTTTACAGAAAAACGGACGCTGACGGAAACATAAGATTTACAAAAATATCACGCGGGAGCGGAGAAATTAAGGGATTTTTGTGGAAGGAAATCTTAAGAAAACAGCTCGGCGTCACAGAAGAATACTTTAACAGCAAGATTTAAAAACTTTTTTACAAAAATCCAAATTACCCCCTTGACAACGGCAGAAAAAAGTGGTATAATGGCTTTACCGATAAACAAAGGCGTTTATTTTGGGTGCAGTGCACCCGAAATGAGCGTCTTATTTTTTATATTTTAGAAAGGCTGATGACCATGAAATCATTAGAGGGACAAATCAGAATCCCCTCCGGCTGCGCAATTTCGGCAGTTATTTCGAGGGACGGCAACACCATGACCGGTGAAAAAATCATCGAAAGCATGCGCCCCATGCACGACCGTTCAAACGGTCTGGGAGGCGGCTTTGCGGCTTACGGAATCTACCCGGACTACAAAGACTTTTATGCGCTGCACATTTTCTACAATGACAACGGCGCAAAAGCGGTCTGCGAAAAGTATCTTCGTGACAGCTTTGAAATCGTAAAAGCGGAGAATATTCCGACAAGAAAACACCCGAGGATTACGGACGAGCCGCTGATATGGAGATATTTTGTTGCTCCCCTGTCATCCGTTCTTTCAAGAATGCAGCTTGACGAAAAGGAATACACAGCAAGGGTTGTTATGAAAATCAACACCAAAATCGAAGGCGCATATGTTTTTTCGAGCGGAAAAAACATGGGTGCATTCAAAGCGGTGGGTTTTCCGGAGGATGTCGGCGAGTTTTACAGGCTTGACGAATACAAGGCTTACTGCTGGACGGCGCACGGGCGCTATCCCACAAACACCCCGGGCTGGTGGGGCGGCGCACATCCGTTCGGTCTGCTTGATTACACGGTTGTGCATAACGGCGAGATTTCATCCTATGACGCAAACAGGCGGTGCATAGAGATGTTCGGCTACAAATGCACGCTGCAGACCGACACCGAGGTTATAACCTACATCGCCGACTACCTTTTAAGAAAACAGAAGCTCACACTTGAGGAAGCCGCAGCGGTTATTGCGGCACCGTTCTGGAGCACGATTGAATCCAGGGAGGACGGAGAACTTCTGAAATACCTGCGCTGCATTTACCCGAGCCTTCTTATAACCGGGCCGTTCTCGATAATTTTAGGCTTCAACGGCGGACTTATGGCGCTTAACGACCGCCTCAAACTCAGAAGCATGGTTGTGGGCGAAAAGGACGATAAGGTGTACATCGCAAGCGAGGAAGCGGCGATAAGAACCATGGAGCCGAACGCTGAAAATATTTACTCCCCTGCGGGCGGAGAACCGGTTATTGTTAAAGTAAAGGAGGGCAGATTTTGATGTCAGTGAATTTTATATATCCGGAATTTGAAGTTGTCAGAAACGAACAAAGGTGCATAAAATGCCGCGTATGCGAAAGGCAATGCGCAAACGAGGTGCACAAGCTTGACCCCGAACACGGCATTATGATAAGTGACGAAGCAAAGTGCGTTAACTGCCAAAGGTGCGTATGCCTTTGCCCGACAAGAGCGCTTAAAATCGTAAAAAGCGACTGCCGTCTGCGTGAAAACGCAAACTGGTCGAACGACACAATAAACGAAATCTACAAGCAGGCTGCAAGCGGCGGAGTTTTGCTGTCGTCAATGGGTAACCCCAAACCGCTGCCTGTTTACTGGGACAAAATTCTCATTAATGCATCGCAGGTTACAAACCCGTCAATCGACCCTCTCCGAGAGCCTATGGAAACAAAGGTTTTCCTCGGCAAAAAGCCGGACAAAATCGAGCGTGACGAAAACGGAAAAATAATCTGCAAAACCGAACCTCAGCTTGAACTTGATGTGCCGATTATGTTCTCGGCGATGAGCTACGGTTCCATAAGCTACAACGCTCACGAATCGCTCGCCAGAGCCGCAACGGAGCTGGGAATTTACTATAACACCGGCGAGGGCGGTCTGCATGAGGACTTCTATGTTTACGGTCCGAACACAATCGTTCAGGTTGCGTCGGGAAGATTCGGCGTTCACAAAGACTATCTCGAGGCAGGCGCAGCGGTTGAAATAAAAATGGGTCAGGGTGCAAAGCCCGGAATCGGCGGTCACCTTCCCGGGGCGAAAATCGTCGGTGATGTTTCAAAAACCCGCATGATTCCCGAAGGGTCGGACGCAATCTCCCCCGCTCCGCACCATGACATATATTCAATAGAAGATTTAAGACAGCTTGTATATTCGCTCAAGGAAGCAACAGAGTACAAAAAGCCGATTATAGTTAAAGTTGCGGCGGTGCATAACATTGCGGCAATCGCAAGCGGTATCGCAAGGAGCGGTGCGGACATCATCGCAATCGACGGATTCCGTGGCGGTACGGGCGCAGCCCCAACAAGAATCAGGGACAATGTGGGCATACCGATTGAGCTTGCTCTCGCAGCGGTTGATTCAAGGCTCAGGGAAGAAGGAATAAGAAACAACGTTTCGCTTATTGTCGGCGGAAGCATCAGAAGCGCTTCGGATGTGGTAAAGGCAATCGCCCTCGGAGCGGACGCATGCTACATTGCAACAAGCGCACTGCTTGCGCTCGGGTGTCACCTTTGCAGAACCTGCCAGAGCGGCAAGTGCAACTGGGGAATCGCAACCCAGCGCCCAGAACTTGTCAAAAGGCTCAACCCGGACATAGGCAGCCAAAGGCTTGTTAACCTTGTCACCGCATGGAAGCACGAAATCAAAGAGCTTATGGGCGGAATGGGTATCAACTCGATAGAAGCGCTTCGTGGCAACAGACTTATGCTCAGGGGCGTAGGATTAAACGGAAAGGAGCTTGAGATACTGGGTATCTCTCACGCAGGAGAATGAAACGAGTATATGTAAACGAAAAATGGTGCCTCGGCTGTCATCTTTGCGAGTATAACTGCGCATTTGCGGCAACGGGCAAGGACAATATGGCGCTTGCGCTTAAGGACAAGGAAATTCACCCCAAAATCCGTGTTGAAGACGACGGAAAAATAATGTACGCTGTATCATGCCGCCACTGCGAAGACCCGAAATGCGTTAAATCGTGCATATCGGGCGCTCTCTCAAAAGGCGATGACGGCGTTGTGAGAATCGATAAAGACATCTGCATAGGCTGCCTTACCTGTATCCTGGCATGTCCCTACGGGGCGCTGACGGAAAACAGCGGCCATGCGGTAGTGAAATGCGAACTGTGCACCGACAATGCATGCGGTACGCCTGCGTGCGCCGCCGGCTGCCCCAACAACGCAATCTGTTTTGAGGAGAGAGAGTTATGAAAAATTATGTGATTATAGGGGGCGGAATTGCCTCCCTCGGATGTATTGACGGAATAAGAAAACACGATAAAGACGGCAAAATCACTCTCATTTGCGGAGAAAAGCATCTTCCGTATTCAAGACCTCTCATTTCATATTATCTTGAAAACCTGACAACCCCCGAAAAGATGACCTACCGCACTGAAAGTGACTATGAATCACAGGGCGTGGAGATAAAGCTCGGTGTTAAGGCTGAAAAAATCGGGAACGGTACGGTTTTGTGCGAAGGCAGCGAAAAAATTCCGTTCGATTCGCTTGCCGTTGCTACGGGCTCAAGCCCGTTCGTACCGCCGATTAAGGGTTTGGAAACGGTTAAGGACAAATTCACATTCATGACCCTGTCGGACGCTCTTTCCCTTGAGGGCGCCCTCGGCAAAGACAAAAAGGTGCTTATAATCGGCGCCGGGCTTATAGGTCTTAAATGCGCCGAAGGAATCAGCGGCAGAGTCGGAAAAATCACGGTTTGCGACCTTGCGCCCAAGGTTTTGTCGAGTATTCTCGACGATGAGGCGGCAAAAGATGTTCAGAAAAAGCTTGAGGAAAACGGCATTGAGTTTATGCTCTCCGACACCGCCGAAAGCTTTGACGGAAACACCGCCTCGATGAAAAGCGGAAAGACTGTCGAATTTGATATTCTGTGCCTTTGCGTGGGCGTGCGGCCGAATCTTTCGCTCTTAAAAGACGCCGGTGCGGAAATCAACCGAGGAGTTTTGGTGTCGGACAGAATGGAAACATCGGTCAAAAACATCTATGCCGCAGGCGACATCACCGAAAGCGTTGACCAATCATGCGGCACTCGTAAGGTCATGGCAATTCTCCCAAATGCCTACATCGGCGGACTGACCGCCGGCGAAAACATGACAGGGGCGGAAAAATCGTTCACGGATGAGATTCCGATGAACTCAATCGGCTTTTTCGGATACCATATCATGACTGCCGGTTCGTACGGCGGCGAGGTGTCGGAAATCAAATCGGGCGGAAATATCAGAAAGTTTTTCACCGACGGAAACCGCCTCACAGGCTTCATTTTGCTCGGCGACATACAAAAAGCCGGAATTTATACGGCAATTATACAAAATAAAACCCCGATTGACACCATTAATTTTGATAAAATAAAAGAAAATCCATCTTTTTTGACTTTTTCGCAAAATTACCGTAGAAAAAACTTCGGAGGTGTGGTATAATGTTAATAGATGCAACAGGTGTTCAATTCAAGGAGTTGAACGAAAGGATAAGGGAATCGGCTTCGGATGTCGAAATCAAGGGCTGCATGGGGCAGAGGTTTATAGCGGCAGGGCTCGGCGATAAAAAAATCAGAATTTCGGGCGTGCCCGGAAATGCCCTCGGCGCTTACCTCAACGGTGCGGAAATCACGGTTTCCGGCAACGCTCAGGATTCTGTCGGCGACACGATGAACAACGGCTCGATTATCATCAACGGCAATATCGGCGATGCGGCAGGCTACGCAATGCGTGGCGGCAAAATCTTCGTCCGTGGAAATGCCGGTTACCGTGCCGGAATCCACATGAAAGCATACAAGGAAAAACACCCCACGCTCGTTATCGGCGGCAGTGCGGGCAGCTTCCTCGGGGAATACCAGGCAGGCGGCACGATTATCGTGCTCGGTCTCGGCGGCAAAAAAATTGTTGGCAACTTTCCCTGTACGGGTATGCACGGCGGAAAGATGTTCCTCCGCGGAAAATGCGATGGCATTAAATTCCCCCGTCAGGTCACAACCCACAGAGCTTCCGATGAAGAAATCGAAGAAATCAAGCCTTATATCAAGGAATTCTGCGGTTTGTTCAATATTCCGGAAAGCGAAATTTTATCTTCCGAATTTACGGCGGTTCTTCCCGATACCAAAAATCCTTTCAAGCAGATGTATGTTGCAAATTGACGAAAGTTAAGGTATGATGATATGCTGTACACCAAAAACGAGGTCCTGCAATATGTGACTGAGGAGGATGTAAAGTTCATAAGGCTTGCGTTCTGCGATGTGAAAGGCTGCCAGAAAAACATTTCTATTATGCCGGGAGAGCTCGAAAGAGCGTTCGACAACGGGATTGGGATTGACGCTTCGGCAATAGACGGCTTTGGCGGCAATGTACACTCCGACCTGTTTTTAAGACCCGACCCCTCCACCCTCGTGGTGCTCCCATGGCGCCCCGACCACGGACGGGTTGTGAGAATGTTCTGCGAAATTATGAAGCCCGACGGCTCACACTTTGAACTTGACAGCCGCAGAATATTAAAAAACGCCGTAAAGCAAGCCATGACGGACGGCCTTTCATTCTCGTTCGGCTCGGAACTTGAATTTTACCTTTTCAAAACAGACGATGAGGGCAAAAGAACCTCCGAACCCTACGACAATGCCGGCTACATGGATATCGCCCCGATGGACAAGGGCGAAAATGTGCGCCGTGAAATCTGCCTGACGCTGGAACGCATGGGGATTTATCCCGAATCTTCTCACCACGAGGAAGGCCCGGGGCAAAACGAAATCGACTTTAAGTTTTCAGACCCCGTAACCGCTGCGGACAATGCGGTGACATTTCTTTCGGTCGTTAAAACCATTGCGGCAAGGAGCGGCCTTTACGCCGATTTCTCACCGAAACCGCTTGGCGGCAAGCCCGGAAACAGCTTCCATATAAACGTCTCAGCGGAAAGCCTTTTGGGCGGCGACATAACCTCATTTGCAATTGCGGGCATCCTAAACAGGATTTCCGACATGACCGCTTTTCTGAACACCTCGGATTCGTCCTATGAGCGCCTCGGAAAATTCAAGGCTCCGAGATTCATCACATGGTCAAGGGAAAACCGCTCGCAGCTTATAAGAATCCCTGCGGCAAGCGGAAAATACAAGAGGTTTGAGCTTCGCTCGCCCGACCCTCTGGCAAACCCATATCTTGCATATGCACTCATCATTTCGGCGGCTGCGGAAGGTATAAAGGCAAAAGAGGAACTAAAACCCGAGACCGACCTCAATATCTTCACACTTTCCGAAGAAGAACAGAAAAAATATGAAAAAATTCCCGAATCAAAAGCAGCAGCCGCTTCTGCGGCAAAGGGCAGCGAATTTATAAAGAAGATTCTGCCTGAGGCTATGATAAAATACTACTGCGACTAACCTTCGGGGAGGATAAAAAATGCTTTTCAAAGAATACACTTACAGAGTGCTTATTGCTTCCTCCTCCGACAAGTTCACCGAAGGAATTATGCCGCTTCTGCCCGAAAACGAATTCGGGCCGATAGAAACGGCGAAAAGCGCGGGAGAAGCAAAACGCAAGCTTTTGGAACGAGGTTTTGACATTATACTTATTAATACACCGCTTACGGATGCCTTCGGCACGGAGCTTGCTCTCGATGCCGTTACAGACACCCGGAGCGGTGCATTGATGTTTT
>JAXGBA010000129.1:0-11939 GCA_034186235.1 Clostridia bacterium | reverse complement strand
GAATCATCGAAGCGCAGATTTTAACCGCTTCGGGACCGTAAACACCGTCCATAAGGAGGCCGTCGGCAAAGAGCGAAGCAACCTTGTTGACAGGGCCGCCGAAGTCAAACGCAGCCATAGCGCCCATAACGGCACCGAATACGCCTCTCGAGCCGTCGCTCATGCTTGTAAGAAGATTTGTGAGCGCCTCGGAAGCCCATGCAATAGGGCCGCCGATTACGAAAAACATTATGAGTCCGATTACTACCGAGGAGATAAGGGGGATAATCATCATCGGCATAAGACCCTGCGCCCACTTGGGAACCTTAAGGTGATTCTTAAGGAACTCTACAAAATAACCTGCAAGATAACCGCCGAGCATACCGCCGAGGAACCCTGCACCCATGTTATGGGCAATCATACCCATAAGTAAACCGGGTGCGATACCGGGACGGTCAGCGATTGAATACGCAATTGCCGCGCCCATAACACCGGGGAGAAGTCCCATACCGTAAACGCCGAGGGTTACTGCTGCCTGCCAGATGTTATAGCTTGCCTTGTAATCCGAAATCGTATCGGGGTTGCCTCCGAAAATGTTTCCGATTGCAATCAGAAGACCCGATGCAACAACAAGCGGAAGCATAAATGAAATACCTGTAAGTGCGTGTTTTTTCAGCTGTAATTTCTTAAACATCTCTTTTCCTCCATTTTTAATTTTTTTGATTTATTTAGATAATTCAGTTTCGATTTTATTGATGAGTGCCTTAGGTGATTTAATTGCAATGTTTGTGGGAACCTCCACAATGCGTTTACCCTTGAATCTTTCCTTGCCGCCCACCTTTATATCCGCTGCTATGATAACAACATCGGCTGCTGCAATTTCGGGAGCGGTAAGTTCATCCTCCGTACCGATAGTGCCCTGAGTTTCGATGTGAATTTCGTGCCCGAGCTCCTTTCCTGCGGTACAGAGTTTTTCCTTTGCAATGTAGGTGTGTGCGATACCTGATGTGCACGCTGCAATTCCAACGATTTTCATAAGTTTTTCCTCCTATTTTTTTATTCTGAAAAAATGCTTACTATTTCATCCGCATCCTTTGCATTCAAAAGTTTTTTGCAATTTTCTTCGGAGGCAAGCTTTCTTGCCATCTCCGAAAGAATTTTAACATGAAGACCGGTTTTGTCCTTTTCGTTTACAGCCAGCAAAACTATAAACTCAACGGGATTATCGTCAACGCTTTTCCACTCTACGGGCGCCGTGAGCCTTCCTACAGCCACGGTTGTTTCGGCAACATTTTCCGACTTTCCGTGAGGAATTGCAATTCCGTTTCCGATACCGGTCGTAGAAATCGCTTCGCGGTTAAGAACATCTTTCAGAAACGCTTCCCTGTCTGCGATGTTACCGGTTGCGCAAAGCACATCGGTAAGCGCTGCAAGAGCCTCCTCCTTAGTCTTTGCATTAAGTTCGGTAACAATGTGTTCTTTTTTCAAAACTTCCGAAACATTCATTTTATTTGCCTCCTTTTAATATTCTCTCAACTTCATATTCATCATCGGCTTCGAGGGCTCTCTTTGCGGTTTCTTCCGCATCGGAAAGCTTTATGCTGCCGATTTTGTACTTGATTCTTCCCAGAAGCGGAAGCGGAACACTGAACTTTTTAAGCCCGAGTCCCAAAAGCAGCTCCGTAAAATCCGTGTTAGCCGCCAGATCTCCGCAAACGCTGACTTCAATTCCGGCATCGTTTCCGCACCTGATAACATTTGCAAGAAGCCTTACAACGCCCGGATGAAAAGGATTGTAGAGATGTTCAACCTCGGAGTTTCCTCTGTCCGCCGCCATGGTGTACTGCACCAGATCGTTTGTGCCTATGCTGAAAAAGTCCGCATGCTTTGCAAAAACATCAGCCATAACCGCACTTGCCGGCGTTTCAATCATAATCCCGACGGAAACCTCGCTGCAAATATCCGCTCCTTCAGCTTTAAGCTTTTCGGCAGCTCTTGCGAGAATATCCTTTGCCCTTGAAATCTCGCTTACACTCGAAACCATAGGCAGCATTATTTTGACCTTTTTCCCTGCCGCACCGATCAGTATTGCCCGCAGCTGTTCTTCAAAAACATCTTCATGCGTAAGGCAAAGCCTTATTCCGCGGTTTCCGAGGAAGGGATTGTCCTCAGGCTTGGTTTCCATATATGAAAGCTGCTTGTCGCCGCCGACATCAATCGTTCTGATTGTGACGCTTTCACACGCTTTCAGAACCTCTCCGTAAGCCTTCGCCTGTTCTTCCTCAGTCGGTTTTTTATCTGACGACGAATACAGAAATTCGGTTCTGAAAAGTCCCACACCGTCAAACCGTTCGTTTTCCGAGCCCTTCATGTCAGCGGGCTTTCCTATATTTATGCAAAGCTTGATTCTTTCGCCGTCAGCGGTTTTTGCATCTTCCTTTTTAAGTTTATCAAGCTTTGAAACAAACTCATTTTCCTCATTGAGTTTGGCCGTGTACTCTCTTAATTTTTCGTCATCGGGAGAAACAATCAGAACTCCTTCGTATCCGTCTATAAATGCGTCCGAAAGGCTGTCTGACTGCCCAATTTTTTCCGAACCGACAATTGCCGGTATGCCAAGTGATTTTGCAAGAATTGCAGTGTGTGATGTAGCACCGCCCATCTCGCATACAAGCCCTGCAAGGCGTTCTTTCGGGAACCTCATCGTGTCAACCGGGGTAAGCTCGTGCGCTGCAATTATAAACCTGTCATCGCCCGGCGGCAGTTCAAATTCATCGCCGCCCGAAAGCATATCGCAAAGCAGCTGCCCGATGTATCTTATATCCTCAGCGCGCCTGCGCATGTACTCGTTCTTTTTGGAAGCAAGCACCGCCGCTGCGCTTTCCGTAACGGTTTTGATTGCTTTTTCCTCATCCTCGCCTGACTCAATCGCCGCATTTATCGGCTCTGTAAGCATTGAGTCTGAAAGGAGCATTTCATACGCCGCAAAGATTTTTGCTTCATCCTCGCCTGCGTCCGCTCTCGCCTTTTCCTGAAGTATTCTCACTCTTTCCAAAGCCTTTTCAAACGCTTCTTTTATGCCGAGGTGCTTTCCGCCGGTCTTTTTTTTATAATACAAAACCTTTGCATGGGCGATGCCCTGAGATGCGCCTATACCTTTATAAATTTTCATAAAAATCACTCCGAATCCAATGTTTTTATGAGTGTGTCGATTGCCTCTTTTTCGTCTTCGCCCTCTGCACGAAGTTCAATAGTGTCGCCCTTCACGGCGCCTACGCACAATACCATCAAAATACTCTTCGCTTCAAACTCCTCACCGTCTTTAATGATGGTGATTTTGCTCTTGAAACTCCCTGCAGCCTTACAGAAATCCGTTGCCGGGCGTGCATGAAGCCCTTCTTCATTTTTAATGGTGTAGCTAACCTGAATCATATTTTCCTCCTGTCCGCAACGGATTTACCATTGCTCAAAAATTTTATATATTTCACTTGCATCTTCAAGCTTTCTTAAATTATCGCATTCGGCTTCGTTTTCCGTTAAAGAAACGAATGATTTATAGAAAGATATTATTTTTTCTTTAACTTCTTCGCTTTCATCCAGGTCAAACGCCGCCAGAAATACCAAGTCCGCCTCGTTGTTTCCGCCCCATTCTATCGGATTTTTAAGGCTCGCAAACGCCGCAACCGAATGATTTACATATTTTGAATGTCCATGCGGAAGAGCTATCATGCCGCCGATATCGGTAGGCATCGTCTTTTCTCTCTCGATGACCGATTTTTCAAAGCCGCCGGTAACATATCCGAGTGCTTCAAGCTTTGCACACATTTTTGAAAGCAATTCAGCCTTCGTGCGGCAGCAGCTCATCGGTAAAATCAGTTCCTTGTTAAACAGCCCCGTTTTTGGGCTTATCTTTTTAGCATTGCCCGTCTTTTTGCCTTTAACCGACTTTATGCACTTTTCGAGCCGTTTGATATCACGCTCGTCCAAAAGATGCCCCACCTTAACGATTTCGCGGTTGATTCTGTAATCGTCAAGCGGAATGGTGGTGATTATCATATCGCACTGCTCACGCTTGATTTTATACATATCCCTTCCGGAAAAAACAGATGTGATTTGAATTTCTGGAAATGCACGGGATATTTTTTCTTTTAATATATATGAAATCCCGATACCGTAATCGCATACTATGCACGCTGTCGGTCCGGAAAGTCTCCGCTCGATTGCGCCGCTTATATGAAGCGCCAAAAATCCGACCTCGTGTTCGTTGATTTCAAGGTTAAGTTCTTTTTCAAGAACATTCTGCATAAACCATGCAATCGCCATCATGTTCGGGTATTTCGTCTTGATTTGCGGCAGCAGGCGGTTTTTCTTGACTATACCGTACCTGAGCCTCTGAATTGTCGCCTTCAGCTGCATAAACATGTGCTTTACAAAAAGGCTGTCGTCTCGGAGTTCAACTCCGGCAATCTCGCTCAGCAGCTTCACCACCCTGACGGTAAGAGAGCAAAGCGAAACATTAAGCGTCTCGTAGTTTCTTCTTGTTTCGTCATTGTCGAAGCTTTCGATTTCGGACATGCCCACGACGAAGTCAATAAACTTCCTTTCCGATTCCGGAAGCTTAAGATTACATTCCCTTTCGATGTTATCCGCAAGCACCTTTCCTATAACGCTTGCCGATGTACCTCCTAAAGGCTTCCCGGAAGGCTTCGGCAACTCGACCGTTTTCCCTTCCTTTGTTCTCTGAACCGTAAGGGATATCAGAAACAGCAACCCCAGCGCAGCATCAAGATTATAACTCAATCCGAATTGCCTTTCGGCGTCGTACAAAGCCTTTTCGCAGGGCCTCGGTTCAAAACCGTCAAGCGCTGCCGTCATCGCAGTATATTCCGTAGTCGGCATGAAAGAAAACGGGTCTTCAAGCGGTGAGACAAGCTTTGCATACCTCGGCATAAACTCAAAGTAAAATGCCATTCTTGCCATTCTGTAATTAAATTCGCTGTATTCTATCAGCGTGCCCTTGCCTCTGCGCCTTTCGTAAAGGATGTGATGTTCCGAGAACTTTGCCGCCACGCTGTCGGAAAGCCTCTCCGCTGCACCTCTGCCGATGTAATATTCCTGTGTCAGGCGAACAGTCGTAAGCTTGCCGTCTTTGAGGAGACTTCTTATAACAAAGAATTCAATTTCAGCTTCCTCATCGGTTTCGATAAGCCTTTCATCCGGTATATCCTCCGCCCTAAGCCTTATTCCGGCATGGGGCTTTGTTTCTATCGTGCCAAGATCATGCCCGGCAAGATATTCTTTCATGGAGGCTACATCGTTTCTTATTGTCTTGACCGAAACCTCCAGCCTGTCCGCAATCTCCGCATAGGTTATATAACTTTCCTCGGAACGAAGGATATTCATTATCTTGGTTTGTCTTTTGTTCATAACACCGCGGCTCCTTTTCGTACCGCATTTCCTTTGTACAATTTAATTATAGCGCAGAAATGCGGTAATTTATTTTTGATTTTTTGACACATTTGGGAAACATATTGCAATATTATACCTTTATTTTACCACATTTCCGCAAAAAATCAAACTTCTTTTATATTATTATACATAGAAAAATTTATATTCAAAAAATTTCAAAAAATAAGGCAGCGCAATGGCAGCCTTATTTAAACATATTCAAATTTAGTCAAGTTCGGCATAGTTCTCCAAAGCCCTTTTGTGAAGCTTGCAAAGCCATGTGTATTCATAGCAAAGCTCCATGCTTACGGCTATAAGAGAACGGTTTTTGTAATATTTTTCGGTAAGTATTTTTCGGTCAAGCTCAGAAAGCATAGACAGCTTTCTGTCAATGGTTCTTCTCACGCTTTCGGAGTGGCGAACGGCGTATTTTTCAGCCGTTTCAAGTTCTTTTTCCTTCTTTTCCGCCCTTTTCATTCTCTGAAGCAGTGCTTTTGAGCGGCAGCCGCTCTCTGTCTTGAACCTCATCATGCCGAGATTAAGATATTTTGTAACATGCATCTCATGCAAAGATGCCAGTTTTTCTGATGATATACGGTACTCCCGCAGTTCTGCTTTCGCTTCGTTTACTGTCATTCGTAACTGTCCTTTCGTGTATTCATTATATTATTATGCATGCATTAATATAAATGTTATCACATTTTTTTCCAATAGTCAATCCCATTCGACAAAGAACGCAATTTTTTTCTGTTGACTTGAAACAGTTTTTGTATTATAATGTAGAAAGGTGATGATTTATGGATAATAAACTGCGCCCTCTTGCGGATAGAATGAGACCGACCGAGCTTTCGGAGGTTGTCGGGCAGAAGCATATCCTGGGCGAAGGGAAAATACTCAACAGAATAGCAAAAAGCAAGAATATCCCGAACATGATTTTTTACGGTCCTGCCGGCACGGGAAAAACCACGGTTGCAAACATCATGGCAAGGATTTCTGATAAAAAGTTTTATAAGCTTAATGCAACAAATGCGTCGGTTTCCGACATTAAGGAAATAATATCCGACATCGGCAGCTTTGATGCGCAGGGCGGCATACTTTTATATCTGGACGAAATTCAGAACTTTAATAAAAAACAGCAGCAATCGCTTCTTGAATTTGTAGAAAACGGCGATATAACACTTATTTCAAGCACCACCGAAAACCCGTATTTTTATGTTTTCGGTGCAATTCTGAGCCGCTGCAGCATATTTGAATTTAAAAGAGTTGAACCCGAGGACATTGAAGAAGCCATTTTGCGTGCGGTTAAAGTCATGCAAAACGACTACCCGGACAAGGAAATCTCGATTACAGACGAAGCGGCACTGCATATTTCAAACAGCTGCTCGGGAGATGTAAGGCGTGCGATAACAGCGGTGGAGCTGTGCGTTTTAAGCCTTTTATCGGAAGATAAAATCGAAATAGATATAGAAACCGCTGTCGAAGCAACAGGTAAAAAAGCGCTGAACTACGACCGCGACGGTGATAATCACTACGATATTTTAAGCGCACTTCAAAAGTCGGTAAGAGGAAGCGATGTCAACGCTGCGCTTCATTATGCGGCACGGCTTATAGAGGCAGGCGATTTGCAGTCGCTTTGCAGAAGAATTATGGTTATGGCGTCCGAGGACATAGGGCTTGCATATCCTCAGGCGGTAAGCATAACAAAATCGTGCATTGACGCCGCACTTATGCTCGGGCTTCCGGAGGCTCGCCTTCCGCTTTCCGAGGCGGTTATAATGCTTGCTTCCGCCCCGAAATCAAATTCGGTTATTACCGCAATCGACTCCGCCCTCTCTGACCTTCCGAACGGTGGCAGCATACCCGACCATTTAAGGGACTCTCATTATAAAGGCGCAAAAAAACTCGGACACGGGCTTACATATAAATATCCTCACGATTATCCCGGAAACTATGTCAGCCAGCAGTATCTCCCGGACAGCATAAAAGGCGCTTCATATTACACTCCGGGTCAGAATAAAATCGAACAGGGATTTAAAGAGTACTGGGATAAAATCAAGAATTAATAAAAAAAGCTGCGTCGAAACATTTTTTTGTTTCATCGCAGCTTTTTCGATTAATCCCTTATTTTAAGGCAAAAGTCACAGCAGCCGTCACCTCTGCCGAGAGTTTGGGTTCTGTGCCACAAGAGCTTCTTGTGCATATTATCATATGATACATCGTCACTGTCTCAAAAGCAAATTATATACCCAAAACAAAATCTGCCCGTGTTTGGGCAGATTACTGTACTATTAAACTATCTGCAAAGATAAATCCTGTCCTGCGCACCGTCCGACAAATCGAACACATCCGCAAAATTATACGAAACCGCAAACTCACCTACCGCACCGTTATCACCGTACGCTGTAATTTTTGCGCAATCAATACCGTCGATATTAACCGTTTCGCCGATTGAGAAAGCAATATCGCCGTCCCAGCCCTTCATGCACATAATACCATTGAAAACATCGCCGATTGTCCACGGGAGTTCGCCTTTTACAATAACAATCATGCGGCGTTCATCATCGTATGAAACGGTGCTGCCGAGAGCCTCCGCAACCGCACGGAGCGGCACATAAGTTGTCCCGTCAATAACCTGAACGGCTGCACCGAGGTTATTTCTTACCCCGTTGACAGTTATGTAATCGGTATTATTTCTAAATGTTACTTTTGTAGTGGAAATCCACGCAATAACAGTCTGCGTTTCCGCATGCCACTCAATTTCAGCACCGAGAACCTCTAAAATACTGCGGACAGGCACAAAAGCCGTGTCGTTCATAATTCTGGATTCCATCTCTATATCATCGCCATTAATCATGACAGACATTGCCGAAGCCGAGGTAAACACCGTAAAGGAAAGCGCAGCCGAAAGTGCAAGAGATATCAGTTTTTTAAACATATAATCCTCCTTCGGTTATCAACCACATACTATAATAGCAGATTTCGGAGGAAAATTCAAGCTTTGTAACAGTATTGTAATATCTTTTTTGCTGTTTCTTCAATTTCACCGTTATTATCTGCCGAAAAATCAGCAAATTGCACATAAGAATCATACCGTTCTCTGTACATTCTTTCAACTGCGGTTCGGTCTTTTGAAAGGGGTCTGCCGGACAGTTCAAGCAGATTTATATCCCTTTCCACAAAAATTATCTTGCCGTTTCGGTGAAGGCGTTCATAGTTTTCAAGCCTTGTTACAATACCGCCGCCTGTTGCAATCACTTTGCCGGAAAGCTTCCCGACGCACTCTGCAACATCGGATTCAATCATTCTGAAGCCATCCTCGCCTAAGGCTTCAAACAGCTTCGGAATCGTAGTATTCTTCTGCGTTTCTATATACACGTCCGTATCGATAAATTCACGGTTAAGCATCTGCGCAAGCCGCTTCCCTACGGTCGTTTTACCGCTGCCCGGCATACCGATAAGAATTATATTTTCGGTTTCAAAGTTGGTTTCCGATATTATTTTTTCAAAAAGATCCTCACCGGAGGTCTTTCCGAAAAATTTATCATACGCATAAACCGCCTGTGCAGCCAGCATCGGCAAACCCGAGGTACATTTAACACCCATTTTTTCAGCCTGCATTATAAGTTCCGTACGGACAGGATTGTAAATTACATCAATCACACCTTCAAGGTTTTTAAACCCGTCAAGCTGTATCGGCGAAGCGCACACATTCGGATACATTCCTACAGGGGTCGTGTTAATTATAATTTCGGCGTCAAAATGCTTGCCGATGTTGCCGTAATTATCACTTCCGTTTCTTGAAACAGTAACGATTTCTGCCGATCCGCTCATTTCAGCTGCGGCACGGGCTGTAAGGCTTGTTCCGCCGCTGCCGAGAATAACAACCTTTTTCCCCGAAAGCTCAATCCCGGCACGCCTCGCCATGTAAAGAAAACCGTCAATATCCGTATTGTATCCGAAAAGTCTTCCTCCGCTGTTTACAATCGTGTTCACAGCCCCGATTTTTTCGGCTTCGGGCGATATTTCATCGAGAAACGGAATTACATCCTTTTTATAAGGTATCGTTACATTTATACCTTTGAAATCGTGTTTTTCCATAAAAGCGGCAAGCTCGTCTTTCGGAATTTCACAAAGCTCGTAGCCGTAATCCCCTATTTTTCCGTGGATTACACCCGAGTAACTATGACCGAGTTTTTCGCCGATGAGTCCGTATTCCATAATTACACCTCTGAATAGCTGCCGAGGTAAGAGAAATCCATTTCGGCCTCAAGCTCGGAAAGAAGCTGTATAAGCTCTGCGGAGTACACCGAAACTTCCATTTCAAGGTAGAACATGAACTCAAAATCGCGGTTTCTTATCGGACGGCTTTCGATTTTTGTAAGGTTGATTCCGAGAGCCGCAAACTTCGACATAAGGTCGTAAAGTGCGCCGGGACGGTGCGGAAGGCGTACAATTACGCTGATTTTATCGGCACCGGGATATATTTCCGGCTTTTTGGAAATGCATATGAATTTCGTGTAGTTATTTGAAAAGTCCTGAATATCCTCGGCAATTACCGAAAGTCCGTAAAGCTGCGCGCAGATGCCTGATGAAATCGCAGCCACATCACGCCTTTCGCTCTCGGAAACCATTTTTGCGGCAACTGCGGTGTTTTCGCATACAGTGACCTTTATGCCCTTGTGCTCTGACAGAAATTTCTCGCACTGACCGATTGCCTGTTCGTGAGAGAAAATCTCTTTGATATCGGAAACCGAAGTCCCAGGTTTCGCAAGCAGGCAATGGTTTATCTGAAGCCTTGAGCTTCTTACAATGCAGAACTTATGCGAATCCATAAGGTCATACACTTCGCCGACGCTTCCGTGAATACTGTTTTCAACAGGGAGAATACCGTAGCGGCAAAGCCCCTGCTCAACCGCATCAAACACACCTCTGAATGAGTTCATGTACATAATCGTAGGATTTGCGAAAAGCTTATCGCAGATTTGCTGCGAATATGCACCCTCGGTGCCCTGGCATGCAACGATTGCAGTGGACGGAAATACCTTCTCGGTTCTTTCCGAAACGGTCTTAAGCTGTTTTGCCGTTTCGCCCGATTTACCTGTAAGCCTCCCCTGATATGAACGGCTGAGGTCGAAAAGCGTGTTGTAAAGCACCTTTATATAAAGCGACATATCCTCGGGGTACATTGCACTGAGGCGTGAAATAATGTCCCTTTCACGGCTGCGGTTAAGTATGGGAAGATTATTCTCCGCCTTAAACTTTGCCACCTCGCCGGCAAGCTCCATGCGTTTGAGAAAAAGCGCCGAAAGCTCATCGTCCACACTGTTGATTTGATTTCTGATTTCTTCAAGATTCATTACAGTTCACCAACCTTTAATATTGATATTGCGGCAGCCGACTCAAGCGGAGGAAGTGCTCTCGGAACAATGCACGGGTCATGCCTGCCGTGGATTTTAAGTTCTGTATTTTTCATTTCTTTCAAGTCAACCGACATCTGCTCCGCCGCAATTGACGGGGTCGGCTTTATTGCAACGCGGAAAACAATCGGCATACCGTCTGATATTCCGCCCAATATTCCGCCGCAGTTATTAGTTTTTGTTATTATTTTTCCATCCGATATCTCAAACGGGTCATTGTTTTCGGAACCGTAAAGCCCGGCAGAACCGAAGCCTGCGCCAAACTCTATGCCCTTTATTGCAGGGATTCCGAAAACCTCACGGGAAATGATGCTTTCAAGACCGTCGGTGTACATTCCGCCGATTCCCGCCGGTACACCTTCTATGCGGCATTCGGCAATACCGCCGACAGAATCACTTTTTTCCCGCGCTTTTGTAATCTCATCATACATTTTTTCGCCCGAAACTCCATGGATAGACAGAATCTCCGACGAAACGGTTATTCCGCGCCTTTTAAGAATCTGAAGTGCAATTCCGCCGGCTATGCAGTAAGGTGCGGTAAGCCTCCCGGAAAACGGGCCTCCGCCGCTCATATCGAGCTTTCCGCCGAATTTTACATAGGCGGTGTAGTCCGCATGGCCGGGTCTTGGAACAAAACTCAGGTTACCGTAATCATTTCGCCTTATATTGGTATTTTTAATAACTGCCCTGATTTTGCCCGTAATTATACCATTTTCGATACCTTCCTCAAAAATCGGCTCATCCGGCTCACGCCTGGGAGTTGAAAACGGACTGTTCCCGGGGGCACGGCGTTTAAGAAAGCTGCTCAGTTCGTCAAAATCCACTTTTTCGCCAATGGGCATTCCGTCGATAACGCAGCCGATTTCCGGGCCGTGCGAAGAACCGAAAATTTCAATATTCAACATCAAATTCACCTCCGAGAGCTTTAAAATCTTCAAAGAACGAAGGGTAGGATTTATCCGCCGCCTCCGCACCGGTAATCGTGATTTTTTCGCTTGATATTACCGATAAAACTGCTGCCGCCATAACTATGCGGTGGTCGGAATACGAATTGACCGTACCGCCCGAAAGCCTTCCGCTCCCGTATATTATCAG
>JAXGBA010000128.1:0-10270 GCA_034186235.1 Clostridia bacterium | reverse complement strand
TAAATGTTATCGGTAATTTGAATCATTTTTTCAACGATTTTATCCGATTTGGTCGCCTTGAAGCCCTCGCTGAGATTGTCAACCGCAGCTTCGTACTCGCCTTCGCCTACATAAGCGTCGGCAAGACCTATGTACAGCTTGACATTTTTGGAGTCGGACTTAAGCTCCTCCGAAAAAGCGTCGGCAGCGGCGGAATACTTCCCGTCCGCAAGCAGCTGACTGCCCGACTTTGCGGTTTCGCCGCCACAACCCGTAAAAAGCAGCGCCGCCACCGCACCGATTGCTATAATTTTTTTATATTTCATTATTATAAGCCTCTTTTCAAAAAATAAATCTCTTATAATAATAAAGGTTTTTTAAGCGTTTGTCAACGGCTGTAACGCAAATGTAACTAAAAAGCCTTATTTGAAATATTCGACTGCCGATTCAAAGAGTTTCATGTCGAAATCGCCCGGAACATTTTTGTAAAGGTCGGTACCGATACGCTCAGAATGACCCATTTTTCCGAAGATTCTGCCGTCGGGTGACAAGATGCCTTCAACCGCATCGACAGAGCCGTTGGGGTTAAACGAAATATCGTATGAAGGCTGCCCGGAAAGGTCTGCATACTGCGTGGCAATCTGCCCGTTTTTCGCTAAACTTGCCAGTATTTCGGGACTGCAAACGAACCTTCCCTCGCCGTGAGATACCGGAACCGTATACACATCGCCAACCGAGACCTTTGAAAGCCACGGCGATTTATTTGAAGCGACCCTCGTGCGCACAAGCTTTGACTGGTGGCGCGCAATAGTGTTGAAAGTGAGGGTGGGCGAATTTTCGTCCGCATCCCTGATTTCGCCGAACGGCACAAGCCCGAGTTTTATAAGCGCCTGGAATCCGTTGCAGATACCTGCCATAAGCCCGTCACGGCAGTAAAGCAGTTCGTTTACCTTTTCGGAAATCAGAGGATTTCTGAAAAATGCGGTAATGAATTTGCCCGAGCCCTCCGGCTCATCTCCGCCGGAAAAACCGCCGGGTATGAACACAATCTGCGACTTTTGAACTGCATCCGCAAACCGTGAAACAGACTCCGAAATAGCCTTCGGGGTGAGGTTGTTTATAACGATGATTTCAGGCTCTGCTCCGGCGGCTTCAAACCTCCTTGCGGTGTCGTACTCACAGTTGGTGCCGGGGAAAACGGGTATAACGGCTTTCGGCTTTGAAACCTTGATTTTCGGAGAAAATTTTTCGGTGCAGCTGTAATTATAAACCTTAGCCTTTCTCAAATCCTCATCGGTTTTCAGAGGGAATACAGGTTCAAGCCTGCCCTCGTAAATACCCGAAAGTTCATCGAGCATTATTTTTTCGCCGCTGAATTTTATAGCGGCATCCGATGTGGTTACGCCGAGTTTTTCGCCCGGAACGGAGCCGTCCGTTTCAACGACGAAAGAGCCGTAAGCATACGAAAAGATATCTGAGGCTCCCGAAAATTCAAAGCCGATTTTGTTTCCGAAGCACATTTTCATGACCGCCTCGGCAATGCCGCCGTAGGTCGGGGTGAAGCAGGACAGAATATGTCCGTCCGCAATAAGAGCGCACAGCTTTTTGCAGAGCGCAAGGAAGCTTTCGGGTTTCGGAATACCGTTTTTATCGTACTCAGGTCTTAAAACGACAACCTCCGAACCGCTTTTTTTGAACTCCGGAGAGATAATATTTTTCGCATTACCGACAGTAACCGCAAACGAAACAAGCGTGGGCGGAACATCGATTTTTTCAAAAGTTCCGCTCATCGAGTCCTTGCCGCCGATTGCGGCAAAACCGAGGTCAAGCTGCGCCTTCATAGCACCGAGGAGAGCCGCCATGGGCTTGCCCCAGCGATAAGGGTTCGTGCCGGGTTTTTCAAAATATTCCTGGAATGTAAGGTAACAGTCATCAAGCGGAGCACCGGCAGCAGCAAGCTTTGCGACCGACTCCACAACCGCAAGATACGCCCCGTGATACGGGCTTTTTTCGGTTATAAACGGGTTATATCCGTATGCCATAACGGAGCAAGTTTCGGTGTTTTTGCCGAGAACCGGAATTTTCGCCGCCATGCTTTGGGTTGGCGTTAACTGATACTTTCCACCGAACGGCATAAGTACCGTGCCTGCGCCGATGGTGGAATCGAAACGCTCCGAAAGCCCCCTCTTGGAGCAGACATTGAGGTCTGCGGCAAGAGCCTTCATTTTGTCTTTAAAGCTGCCGTCCGCCGTTTTCTTTTCAAAAGGAAGCGGCTTTGAAATCTTAATATTTATGCGCTTTTCGGCACCGTTTGAATTGAGGAATTCTCTTGAAAGGTCAACTATTGTTTTGCCGTTCCAGTTCATTGTAAGGCGGTCTTTGTCCGTCACACGTGCAACGACTGTCGCCTCTAAATTTTCCTCATTTGCAAGACGGCAGAATTCTTCGCAGTCGCCGTTTTCCACAACAACCGCCATTCTTTCCTGCGATTCGCTAATTGCAAGTTCAGTTCCGTCAAGTCCGTCGTACTTTTTCGGAACGGCGTCAAGATTAATATCAAGCCCGTCCGCAAGCTCGCCTACCGCAACCGACACACCGCCCGCACCGAAATCGTTGCAGCGTTTTATAAGCCTTGAAGCCGCAGGGTTTCTGAAAAGTCTTTGAAGCTTTCGCTCCTCGGGTGCGTTGCCCTTCTGAACCTCCGCACCGCATTCCTTAAGCGAGGAAAGCTTGTGGGATTTGGAAGAACCGGTTGCACCGCCGCAGCCGTCCCTTCCTGTTCTGCCTCCGAGCAAAATTACAACATCGCCGGGAACTGGCACCTCACGGCGCACATTTTCCGCCGGAACCGCACCGATAACCGCACCGATTTCCATTCTTTTTGCGATGTAGCCGTCGTGGTAGATTTCATCAACAAGACCCGTCGCAAGCCCGATTTGGTTGCCGTATGAACTGTATCCGTTTGCGGCGGTTGTGACGATTTTTTTCTGTGGAAGCTTGCCTTTTAGGGTCTTTTTGCTGTCCGCAAGGGGGTTGCCCGCACCCGTCACCCTCATCGCCTGGTAGACATAAGCACGCCCGGAGAGGGGGTCTCTTATAGCGCCGCCGATACAGGTTGCCGCACCGCCGAACGGCTCGATTTCCGTCGGGTGATTATGCGTTTCGTTTTTGAAAAGCAGTAGCCATTTTTCGCATTTCCCGTCCGTTTCGACATCGATTTTAACCGTGCAGGCATTTATTTCATCGGACTCATCCAGCTTTGAAAGAAGCCCGTCCGCCTTAAGTTTTTTAACCGCAATCGTGGCAATATCCATAAGGTTTATCGGTTTTTTGCGCCCGACCGCCTCTCTCACGGAAATATATTTATCGTAAGCGTCCCTTATTTCCCCGTCCTCAATCTCGGCTTTGCCGATGGTTGTAAGGAAAGTCGTATGGCGGCAGTGGTCCGACCAATAGGTGTCAATAAGCCTTATTTCGGTGATAGTGGGGTCGCGTTTTTCCTTCTTGAAATAGTTCTGGCAGAAGATAATATCGCCCCAGTCCATTGCAAGCGAAAACTCATCGAGAAACGAATAAAGCTCAAGCTCGTTAAAGCTGCGGAAACCGTAAAGCGTTTTCACTCTGTCCGGAATTTCGCAGTCGGATGTGAGAGTTCTGGGCTTTGAGAGCTTTGCCTCGCGGCTTTCCACGGGGTTTATGATGTGTTTTTTAATCAGCCTTACATCCCACCTCGAAAGTTCACCGCCGAAGATGTAAACCTTTGCGGTTCTGACGGTCGGTCTTTCGCCCTCTGACATAATCCCTATGCACTGCGAAGCGGAATCGGCACGCATATCGAACTGCCCCGGAAGATACTCAACCGCAATAACCTTGCCGGCTTTTTCGGGGAGTTTATCATAAGTGATGTCGAGCTGCGGTTCGGAAAAGACCGTGCCGACCGCGCGGCGGAAAAGCTCCTCCGATATATTTTCGACATCGTATCTGTTCAGGATTCTGACGGACTTCAGCCTGTCATTTTTGAGAATTTCGCGAAGTTCCGAGAAAAGTTTTCGGGCCTCAACATCAACGCCCGGTTTTTTTTCGGAGTATATTCTGTAAACCATAATTATTCCTCCCCAAGCGCCGAAAGCGCCTTTTGTCCAATATCGTTTCTGTGAAATTCGCTTTCAAAGCTGATTTCGGAAACAGCCTTGTACGCAAGATTTATCGCTGCGGAAAGATTTTCCCCGACAGCGCTCACCCCAAGGACGCGCCCTCCGGATGTAACGATTCCGGCGGCGGTTTTGTTGGTGCCTGCGTGGAAAACGAAAGTATTTTCGGGGAGCTTTCCTATTTTGACGCCGAAGCCCGTTTCGTACTTTTCGGGATAACCGCCCGACGCCATTATAACACACGCCGCCGCACCGGAGGAAAACTTCACATCGGCATCCTCCAGCCTTTCCTCCTCGACCGCAAGCATAATTTCAAGCAGATCGCTTTCGAGAAGCGGCAGAACCACCTGTGTTTCGGGGTCGCCGAAGCGGCAGTTGTATTCTATAACTTTAGGACCGTCCTGCGTCAGCATAAGCCCGAAGTAAAGGCAGCCCTTAAAGCGTCTGCCCTCTTTGTTCATAGCCTCAACCGTAGGGCGGAAAATCGTTTTCATGCAGATTTCGGCGATGTCATCCGTGTAATAGGGGTTCGGGGCAACCGTGCCCATGCCGCCCGTGTTAAGCCCGAGGTCGCCGTCATGCGCACGTTTGTGGTCCATCGAAGAAACCATCGGTCTTATCGATTTGCCGTCCGTAAAGCAGAGCACCGAAACCTCAGGGCCTGTAAGGAACTCCTCAATTACAATTTTCGAGCCGCTGTCGCCGAAAATACGGTCATTCATGATTTTTTTGATTGCGTTAACCGCCACAAGTGTTGAATCGGCGATGATAACGCCCTTGCCGAGGGCAAGCCCGTCAGCCTTTATAACCGCCGGGAATTTGCAGTGCCCGAGATAATCGAGCGCCTTTGACGGGTCATCGAACACCTCGTAGCTTGCGGTCGGAATACCGTATTTCTTCATAAGATTTTTTGAAAAAACCTTGCTGCCCTCAATGATTGCGGCGGACGCCTCCGGCCCGAAACACTTAATACCCTTTTCGTGAAGGCGGTCTACCACGCCCAAAACGAGAGGGTCATCGGGCGTTACAACGGCGAAATCTATGTTGTTTTCAACCGCAAAATCGACAATTGCAGAAACATCCGTCGCCTTAATATTCACGCACTCGGCAAGCTCCGATATGCCGCCGTTTCCGGGAAGAGCATAGATTTTGCCGCATTTAGGGCTTTCCTTAAGCTTTTTTATAACGGCGTGCTCACGGCCGCCGCCGCCGATAACCATAATTTCCATATATAAAAATCCTCTCCGTGTAAATATTAGTGGTGGAAAAGTCTCATTCCGGTAAATGCCATTGCAATACCGTATTTGTTGCAGGTTTCGATAACATTGTCGTCACGGATTGAGCCGCCGGGCTGGGCAATGTACGAAACGCCGCTTCTTCTTGCACGCTCGATGTTGTCGCCGAACGGGAAGAAAGCGTCGCTGCCGAGAGCCACACCGCTGATTTTCGATAAAAATTCGTGTTTTTCATCATCCGTCAGCCTTTCGGGGAGAACCTTGAAAATGTTCTGCCATGCACCGTCACGCAGCACATCGTCACACTCATCGGAAATGTAAACATCGATAGCGTTGTCACGGTCGGGGCGCTTTATGCCGTCTAAAAATTCAAGCGCAAGCACCTTCGGGTGACGGCGCAGCTGCCATATATCCGCCTTATTTCCTGCAAGGCGGGTGCAGTGGATTCTTGACTGCTGCCCCGCTCCCACGCCGATTGTCTGACCGCCGTACGCATAGCACACGGAGTTCGACTGCGTATATTTGAGGGTTATAAGCGAGATTATAAGGTCAATTGCGGCGGTTTCGGGAATTTCTTTATTATCCGTCACGATATTTTCAAGAAGGGCACGGTCTATTCTGAAATTATTTCTGCCCTGCTCGAATGTAATTCCGAAAACCTGTTTTCTTTCGATTGGGTCGGGCGTAAAACCGGGGTCGATTTCAACGACATTGTACCCTCCGCCCCTCTTTGATTTAAGTATTTCAAGCGCCTCATCGGTGTAGCCGGGGGCAATTATGCCGTCCGACACCTCCCGCTTAACAAGCAGAGCCGTTTCACGATCGCACACATCCGAGAGCGCAATCCAGTCACCGAAGGAGGACATTCTGTCCGTTCCCCTCGCCCTTGCATAGGCGCAGGCTAGCGGAGAAAGCTCGTCGCCCTCCACAAAATATATTTTTTTAAGTTCGTCCGTAAGCGGCAGACCGACCGCCGCCCCGGCAGGACTTACATGCTTGAATGATGCCGCCGCCGGAAGCGAAAGCGCCTCTTTAAGTTCACGCACAAGCTGCCAGCTGTTCAGCGCATCCAGAAAATTTATGTAGCCGGGTTTCCCGGAAAGCACCCGAATCGGCAAATCGCCGTTTTCCATGTATATTCTTGAGGGTTTCTGATTGGGGTTACAGCCGTATTTAAGTTCAAGTTCAGTCATTTTTACGCTCCTTATTGATGATTTTGGTAAAGCTTTCGCCGCCGGTCATGTCAATATAGCGCACAAAAAGCGACACCTTGTTCTGCTCGTCAAGAGAGCTCCAGAGTTCCTCGGTGAAAGCGTCTATATCCTCCGGAATTTCAACGGATTTCGGCTCACCGGAAAATGAAGGAATGGGATTTCCGTCCGTTTCGTAGGTATGGATAAGATGCCCCTCGCCGAAAGACGCACTTTCGTAGTTAAAGTAATTTCTCTGGCAGCCTCCGCCGAATTTTTTGAGTATGCTGAGTTTATACGAAGCTTTTCCGCCGATAACTTTCAGAATACCGCTTATTCTCGGGGTGAAATTTGGTTCGTCAGGCTCAAAGCACCTTGTTGCGAGGGCGTCCTCGAAGGTCTTTCCGCCCTGCATAAATTCAAAGATAGTGTCGGTCTGGTCGCCGTTGGTAACTATCGTGTAATCGCCGAGAGTTCTCACGGGGCGGTAAATAATAAGCGACGGGTCGGAAAGAAGCGACGGGTCAGCAGCCTCGGTTTTGATACCGTCTTCGGTCAATTCGAACACACGGTTTCTGCTGTTGACGCTCCTGCCCATTATAAAGTACGCCATCACCGCATACTTTCCGGAGGGCGAAGCGCCGATTATAATACCTCTGCCGGGGTAAGTGTTGCCGCAAAGTTCTTTAATCATCTGATTTCTCCTTGTTATGCCCTATTTTATTCATAAATTTCGATTTTTCGGTGTGCTTCGGAACAGGCAGCGGATAGCAGCCGTCGAAGCAGGCGGTGCAGAATCCGAGATTGGTTTCCGCTGCGATTTTCTTTACATTTTCAACGCTTAAGTACCCGAGAGAATCTGCGCCGATTTCACGGCAAATCCCGTCTATGCTCATTTTGTTGGCAATCAGCACATCCTCGGAATCAATATCCGTCCCGAAGTAGCACGGATGGCGAAACGGCGGAGCGGAAATCCTCACATGGACCTCCTTTGCGCCTGCCTCTCTCAGAAGATTTACGATTCTTGCGCAGGTTGTACCCCTTACAATAGAATCGTCAATCATAACCACTCTTTTGCCCGAAACGGTTTCGCCGAGCGTGTTGAGCTTTATCCTGACCTTGTTTTCACGGTCGGACTGCGTCGGCTGAATGAAGGTTCGGGCGATGTATTTATTTTTAATAAAGCCGATACCGTAAGGAATTCCCGACGCACGGGCGTAACCGATTGCGGCGTCAAGCCCGGAATCCGGAACGCCTATAACCACATCCGCATCGACCGGGTGTTCCTTTGCAAGATATGCTCCGGCTCTTTTTCTTGCGCCGTGAACGGACGAATTGTCTATAACGGAGTCGGGGCGCGCAAAATATATGTATTCAAAAACGCAGAGCGATGTTTTTTCGCCGCAGTGGTCTTTTATGGAGCGGATTCCGTTTTTGTCCGCAACCACGATTTCGCCCGGCTCAATGTCCCTGATAAATTCCGCACCCACGCTGTCAAGAGCGCAGCTTTCGGAAGCGAATATGTAGTCATCGCCACGCTTTCCGATGCAAAGCGGTCGGAAGCCCTGCGGGTCTCTCGCCGCCATCATTTTGCAAGGCGACATGATAACAAGCGAATACGCCCCACGGATTACATTCATGGCACGGCTGATCGCCTCCTCGATGGACGGTGCCCCAAGCCTTGCCTTAGTGATTTCGTAGGCTATAACCTCGGTATCGCTTGTGGTGTGGAATATCGCCCCGGAAAGCTCCAGCTCACGGCGGAGCGTGTAGGCATTTGTAAGGTTGCCGTTGTGCGCAAGCGCCATTGTGCCCTTGACATGGTTTACAACAATCGGCTGCGCATTTGAACGGGAATTGCCGCCGGTTGTGCCGTAGCGCACATGCCCGACCGCCATCGTGCCCTTCTCGAACCTCGACATAACCTCCGCCGTGAACACATCGTTGACAAGTCCGTTGTTTTTATAGCAGTTTATCACACCGTCGGTGTTTACGGCAATTCCGCAGCTTTCCTGCCCTCGGTGCTGAAGCGCAAAAAGTCCGTAATAAACCGATGACGCAACGTCGGAGGCGTTTTTTGAATATATTCCGAAAACGCCGCATTCCTCGTGAACAGAATTGAACATGTTATTCCCCCATAAGTCTTTTAAGAATTTCCTTGTAAGCGTCCTCAACGCCGCCCATGTCGCGTCTGAACCTGTCCTTATCGAGTTTTTCTTTTGTCACGCTGTCCCAGAAACGGCAGGTATCGGGTGAAATTTCATCCGCCAGAACGATTTCGCCGTCGGCGGTTTTGCCGAATTCCAGCTTGAAGTCGATAAGCTCGATGTTGAGGTCGGCAAGGTAATCCGTAAGGATTCTGTTGACCTCAAACGCCATGCCGGTAATTTTTTTAAGCTCGTCCTCGGTTGCGAGATTCATGGCAAAAATATGGTAATCGTTTACCATCGGGTCACCGAGGTCGTCGTTCTTATAAGAAAACTCAAGAACCGTTTTGGAAAGCTTCTGACCTTCGGGAAGTCCCAGCCGCTTTGAAAGCGAGCCTGCCGCAATGTTTCTGACAATGACCTCCAGTGGCACAATGGAAACTCTTTTGACAACTGTTTCCCTATCGGAGATTTCCTCCACAAAGTGCGTCGGAATACCGTTTTTCTCAAGGAGCTTCATGAGGTGATTCGTAACACGGTTGTTGATTACGCCCTTGCCTTGGATTGTGCCCTTTTTAAGACCGTTAAATGCAGTAGCGTCGTCCTTGTAATCCACAATGCAAAGCCCTGGATCATCGGTCGCAAAGACCTTTTTTGCCTTTCCTTCGTAAAGCTGTTCCGTTTTCTTCATTAAACATTCAACCCTTTCTAAAAAAATAAGCGCAGGGAAAACCGATAGGTTCCCTACGCAAGCAATCTTCTCAAAGCCCGGTGCAAAAAAAGCATAGGACTACTCAATTTCCATAGCGTAGGCAATTTACGGCTGCCACGTAGAGACTCTCACACCGCATCTGTGAGTTAATATGGAAAATATTCAACTGTTAATATCATATCATATATTCCGATAAAATTCAAGTACTTTATCGAAAATAAGCGAAATTTATATTAAATTAATGCCGGAATCAGCCGGTACATTAATTTCTACTGCCGTGCCGCCCTTAAGGTCTGTGAAATATGTATTGCTGACATATTCGCTGTTTTCAGCCATCGTTATTTCAAGCGCCCCGTCAGTGCGGTTTGATTTATTTATATTTATTTATATTTATTTTTTATCATTCGTTACATTCCCGTCGCCGGAAACCGGTACGGAATCGCCGAGATAAGTCGGTTTTGCGCCGAACAGGCAATAAAGAAAGTCCTTGCCGTATGCCGCCAGCTCACGGAAATTCCTGTAAGTCTGACCGCCGTATGAGATCGTGTCCGCACTCACTCCCACTGCGTCAACGCCAAGTTTTTCCGCAATGTAAAGCGCTCTGTAAAGGTGATAGCTTTGGGTTACAATAACGATTTTTTTCGCTTCAAAAATATCCCTCGCACGGTAAATGCTCTCATATGTCGAAAACCCTGCGTGGTCCATAAAAACATCCTCGGATTTAACGCCCCGCTCCGTGGCATATGCCTTCATCACATTGACCTCGTCGTAATCCTCCGTTCCGTGGTCGCCGCTCATGATAAGCTTTGAAACCGTTCCGTTTTTGTATATTTCAATGCCGGTGTTAAGCCTGTCG
>JAXGBA010000127.1:0-38310 GCA_034186235.1 Clostridia bacterium | reverse complement strand
TTTGTAAAAACGGTCGAAAATCTTTTTTCTGTCCTCAGGTGAAATAAAGCTTCCTGAATTAAAAACAGAAACCTCGGCAAAATCGCCGCTTCTCGATGTCGAAACCCTGACCGTTCCGCCGTTTGCGGTAAACTTTATCGCATTGTCAATAAGATTTGTGATAACCCTCTGAATACTGTCACGGTCAGCATTAACCTCCTCGAATTCATGCAGGAAGTCCGCCTCGGCGTGTATGTTTTTGTCTGTAATTCTCTGCTCAAAACTGATAAGAGCAAGCCGTACAAGCTCATTAATATCAAAAACTTCTTTCGTGAGGGTTATTTCATTTCTGCGATATTTTTCCGCATACAAAAGGTCGTTTACAAGCCGCGTCAGCCGCTTTGATTCGTCAAGCACAATTTTGAGGTACTTGTCGCAGCTTTCCGGAGGGATTGTCCCGTCAAGCATACCCTCAATAAATCCCGAAATTGTTGTCATCGGCGTTCTTAACTCATGCGAGACATCGGCGACAAACATTCTTCTGTTGTTTTCCAGATTTTCAAGGCTGTCCGCCATTGCATCAAACTCTGCGGCAAGCTCTGCTATTTCGCCGCTGCCGGTTATACCGATTCTCTCGTCAAAGCACCCGGCGGAGAAAGCCTTCGCCGCTTTTTTCATGCGTTTTATCGGCTTTGTTATCTTCTTTGCGGTAAGGTACATTATAAAAGACGAAACAAGCAGCAGCACAAGAATAGACAGGAAAAAGTATTGCTTTGCGTTTTCGATAAGCTTGTTGGCATCGGGAAGTGCCCTGCATACAAATACGCCGCCGACTGTCTGTCCGTCGATCACAAGCGGAACCGCCGCCGTTGCAACGCTTTGTGAAAAATACCCGTCAAAGCTGCCGTTTTCGTTTATTGTTTCACCGTTTACAACCCTTTTATACTGTTTTTCCGAAAGCAGATACCCCGCCGGAAGATACTCGTTGAACTTCCCGGAAACCGCACCCGAAGAAAGCAAAACCACTCCTTTTGAATTGCATACAAAAACAGTTGCGTCAAGGCGGTTTGCGTAGGACTGAATAATTCTGTTGAAAAGCTCGTTGTTTTCGGGCGAACGGTATTTGACCAGATCCGAAATTTCC
This sequence comes from Clostridia bacterium, assembly GCA_034186235.1. GTDB lineage: Bacteria > Bacillota > Clostridia > HGM11514 > HGM11514 > CAKSKB01. The sequence goes on along the minus strand of JAXGBA010000127.1, from coordinate 37,187 downwards.
TGCGCAGACGAAAGCGCCGAATTTTCCTCGTTTTTCGTAACATACGAGGTCAGTGTGTTAATCATGAGCCAGCCGGTTGTAAGAAAGGTTATTATTAAAATGATTACACCGGAAAGATATATTTTTGAAAAAACAGACTTAGGCATTTGACTTTACCTCAAATTTATAGCCGACGCTGTAAATGGTTTTAAGTTCCCAGTTAGAGCCGCTTCCGATTTTTTCGCGCACTCTTTTTATGTGCACATCGACCGTCCTTGTTTCGCCGACATAATCGAATCCCCATACCTTATCCAGAAGCTGATCCCTCGTGAATACCTGATTGGGGTGCGAACAGAGAAAGTAAAGCAGTTCGAGTTCTTTCGGCGGCATCTCTACGGTTGTGCCGTCAACCTTCAGTTCATAAGTGTCAAGACTTACCGATAGCCCCGGAAAAACCGCTTCTTTGGCAGAAACCGCCCCCGGCTCGTACCTTCTCATAACGGCTTTGATTCTCGCAACAAGTTCCTTGCCGTCAAAAGGCTTTACCATGTAGTCATCTGCACCCATCTCAAGCCCTAAAACCTTGTCGAATGTTTCGCCCCTTGCGGTAAGCATGATAATCGGAATCTTGCTGATTTGCCTTATTTCGCGGCACACCCCGTAACCGTCAAGTTTCGGAAGCATAAGGTCAAGCACCACAAGCGACGGCTGAACCTCTTTGAATTTTTCAACCGCTTCTGCGCCGTCGTATGCAAATATAGGCTCATAGCCGTCTTTCTGAAGATATAGCCCAATCAGTTCGCAAATATTTTTATCGTCATCAGCAACCAGAATTTTCATTTCAATAATCCTTTCCGAAATGTTTTGGATTACATTTATTATATACCCCCGCTGCAGAAAAGTCAATAAAATTCAAATCAAAAATCAGATTAACCCTTGCAAAAAACCAAATTTGGTATATAATATAAGCTGTAATAGATTCAAAGGAGCGAAATAGCAATGAAACTCGGTATAGTAGTTCATGCACCAATTTCTATATCTCTATGTATCCTTATAAAACTCTCTAAATGGCTATAAACAAGGGATTGTCACAAGAGCAGAATTCTATATATTCCCGCATAACTCCGTATATCTTATAAAAAATGGTGTCAGGGCGTATATAAGACTATTAAAAGAGTTTGACACAAAAAAATTTAATATAATTTTTTGCAAAAATCTAAATATTCACTTTATTTCAAGTTTAATATACGTTCCACCATTAAAACCCAGTAAAATAAAATTAAAAAATCGCAAAATATTCAAGATACAACCCTCAAAAACATTGTAGTTAAGCGGTTTATAAATTGAATAACTGCGATTTTCTTTTTGTGTTGTTATTACTGAGTTAACCTTCACTTTTTTCATAAATGTATGTAAAGACAATCTTTTAACTTAATTTCCTGTCCGTGTCCGGTGTAGGTTCCTGCACCTTGCCTGAAATAACGTTGCTCTTCACCGTCATCTACGAAGTTTTTTAAAGTCCTTTAGGGCGTATCATATTTTGATATAAATGACTCACATTCCTCTAAAGGAAGTGCTTTGGAATAATACCATCCCTGAACGAAGTCGCAAGCAGATGAAGATACAAGGGTATTTTGTTCCTCGGTTTCTACGCCCTCGCAAATAACCTTAATATTTAAGCTGTGCGCAAGAGCAATGATTCCTGTAAACAGGTCTTTGCCTTTTTCGTTTTCGGTTTTGAGTAAAATATCACGGTCAATTTTTACAACATCAATGGGATAATCGCACAAATTCGCAAGGGATGTGTAACCGCTTCCCAAGTCGTCAAGATACACTCTGAACCCAATTTCCTTACACAACCTTACATTATTCGTTGCAATTTCTCTGTCTTTTTCCATAGCATCTTCGGTGATTTCAATAGCAATCTTTGATTTATCAAAAGAATAACTATTTGAAATCATCTTGAGTTTATCAATAAAATTTTCTTCTGAAAGGGTTATTCTTGTAAAGTTACAGGAAAGAGCGATGTTTTCAAAAGCCGTACCCTTCCATTTTTCAAGCTGACGACAGGCAAGCTCAAACATATAGAAGTCGTGCTTACTTATAAGCCCTGCTATTTCCATGTTCCCAATATATTTACCAGGACCAATAAGGCCTTTATCAGGACTATCCCACTTTGAAAGAGCTTCTGCTGAAACAATTTTCTTGGTTTTGTTATCAACAATAAACTGCAGATACATCTTGAATTCGTTTTTCTCAAACCCCTTCAAGATGCTTTCGGTGATTTTCTTTTCTTCTTGAATCATATTCATAGAATGAATATCGCAGAAAACAATCTGCTTTTCCGTACCAAAAATTCTGTTACAGTTCTTTCTGAGATTGAAAAGAAGAATTTCACAATTTCTGTCAGAACTTCCAAGATGATAGACGGCAGAGTGAAACACAAGTTTGTTGTTTTTCTCCTTCACAGCTTCAAAACTGTTGAGCTTATTCATAACTTCGGTAAGTCTTTTTTTTGCTTCATCATAATTTGCGGATTGAAACGCAAAGGCAAAGCCGTTTTCGGTAATTCGTGCAGAGATTTCTCTGTCGCCGGTATTCTCCGAAAGAACGGATGCTGTGTATTTTAAAATATCGTCAAAAGAACTGTCGCCGTGATAAGAACGAAGATAGCTGCTGTCTAAAATAATATATGCAATATAATAAAGACTTCTTGAAATATCGCTTATAGTGTATCTGAAATGATATTTGAAAAATTGCAGATTTCCCATTCCGGTCTCGGAGTCGGTCATCTTATCTGCCTCATTTTCTTTGCGGATGCGTTTGATGCGAAAAATCAGCAGAATTACAGAGGCAAGCAGACTCAAGCAAAAAACAAGTGCTATTACAATCCAAATGTAATTTATCTTTGCATTTTCCGCCACATAAGAAAGATATATTCCGCTTTTGACATCTTCCGGAATCTCACTTGCTGCAGCTTTTGTTTTTGAAATCAGCACATCATCCGTAAGGCTTGTGAAAACAAGACCTGATTTCACTGTTTTACCGTCTTTTTCAAAGGATACGAGCTCTAAATAATCCTTATAGTAAGACAGGGTGCTGATATTTTCGGAAGAAGAAACAATCTCTACCTGCAAATTTTCTCCCATTGTATTTTTATCAGCTTTATTGCCATTGATATAAACAAAATCCACCCCTGAGCGTTCAGAGATAGCCCTCAGCATATCAGGAATAATCCCACAGTATGCGTTATTTTCCTCGTCATAAAATTCAACCGGATAATTATCAGGATTTCCGGCTACATAGATGCAATCACCCAAGCCCTCGGTTTTCTCTGTAGTATAAACCTCGGCAAATGCCGGCTGCACACAAGAGATAATCAGCAGGGATATTGCGAGCATACATTTTCTCATTTTCCAAATCGCCTCGCCTCTGTTAAATATTCATCTTCTTTCGTTCAATGCGTCCCCAATCAAGTTTTTTCTTTTTATAGCCCTTGAACGCCGTAAGTCTTACAAATGCCATTATAAACCTTAAAGTTGTAACCTCAAAAAAGCAAAGCATTATGGCTTTCATACAGTCTTTGAAGGTAACTGTTAAATCAATGGTCTGTATTCTTGAAAAGAACGCCGTAAGTGTAAGTATAGAGTTATATGTTGCGTAAATCAGCATAAAAAGTATCATAAACGGTAAGTTTAGTAAATCAATGCAATATGCCACTACCATTGTGAACACTCCGAAAACTTCAACAAATGGCGAAAGTAATTCATAAAGCAAAAAGTACATATATGAAATAAAACCAACTGTACCGAATTTAGGATTCCCCATCATCTTTTTATGCTTCCACATAGTCTGGAAAAGCCCAAGATGCCAACGCTTTCTCTGCTTTTTCAGGTCTCCTAATTTTTCAGGCACCTGAGTCCAACATACTGCATCGGTAGCATATTTGATAGAATACGGAATCTGATTTGTAAGGCAGTAGGAATGAAGCTTTACCACAAGTTCCATATCTTCGCCCATTGTGCCGTGGTCATAGCCGCCTGCTGCGATAACCGTTTCTTTTTTGAACATTCCAAATGCTCCCGATATAATAAGGGAGCCATTAAAATGATCAAATAAAATTCTGGATGCCAAAAATGAACGGTCATATTCCAAGAGCTGCATACAAGCTAAAATATTCTTAGGCAGTCTGTATTTTATAACTCTGCCACTTTTGAGCGTTACATCATTAGATGGTCTTACCGTTCCGCCTACCGCAACCACATTTTCTTCTTCCAAAACGGGAATTACAATCTTTTTTAAGGAATCATACTGCAGAACGGAGTCTGCATCCATACAGATAAAGTACGGATACTGCGCAGCGTTGATACCCATATTCAGCGCATCTGCTTTGCCGCCGTTTTTCTTACGAATGAGAGTCAGAGGAACCTTCTGCTCATAAGATTCATAAATAAATTCCTCAGGCTGACATGCTATACTTCTGTGGAGAGGTCGTCTTACCGGATGCATATTATATGCATCAATTAAAACGCGTGATGTTTCATCCTTTGAGCCGTCATCCACAACGATAATCTCGTAAAGTTTATAATCCAGCGATAGTAAGGATTTGACAGTCTGCACAACCGTTACTTCCTCGTTATATGCAGGAACCACTATTGTTATTGGCACAAAATAGTTATCTGTAAACTTATTCATCAGTCTATCCTGCATCTTCTTTCTGTAAAGAGTTGATGCACCCACAACCACCGATAAGAACAAAAATGTAGAGTAGCCGATGAGATATATGACAAAGCAAACGCCGATAATGTCAAAAATATTTTTTATTGTTTCCATTTCCATTATGCTTTCACCGCCTCTGCATTTCTCTTATCAAGACGGTAGCGCATAATTTCTCTTGCGTATCTGTCGTTTCCGTCAAAAACATTTATCAAATCGTGATATGTATATCCAAGTTTTTCAAGGCTTATTGCACTATTCTGTCTTATGTGCCAGTTAGAGCTTGAAAGGTTTTCTACCAATATTCTGAAAGTAACATCGCCGGGATATGATTTCAGCGCAGATGAGGCAATCGCCTGATATTCCCATGTGCGATCTTCCGAATTTTCCGCTATTGCCCAAATACTGCTTTCAGCTTCCTTACTCGGGAATTTTTCAAAGTATCTGATAGCTGCAAAACGAAGCTCGCTATCTGCCTTTTCGTTTGATAAAAGCTCCAGCATTTCTTTGTCACAGCGGATATTGCCAAAACGGAGGTAATTCAAAATATTAAGCTGCATTCCGGTAGAATATGCATTAAAGTTTTCAAAAAGCATATCTTTTAAGCTTTCTTTATCCCCAGTGTAATTCAAAAGTCCGTCATAAATGAGCTTTGGGTGATGGAAGGATAAGTTTTTGTCTATTATTTTTAAGGATGCCACCACAACATCAGGTCTTTGCATACTGTAAAGTGCTTTCAAAGTATTTTCTCTGCAATATACATTTACAGACCTTAAAAGCTCCAGCAGAGCATCAAGCACTTTTTCACTATCATGATGCTTTAGTATGTTGTATTTGTGAAGTATGTAAGGAAAATATGCAATTTTTATGGTATCCTTGCTTATGTAACGCTGAGTAAGATATTCAAATACATAAAATGTTTCAACAAGATATTTCGGTGCCATATCAGGTTCTTTTTCAAAAACACTTTCAAGTGCTCTATCAAACGCCGTAATTCCGGCAATTCTGTCAAGCTTTTTGCAAAGATATTTTATATGTTTTTCCGAGATTTCTTTGCCGTTTTTTATAACTTCTATCTGCTCAAAAATGATTTTTTTGAGTTTTTGAGAATTGGTGTCGAGTGCTTTTTCACGGTGACGCAAAACAAAAACATAGACTATGTTAAATGCTATCATGCTGATGCATATTGCGATATAAACATAAATCATAAGCTCTATTTTCATTTTCACTCACACCCTTTCCATAACCCTTGCATTATATAATAAGATTGTTTGAGTCTTTCGTGATATGTTACCTTGTTGCCCCAACCTTGAAGTTTAAGCTCGTCAAGTTCAATTCTTTTGTCTCCCATACCAATTCCTGCATACATTTTGTCAATGTCTATATATTCAATTCCATAGTTTCCGTCATAGTAGTCATCGTGAATTTCCATCTTTGACGGATCAGAAAAATTGAGCAACTGCCACGGGATTCTAATCTCTATGTAATCGCCTGCTGATATAAAATCTGCAAGAGAATTAAACTCTTTGCTTTCAGGATTGGCATTACCGTAAAGAAGCTTTCCTGTTTCAATCAAAATATCAATATTTCTCTCAAGAGGATTTTCGCTTAAAACCTTTTTCTCAACAATAGTATTTATAGGAACAAAGATGGGAGAATTTTTTTCGGGAATGTTTTCTTTTCTGTATGTGTCAAAGCCGTTAATTCTTTGAGAATATGTAGAGCGAAGTGCCTCATATCTTTCCTGAACCAGCAATCTTGTGTTGTCAATGCCGTTTATTACAAGCAGAAAGTCCGCTTCTCTGTCAAACTTTGCATCGTATTCTTTGCAGTAATTACTTCCTGTTTTCTGCGTAGTATCAATGGGTATGAAAATAATATCATTTGAAAAATCAAGGTTTTCCTTTTTCACAAGGAAATACATAAACTTTTCATCATACTTTACCGAAAGCTCGATATCTTCTTTTATGAGGTTATCGTCTTCATTCCACTCGGATATATCACCATCAACATAGCAAACAGATTTTTTCTCTCCCGGGTCAAAGGATAAAAGTCCGAAATACTGTCCGTTGGTCTGATAGTCCGACCAATAAGGAGAGCGTTCTTCGTTAATGGCATAATAAGTATTCCATGTGCGTTTTGACCAATCATCCTGCCAGGAATACACACACCCTCCGTTTAATCCTGCAAGCTTTATGTCCTCCCAACAATCGGCAAGCGCCTTTCCTTGTTCATTTTCCGATACTCTGCTGTAAACGCCCTCTCTGTCTGTTGCTTCGTGCTCCACATTTCTTCCTGTCGAAATACCAAATTCAGAAATCACAACAGGCAAGCTATGGTGAGACTCAAGCATCATAAAATAGGTTCTGTAATCGTTAAGGGTTCCATTTTCGTTATAGCAAGGCTCTGTTTCTCCAAAATCATTGATATATTGGAGTAGGTCTGTCTGAAAAGGATAAACATGATAGGATGCAAACTGCCCTGAAATAAATTCATCCGTTACAGCAATATTCTCCGTATTGATAAAAGCATATTTTTCATAAAGCCTTGCAACATCTTCGGGATATGTAAAAGGATCTGTTGCCGGCTGATTTGAAAAGGCAACAAGTCTTTGTGTTTCATATTTTTTGGTTTCATATTCAATCAGCTTATCGCCTACAGTTGCAAGCATAATTTCAAAAGGTGCCGCCATATCCTTTGCATACATATATTCGCCATTGTATGAAAGACCTGAATTCTTATATTTCTCATTGGTGTATGCCACAGTCGAAGGTTCCCAATCAATACCGAGAATATATCCAATCACCCAATCGGATACATCCTTTTTAAAAGACCCTGAAGCCGAGGAGGCACGTCTTCCAAGCTGTATTTTCTTTCTTCCGTGAATTACGTCAACGGCGGTTTTGGCGTTATCCTCAAAGCTTTCCATAAAATCTTTATCAAAAGCATCTCTGTGAGAAAACTGCACATAATCATTTACGAGCACGCCTTGCAGTAGATAGAGAGGATTTTTGTTATTTTGATTATATTTATAAAATGCGTTGTAAAACACATCCGACTGCACACCGTAAACCCTGACGGTATTTGCACCCATTGCCTGAATTTGCTCAAACCATCGAAGGTAGGTATCTTCACTGATGGCGTAATCGGCAGACCACTGTCCCGGAACAGCAGAGCCTAAATTTACGCCCTTTATTTCAAATTCTTTGAACTTCTCATCCGACTTTATCAAAATACTTTTACCGTCTGTCTTTACAAAACACCGAGGCTCATTATCTCCAAATGAAATATGCCATCCAAGATGGTAATAAGCAAAGTCAAACATCAAAAAGAGCATGATAATAACAGAAACAATGATGATATATTTTTTCACTGCTTATTACCTCCTTATCTTGCAAAGTTTTAATAATTATAATTCTTGACTTTTGATTCGGCGCTGTATTGTCGGAGCGAGTCAATATTTTCATTCATCCATTCACAGCGATTTTTGATATGGCTCTTTAACTGACTTACCGCCTCATCGTAAGAGTGTAAATTTCTGTAGAAATCATAAAGACGGTCCCATTCAGGCAAAAAGGTGTGTCCCCATTTTTCATAATTTCTGTCTATGGCAGGACCTAAATATTCTATTACGCTGTCTATATAGGAATTCATATATTCCTCATTTAAGTATTGTTTTTCTAATTCGTAATAACGACTTATTACCTTTTCCACAAACTCCTCGTCTTTGAAAAGCATATCATACCAAAGGCCGTCCTGAAGATAGAATATTCTGTGGGAGGTTTCGTTTTCCTGATAGTTATCAAAGGCATTATTAAAATCCCACACGCACATATGAAGCTTTCCGTCTATACCTTTATACATATATGTAGACTTGCTTCCTGCATCGTAGTTACTCGTAAATTCATTAATAAGAAAATAATCAATAAAAGAATTTACATCAATATAATTTTCATATCCAAAATCTTCACTGTCATAGTCGTAGGAATAAAGAGCCTTCTCAAAGTCCGAAAAATCCTCGCATATTCCGCTTGCAAGAAATGGCGTAAGATTGGCATTGCCCGGATATACGATGTTAACCTTGCTGTCGGTTTTATATGTATAGCTCGTGAAATTATTTATATTTTTAAGTTCCGTATTACTGCCTCTGTCAAGTCTTAGCAAATAGCCCGAAAATGAATTGTCCTTTTTGTTTACCGAAAGCTCAAGCCTTGCGCCCATCTTTCCTGCAGTTATGGTTTCTGTAAGCAGATACAGACCCTGATATTCACCATTTAAGATAAGCTCACAGAAACGCACATTGGGAGCATATCCCATAATGTCACCTGCAAGATTGTAGCAAATATAATTGCGGATAAGAGTTTTATCAAGATATGGGCCGTGAAGTGCCCATTCGTGATGTGCATCCATCCCCATAAGGCTTTGCGGGTTATTTAATCCCCCGGAGGTTATCATTTTAATAATGTATCCCTTTTTCTCAAAATGCCTTGAAGAGTTGCCGCGTATGCGGATTCTGATATCGCTTGATACCGAAGGTTCATCCTTGGTATGATTGTTTTTGCCTACATTATCAATCACCGAAAGCTTTGAGAGTATGGTTTCTTCTCCCGTTTCCGACATAGTATACTGAAGCGTGTTCCCGTTGGAAGCATCTAAAATCGGCTCACCGGGAATGGTCTTGCCATTTGTATCTATCTTAATGATAGGAAGATGCGTGCAGAATTTTCCGTCTGTGTGTGAGCAAGCTGCCTTTTCTTCTGCTTCAATATGTTGATGATACCTTTTTCCGTTATCCTCCGGCATAATAAAACTTATACAAAGAACCATGACCAGCACCAAGGCTGTAACAGACATTCCTATTATTTTATATTTCAACTCCGGCACCTCCTTTTGCAGTCAGTTAATAGGTTTAATTTGAAACTTCATCATTTTGCATAACGGTATTAACATATTCGATATTACCGATTTTATAAATCTCATCGCAGATACCAATGTTGTTTTTCCTTTCTGCCTGAGAAAGAAGCTTTGCAGTAATTTCGTATATAAATTCAATAGATTCTGTTGTTGAGTTTTTCACTCTTAAGACCGCTTTTGCTCCAAAAAATTTATACATTATAGCCTGAATTTGTGCCTCTTTGGTACGGTTACCCCTAATGATTACAAGCATGCGGTTATTATTCTTGATTGCACCCAATATGAGAAAAAGTATAAATACGAATGCGCTTCCGATACCTCCAACGATAAAGTCGCCCACACCGCAGCATATACCCACAATGATTGTCCAGAATATGTAAACGGTATCTCTTGAATCCTTAATTGCCGTCCTGAAACGAACAATAGAAAGTGCACCGACCATACCAAGGGAAAGTGCTACGTTGTTTCCGATAACCGTCATAACCATTGAGGTAAGAACTGTTAAAACAACAAGTGATACATTAAACTTTTTACTGTAAATTGTTCCTCGGTGTGAAATCATATAGGATATAAAAATTAAAAATCCCAAAATTCCCGAAACTAAAATATTTGCTGCAATCTGCTCCCACGAGAGAGTTGCCTGGTCTTTGATAAGATTAAAAATCTGACTTCTCATTTTCAAAAACTCCTTTTATCATATTTCATCATAGCTTTGCTGTCTTGCTAAAGCGTATTTACTTACTGACAGCTCACTTTTGTTGATACTGTTTATAAACCGCCTGATGTAATCGAGCAAAAATCCGTTGAACTTTACCTCGAGCACCACATTAAACTTATCTAAAACAGGATACATCACAAGATTTTCCGAAAATAAATCAAAATTGGTTTCCGTTGCCACAATGTTATTGTCAAAGGTAATCCTGATTTTATTTTCCTTTGCAATGTACGCTTTACGGTTATATTGAACAATCGTTTTCGGTCGGTAGCACTTATAATGCATAAGTCCGTAACATTCTCTTGCAAAATCCTCTTTGTATTTTAACAAAACTTCATACTTTCCGGCAATTAACGCCTCTGCGTCCGCTTTTGTCATACGAAGCGAGCGTTTCTTCTGATTTGCCCCTTGCTTTTGCTTCATTTCAAGCATTGCAAAATCGTGCTTTGGGTCATAAATTCTAAGTCTTATTTTTCGCCTGATTTCAACGCCTTCAAGCTTTTCAAAGAAATCGTCATCGTAAATTGTGTCAAAATAGAGTGAGCGTATAATGTAGCCGTCTGTTCCGTTATGCTCATCTTGTATCATAAGCATATCGAGATAATGAGCTTTAGAACGAAACTCATCAATATTTATTAAAAACTTCTTTTCTTCTCTTGTTACAACATTCATAAAAATCCCCTCTTGCAAAAAGAAAAGCTGCAATAACAGAAAGTCCCAAAAAAGACCTTTATCATTGCAGCTGGACTGGCATAGTATAAACCTTAGCCTCTTTGCTTTGCGTCACCGGCTTTCACCGATTTTGCCAAATATTAAACTCTAAATATTATACCATAAGTAAAAATGCTTGCTTGCAAGGGCATTTTTACGCAGCCGTCAATAACACAGTTCGTGCAAAGCACGAAAGGGCAACGCCCAAAGACTTGCTTTGCAAGGATTTCTGTGTATATTATACCACAATTTCGCAGAAATTTGGTATAATACGGCATGTGCGTTTTTGAAGCAAGGCTTCAAAAAATTTCGCACGCCAATCTAAATGCCGCCGCAGGCGTATAATAACCACGTCTGTGTTTATTATACCACAATGATTCGCTTTTGTAAACTAATCTTTTGCAAAAACCCAAAGTGTATTGTTTACGGCGCTATCCTCATTACATAACTTGTAAACACTTAACACTACGGTATCTCCGTTTGTCTTTTTATATGTTATTCTTGGAGTTTTACCTTCTAAAAGCTGTCTTTTTAGTGCATCGTAATTCAAAAAGCTCATCATTGCTCTGTAGAACTCAGGTGCTACAGAATCATCTATATATTTGATTAAAAGAGCGGAAAAATGTTCCTCATTTTCGTTATATCCAAGGTACGCAGGCATTAAAATACGATGTGCTTTGTTTGTATCCAAATCCACACGATATATTCCGTTATATTTTTCCTTCATAACGGAAATCATTGTATCAATTTCTAAAATTCCCGTTTTTGTATGAACGTACCCATTTTCATTTTCGCTTGCAACTTTCTTTAGTTCTTTGTCTTGATAATACTGCGCTTTTGCCTCATACATTCTAATCTCTGCTTCTCGCACCATTTCTTCGGTATTCATATTATGTGTTCTGTATGACATACCAACCGCAACATGATAATCCATTGGCTCAAGCTGCCGAGTAAGCATAGCAATGCCTTTTTTTATATCATCCTGGGATACTTTTTCGGCAAATACCAAGAACTCATCTCCACCCATTCTATATATCTTGTGACCGTAGAATACTTTCTTTAGGGTATTGGCAATATACAAAAGCATTTCATCGCCTGCAGCATGACCATACTTATTGTTACTAAGATGAAGCTCATTAACATCAATATAAATGCATGAAAATTCCTGCGGTTTTTCCTCATCAAACATCAAAAGGTCTTTTTTATATGTAACAAGGTTTGAAAATCCTGTGAGTGAATCGGTCGTTGCCACAATCTCTGTTTTGTTTAAATACTTTTTGTTGTAAATTGCAATGGAAAAACAAACTGCAACCTTTTCCAAAAGAAGTCTGACTGTTCTGCTGTTTTTAGAATTTACAACACCAAGAATGCCGATATGATTGTTTTTGTCAATAACTGTTGCAAAGGAAACCTCAGTGATTTTATGCTCTTTCAGAAAATCATAAAAAATGTGGTTCGTTTTTACAAGATGGTTGTTTGGCGTAATGCACATAAGGTTTACAGTGGCGTCATTCACCTTGTGAAGTTCTGCTGCGTAACGAAGAATTTCTGATATAAAATATTTTCTGTCATCACCCGAAAGGATTTCTTCCAAACTGGCAGGCATAGCGTAATTGTAATCTTCTCCGTCAGAATCAAAGAATACCGCAGATCGAGATTTTGCAAAGGTAGCAATCTCTTTTAAAGACTCGGAAACATTATTCTGATGCTGATTTATCTCTAAAAGCAATTTTCTGATTTTTGATGCACAGGCTGTCGCAAAGCTTCTTTGTTTTTCGCCGCGCATCAAAATCACAATATACAAAGCCATGATGAGTAATATTGTGATAAATGAAACAAGGTGTAGGTTAAATATAATGTGCGTTTTTGCAAACACCTGAGACTCATACCTTGCAAGAGTTATCTTCCAGTCAATTCCTTCAAGTGTAGAAAAATAAACATAAAGTTCTTCATCTTTAAGCACGGATTGGAAATAAGTATAACCCTCTTCGCTATTTATCATTTGCTCATAGGAATATCCATCACGATATTCTCTGTTTTCTAAGAAAGAAATATTTCCAAGTTTGTCATGAATGGTGTCGATAACAAGATTTCCTGTTTCTTTATCATGAACGAAGAGCTGTGCGCCAAGCTCTTTTGCCATATTGTTGTATTTATTTTCGAGAACGTAAGGCTTTATAACGCCGTATAAAATGCCGACAGTGTTTCCGTTTACTTTGATGGGAACAGCACTTCTTATGATTTCATAGTTATCCCTTGTGAGGTCTTTGACACGTCCGCTTATGTATTCACCTTTTGCAGCTTCCTCATCAAAGGATATTTGTCCATTAAGGTTCAATGTTCCCACCTTTGTTATAAAAGTATTATCCGGCATCAGTATTCCTATATTTTCAATAAGACCAATGGGTTTAAATGAGTTAAACATCAAATCAAAGTTCTCGCCGTCCGAATAAAGCTTTGCTGCAAAATTTGCCATAGTTGCAAGATTTTCGCGGTCGGATAATAGCTGAAGCTCCATATCGTCTTTAATTTGCTTGGTCTGCATATACAAATTTTCATATGCCTCATCTTCTGCCGCATAGTAAAAATAACTAACCGTAGTCAAAAATACTATACACAAAAGAATTGCTGCTATTATCGTATATAAAATATTGTTTTTTCTGTGTTGTTTTTTTCGTACTTTATTGCCATATCTATTCCTTCTTATTTATAATTCAAATTGTTTGATTATAAATACACTATAATTATATCATACAAATCCAATGTTGTCAATTTCTATACTGTTTTTAAATCAAATTGGATATTCAGAAAATCTTTAATCAAAAATATTATTAAAGAGAGGTGCAAACAGAGTGAATAATAAATTTTATGTGCCTATATCAGAAAAAGTATTGCTTACAGTTGAAGAAGCTGCATTTTACAGTAATATAGATATTAATAAAATAAGCAAACTGTTAAATAACCCATTATGTGAGTTTGTTTTATATGTTGGCAAAAAAAGATTGGTTAAAAGAAAAGAATTTGAAAAATATATAGAAAAAACATTAAAGATTTAAGAGATTTGACACAAAAATAATACAAAATCATGCAGAATAATTGACTATTCGCTGGTATTGTGATATAATGTAATACTGTGTCAAACTCTTTTTTCGGAAGGAGTTGATAACTTGGGTAAAGATCTAAAAGGTAAAGAGTTAGGTGCTGGTATTGTCTAGAGAAAGGATAAGAGATACGTAGCGAGGTATATTAGTATAGTTTCTGGCAAACGTGTCGAGAAGTACTTTTACAAGATAATGAGGCAAAGAAATGGTTGGCAGAAGCAAAGTATGAGGATGAACATAACAAAAAATGTATTGTTTCTACTCAAATGACTGCCGATAATTGGTTTGATTATTGGATAAACAACATTGTTGGAGATTTGGCTCCGAACACAATACGTAATTATAAGGAAAGATATTTTTTCAATATTCAGCCAGTCATAGGCAAATTACCTATTGCAGATGTTAAACCACTTCCTTGCAAAATGGTGTCAAATTGGTGTCAGGCCAATAATGGATAGCACCTAAAAACCTTGAAATATAAGGATTTTTTAAAGGAGAATGAAGTAATATGAAACTCGGTATAGTAGGTCTTCCGAATGTCGGAAAGAGCACATTATTCAATGCAATAACAAAGGCAGGAGCGGAGTCGGCAAACTACCCGTTCTGTACGATTGAGCCGAATGTCGGCATGGTAGCGGTTCCGGATGAACGGCTGGACACTCTTGCAAAAATATACAATCCCGAAAAGGTTACCCCGGCGGTGGTTGAGTTTGTTGATATTGCCGGTCTTGTTAAGGGTGCAAGCAGAGGTGAAGGACTGGGAAACAAGTTCCTTTCACACATAAGAGAGGTTGACGCAATCGTACATGTTGTACGATGCTTTGAAGATGAAAACATTGTCCACGTAGAAGGCTCGATTGATCCCAAGCGTGATATAGAAACCATTACCTTAGAGCTTGTTCTGGCAGATTTGGAAGCTGTGGACAAGCGCCTTGAGCGCGGTGTTAAAATGGCAAAGAACGACAAATCGCTTGCCGAAACGGTTGAAGTGCTTAAGAAAATAAAGGCAGCGCTTGACGCCGGCAAAGCCGCATCGACGGTGGAACTCTCGGAGGATGAGGAAAAATGCATATCCGATATGCAGCTTCTGACACGCAAAAAGGTGCTTTATGCCGCAAATGTTTCGGAAAATGATTTTGCGGACGGAATAGAAAATAACAAATTTGTGAACATTGTAAAGCAAATCGCAGATTCCGAAGGTGCGGAGGTTCTGCCGATATGCGCCGGAATGGAGCAGGAAATTGCGGAGTTCCCCGATGATGAAAAAATGATGTTTTTATCTGAAATGGGGCTTTCCGAATCCGGACTTGACCGCCTCATAAAAGCAAGCTACAAGCTTTTGGGGCTTATAAGTTACCTTACGGCAGGGCCGAAAGAGGTGCGAGCATGGACAATCACAGAAGGCACAAAAGCACCGCAGGCAGCAGGCAAGATACATTCCGATTTTGAAAAAGGCTTTATCCGTGCAGAGGTTGTTTCGTATGATGACCTCATCGCCTGCGGAAGCTATAACGCCGCAAAAGAAAAAGGGCTTGTGCGCTCGGAAGGCAAGGAATATATTTTCTGCGACGGAGATGTAGTATTATTCAGGTTTAATGTTTGATTTTTCGGCACATTCACCAAAAATCCGACTGAACTTATGTGCAATGTGCCTAATTTGAAATTTTTTCAAAAAAACTCTTTACAAATTAAAAAAATGCTGATATAATATAGTTGTAATTAGTAGTAAAGTCTTTTTCCGGCGGTACATCGCCGGGATTTGGGTTTTGCTTTTGGTTATCATTTTAAGAGTTTGGGGGTTTATAAGCATTATGAAGCACTACTCAAAACCAACACTTGAAATCACTAAGCTTGCAGCTGATAGGGCATTCGCAGCCGGTTCTCCTTCCTATACACAACCAGGTACGGAAACCATTGACGGTGTGCCGGTAACGGTTTACGAAATCAAAAGTTTCGAATCAAACAGCCAGCAAAACTAATTTAATCCGAACAACCAGTGACGTCATGTTGGAAAATAAAAAGGCATATCGACGGGTATGTCTTTTTCCTTTTAAACTTTACCTTTCAAAAATCTTATACCGAACGGCTTAACCGAAATTGAGCCGTTTGTTTTTTCGCCCGTTTCGATGTCGCAAAGCTCCTCGCCCCAGTCAGTTACCACCTCATTGCCGCTGCGGTTGACAAAAACATAGAATGAATCGGTTTCGTCAAAGCGCTTCATATAAAACACATCATCGCCGACGCTGCCAAACCACGCTCTTCCACTGCTAAGTACAGCATATTCATGCCTTATTCCGATAATCTTCTTGTACCATGCGATAAGCTCCGAGTTTTCGTTTCCCCATGGAAAACAGCGGCGGTTGTCGGGGTCATCGCCGCCCAAAACGCCCGCTTCGTCACCGTAATATACACACGGAACACCCGAATAAACCATTTGCAGCGCCGAGGCTCTTTTAAGTGCATTTATATCACCGTTCAAAGCCGATAAAATCCTTTCGCTGTCATGCGTGCCGAGAAGCGAAAGACAGGAAAGCATGTTTTCATGAGGATAATTTTCCGAAAGTTCCAGCAAAATCCCGGCAAACCCGCCGCCTGTAATTTCACCCTTTTCAAAAGCAATCACATTTTCCCTGAAGGGATAATTCATCACACCGTCAAGCTCATCGGTCGTAAAATACTCACGCAGCTTGTCGTATGCAATCTTGTTCGTTGCGTCCTCCCAGACCTCACCGAGAACATATCCGTCGGGATTGATTTTTCTGCATTCCGCTCTTAAAATCTTAATAAATTCATCAGGAAGTTCATCTGCAACATCAAGGCGCCATCCGTCAATACCGTCCGAAAACCACTTTCTTATAACCGAATTTTTTCCGGTTATTATATAATCAATATAACTCGGCTCAAGCTCATTTACCGCCGGCAAATCGGCAATCCCCCACCAGCAGTCGTAGCTGCCGTCATCTTTAAAGGTATACCAGCTGCGGTATGGCGAATCGGGATTACGGTATGCGCCTTTTCTAGTGCGGTTGTTTATATCAAAATATATGCTGTCGCAGCCCGTATGATTAAAAACACCGTCAAGAATTATTCTTATACCCAATTTTTTTGCCGAACCTACAAGGCTTTTGAAATCCTCTTCCGTGCCGAGCAGGCTGTCAGCCTTCATATAATCTGCCGTATCATATCGGTGATTGCTGCGTGCCGAAAAAATAGGATTGAGGTAAATAAGATTTATTCCCAAATCTTTCAGATATCCTAGCTTGCTTTCTATCCCCTTGAAATTACCGCCGAAAAAGTCCCACTGCGAAATGCTTCCATCGGGGTTTTTGCGGTATGCCGGAGCGTCGTTCCAATTTTCGTATACATAAGAGCCGCTTTTAAACGGCGTATCCCCTTCCCTTCTGAATCTGTCGGGAAAAATCTGATAGCAGACGGAATTTTTCACCCAATCCGGTATATATTTTTCCTCATAAACCGTAAGCTGAAACTCCTTTTCGCTGCCCTCTGCAGCCAAAAACCCATCACCTTTGCCGAGTATAACCGGCACATCGTATTGTACTTCAAAATGATAAAATACCAAACGCCCGCTTTCCGGTGCACGGTATTTGCATATATAGGAATCGTATTCATCTGCGAGCATGGGTATTTTTTCGCCGTTTGCAACCAGAAAAACAGCAAAAGGGTTACCCTCCGCAACAATGCGGAAGGTAACCTCTGTATTACATTTTACTGCGCCGAAGGGATGCTTGAACCAATCCTCGCCCGAATTATAGCGTATGCTCATTCGCCCTTCACCTCAAACGGCGGAATATTCCATATTTCCTTAGCGTAGTTTCTGATAGTGTTATCGCTTGAAAATACGCCAGATTTTGCAATGTTTACAAGCATGGATTTTCTCCAGCCGTCGGTATTGCGGTATTTTTCGTCCATGATGTCCTCAGCCTTGCAGAAAGCGTCAAAATCGCCGAGTACGCAGAACGGGTCGTTTGCGTTTGTGATGTCGTTTATAACCTCGAAAAATTCAGCGTTCGGCACACCGAAGAATCCGTTCTGAATCTGATTTACGGCATTTGCAAGTGCCGGATTGTTCTCCAGAATTCTCCTTGCGCTGTAATCTGCGGGCCTGTTAATAACCTCGTCGGAGCTCATGCCGAAAATAACGATGTTGTCCTCGCCGACCTCGCGGAAAATCTCAACATTTGCACCGTCCATGGTTGCAAGCGTAATTGCGCCGTTCATCATAAGCTTCATGTTTCCTGTGCCGGAAGCCTCTTTTGAAGCGGTTGAAATCTGAAGGCTGACATCCGCTGCCGGGATAATCTTTTCCGCCAGATCAACGCAGTAATTCTCCAGAAACACTACTTTAACCTTGCCTTTTATGCGCTCGTCATTGTTGATTTT
This sequence comes from Clostridia bacterium, assembly GCA_034186235.1. GTDB lineage: Bacteria > Bacillota > Clostridia > HGM11514 > HGM11514 > CAKSKB01. The sequence goes on along the minus strand of JAXGBA010000127.1, from coordinate 18,650 downwards.
GTCCGCAACCGAGTTTATAAGCTTTATAACTTCTTTTGCAAGCTTGTAAGAAGGATAAGCCTTTGCGCCGTAAATAAACACCTTGGGGCAGATGTCAAGATCCGGATTTGCAAGAAGGTCATTGTAAAGCTTGATGACATAAAGAATACTCAGAAGCTGACGCTTGTAGCCATGCATTCTTTTAACCTGAACATTAAATACCGCATGCGGATTCACATCCACACCGGTTGTTTCATTGATATACTCGGCAAGGCGAACCTTGTTTGTGTACTTAATATCGCTGAGTTTTTCAAGGAATATCTTATCATCGGCAAACTTAAGAAGCTTTTCAAGCTCGGAAGTATCTTTCACCCAATCCTTTCCGATTTTTTCGGTAATTGCGTTTGCAAGCGCCGGGTTTGCGCTTATGAGCCACCTCCTGTGGGTTATGCCGTTAGTTTTATTGTTGAACTTTTCGGGATAAATCTCGTAAAAAGAGTGCAGTTCTTTGTTTTTAAGAATTTCGGTGTGCAGCCACGCAACGCCGTTTACGCTGTAGCCGCCGACGATTGCAAGGTGCGCCATGCGAATTTTGCCGTCGGAAATAACCGCCATGGACTCAATCTTCTGATAATCGTTATTGAATCTTTCCGCAAGAAAAGCACGGAACCTTCTGTCGATTTCCTCAATAATCTGATAAATTCTCGGAACAATCGAGCTGATATACGAAACTCCCCATTTTTCCAGAGCTTCCGCCATTATGGTGTGGTTCGTGTAGGCAATTGTGTGCGTGGTGATGTACCAGGCTTCGTCCCACTCGATGCCTTCTTCATCCATCAGCAGCCTCATAAGCTCCGCAACCGCCATGGCAGGATGTGTATCGTTGATCTGAATCGCAACATATTCGTGCAGTTTGTTAACAGGAAGCCCGTTCTTTTTGTGTTCACGGATAATGCTCTGGCAGCCTGCGCTTACGAAAAAGTATTCCTGGCGGATTCTCATGCGTTTCCCGTTTTCGTTGGAATCGTCCGGATAAAGAGCATACGAAATAAATTCCGCATTTGAGCGTTTTTCTATAGCCTTCATGTAGTCGCCGGAAGCAAAGGTTCTGTAGTCGAAAGTATCGTCATCGATAACCTCCGCCTTCCACAGACGGAGCGTGTTTACATTGTGATTGTCGTATCCTTTAATCGGCGTATCGTAAGGAACGGCAAGAATTTCGTCATAATCCGTGAAATCGATTTTGTATTTTCCGTTCTCACCCCAGATGTTTACTCTGCCGCCAAACTTAACCTTAACCGCTTCATCCGTTCTTCTGACTTCCCAAACATTCCTGTTTTTAAGCCAGTCGTCCGACTGTTCCACCTGGTATCCGTCAACGATTTTCTGTTTGAAAAGGCCGTAGCGGTATCTTATACCCATACCCATTGCCGGAATTTCCGTTGAGCTCATGGAATCCATAAAGCAAGCGGCAAGTCTTCCGAGGCCGCCGTTTCCGAGGCCCTGTTCAATCTCCATTTTACGGAGTTCCTCGATGTCTATTCCAAGTTCCGCAAGTGCCTCTTTAACCTGTGGTTTGATGTTAAGGCTTATCATGTTGGTGTCGAGAAATTTACCGGTCAGGAATTCAAGGGAAAAATAATAGATTTTTTTTGCCTTTCCCTTAGCATACTGTTCTTTCGAGTTCTTCCAGTCAACCGAAATGTAATCCTTCAGCACAGAGCCTATTGCATTGTACTGCTGAAGTTTTGACGAATCCTCCACGCCGCAGGCGTACATGGCGCAAAGCTTGTTAATAAAATCCTTCTGTATTCTTCCCTTTGTGATTGCCAAATGAATCACTCCTCTCCAAATTATTCAAGCCCTTTATAAAGTTCAATGTATTCCACTGCGGATTTATCAAAGCTGTAGTTGGAATTCATTGCATTTTCTATAATCTTTTTCCAGTGCTCGGGACGGTTATAAAGATCTATTGCATAGCGGATAACCCCCAGCATTTCGTGAGCGTTAAAATTAGCGAACGAGAAGCCGTTGCCGGTCATTTCAAACTCGTTGTACGGTATAACCGTGTCTTTAAGGCCGCCCGTTTCCCTTACAATCGGGACGGTTCCGTAGCGCAGCGCAATAAGCTGGCTTAAACCGCATGGTTCAAAAAGCGATGGCATAAGCAGCATATCGCAGCCGGAATAGATTTTTTTGGAAAGAGCGTTTGAAAACATTATGTTAGCAGAAACTCTTCCTTTATATTTGTAGTCGAAATATTTGAGCATATCCTCGTAGCCGCGGTTTCCGGTTCCCAGAATCACCATCTGTGCGTCGGTAACCGCCATAAGTTCATCGAAAATTCTCGCAACAAGGTCAAGCCCCTTTTGTTTTTCAAGACGGGAAATTATTCCGATTAAAGGTTTTTTCGGATTTTCTTCAAGCCCGAGCATTTTTTGAAGTTCGGTTTTGTTTACAAGCTTTCCGCCTATGCTTTTTATGGAATATTTCTTAAAAATCTCTTTGTCCTTAGAGGGCGAAAATACGGAATAATCAATACCGTTCACAATACCGCTCAACTTGTAGCTGTACTGCCTCAAAAGTCCGTCAAGTCCCTCGCCGTAGAATTCGGTCTGAATTTCCGAGGCGTAAGTTTTGCTGACAGTCGTAACGCGGTCGGAGAAAACAATTCCCGCCTTCATGTATGACACACCGTCATAGTATTTCATTTTATCCTCAGTATTATAACCCATATCCACACCGAGAAGTTCCGTCAGCACCTCCGGCGAGAATACTCCCTGAAACTTCAGATTGTGAATAGTAAATACTGTTTTTGTGTTCCAAAGAAGCGGATCGGAATTGTAGAAATGCCTTAAAAACAGAGGTATGAGAGCCGTCTGCCAGTCATTGCAGTGCATGATTTCGGGAACGAAATCTGGAATATGCTTTGCCGCCTCAACCATCGCACGGGATAGAAAAGCAAATCTCTCGCCGTCATCATAATATCCGTATGCGCCGCCTCTTTTGAAGTAATATTCATTGTCGATAAAGTAAAAATGAACCCCGTCCATCTGCGTGTGAAGAAGCCCCACATACTGCTGCCGCCAGCCCACCGGAACCGAAAATTCGGCTATAAGCTCAAGTTTTTGCTTGTATTCCTCGGACATATCCTGATATTTGGGAGAAATAACCCTTATATCCACGCCCTGCTTCACAAGAGCACGGGGAAGCGAATATGCGACATCGCCCAGCCCGCCTGATTTAAAAAACGGAAAACATTCTGATGCACAAAATAAAATATTCATTTTTTGTCCCCCTTCATGACTCCATTTGTAATTTTATATGAAAGTGTCATAAGACTGTCGCTCATATGCACATTTTCAACCGCAATATCGTCGGGTATGCCGAGGTCGATATATGAAAAATTCATAATTCCCTTTATTCCGTAGGCGCAAAGGCGCTTTGCAACCGCCGGTGCCGCAGTTTTGGTAAGCGTGAGAACCGCAATGCTGACCTCATTTTTGCTCATATAATCCTCAAGCGTGTCAATATGGTAAACCGGAATGTCCGAAACGGTTGTTCCGACAACTGCCGGCGCAACATCGAACATCGCCTTAACGATAAACCCCCGCTTTTTGAATGATGGGTACTTTGCAAGCGCCTGCCCAAGATTGCCCGCACCGATGATAATAACCGGGGTTGGGGTGTTAACGCCCAGAATGTTTCCGATTTCGTTATAAAGATATTCTACATTGTAGCCGTAGCCCTGCTGCCCGAATCCGCCGAAGAAGTTTAGATCCTGGCGAATCTGCGATGCGGTAACACCCATGCGTTCGCTCAGTTCCCTTGAAGATATTCTGTTAACATCGCTTTTTTTTAGCTCCTCGAGAAAACGGTAGTATCTCGGGAGCCTTTTAATAACCGCTGAGGGTACATTTTTAATTTCCACTGTAAGCCTCCATAGAAAATATTATGGTAACAATCAAAAAATGCCTTAAAAACTTGTTTTAATAAATTATGCACAATATGTTGTGTTTTTCGCTACGGTATAAAAATTCACCGGAATTGTGGATAACTGTTATCACAAATCCACATATCCACAAAGTTATTCACAATGACAACCCTTTTTTTATGCCGTTTTGGAAAGTTATTCACATTTTTGCAGTTTAAGTTATGCTATACCTACGCATATTTCGTCGAAACCGCCCGCAATGCTCATCCATATATATTGGGTTAACATAACTTTTTGTGTTTGTGCCAATTATGTCAAACTAAAACGGAAGTGTTGCGTAAGCGTTGAGGGACATATCAGCAAATTCGCCATTCTGTGCAAGAAAATATGCTGCGCAGCCGACCATGACCGCATTGTCCGTGCAGAAACGGGGTCTTGGGTAAAGGAACTCCATCCCCGCCGCCTTGCACCGTTTGGAAAACTTATCCCGCAGATAACCGTTTGCGGCAACGCCGCCCGCCATCGCAACGGTATTGACGCCTGCCGATTTTGCCGCCGAAATTGTATGGTCAACTAAAACATCGGTAACCGCCTCCTGAAAAGACGCCGCAAGGTCGGCGCTGTTCACGGTCTCGTTTTTCTGCGCCGCTTTGTGGACGGTGTTTATAACCGCAGTTTTAACGCCGCTGAAGCTGAAATCGAAATTATCAAATTTAACCCGCGGAAAATCGAATGCTGACGGATTTCCCGATTTTGCGAGTTTTTCAAGTAGCGGCCCTCCGGGGTAGCCGATTCCGATTACCCTTGCCACCTTGTCAAACGCTTCCCCGGCGGCATCGTCACGGGTTCTGCCCAGAATTTCAAAGTCCATATAATCTTTTGCAAGAACGATATGGCTGTGTCCGCCGGAAGCAACAAGCCCGACAAACGGGGGCTTTAAGTCCGGATGTTCTATATAGTTTGCGCTGATGTGCGCCTTTATATGATGAACCGCAATAAGCGGCTTTTTAAGCGCAAATGCAAGCGCTTTTGCCGCCGAAACGCCGACAAGCAGCGCTCCTATAAGCCCCGGTCCGTAAGTAACCGCAACGGCGTCTATGTCCGAAAGAGTGAGCCCGGCGCTGCTCACCGCTTCATCAATGACAGTATTGATATATTCCATGTGCTTTCTCGAAGCAATTTCCGGAACCACTCCGCCGTATTTTTTTTGAAGGTCGGCGGAGGTCGCAATAATATCGCTCAAAACCTCTCTGCCGTCACGCACAACCGCTGCTGCGGTTTCGTCGCACGAGGATTCTATGGCAAGTATATTCACATTAACAACCCCAAATTTATTCTTAAATATTAACTTCTATAATATATGTTAACATTTTTTTTTAAAAAAGTCAATAAAACCGTTTACTTTTAGTTAAATCTGTGATAAAATAAGTAGTATGATATATAATTTATTTGGGAGTTGTTACTATGGATAAGCAAAAAGTTATTACCAAAATTTGTGAAACAGGTATCGTTGCCGTTGTAAGAGCGGACAGCGAGGATCAGGCAAAACGCATTGCGGACGCATGCCTTGAAGGCGGAATCAGCGCAATCGAAATGACATTTACCGTGCCCAAAGCTCATAAAATTATAGAAGCGCTCTGCGACGAATATAAAAACGGCGAAATGATAGTCGGCGCAGGAACGGTTCTTGATGCCGAAACTGCAAGAATAGCAATTCTTTCGGGCGCACAGTATGTCGTAAGCCCTTACCTTGATGTAAATACCATAAAGTGCTGCAACCGCTATGCAATCCCCTGTATGCCGGGCGTTATGACGGTTAAGGAAATGATTGAAGCAATGGAATACGGCGCAGACATAATTAAGCTTTTTCCGGGCGATGCGTTCGGACCCAAAATGGTTAAAGCGCTTCACGGTCCTGTTCCGCAGGCGAAAATCATGCCCACCGGCGGCGTGAGCCTTGACAATGTAGAGCAGTGGTTCAATAACGGAGTTGTTGCCGTAGGAGCAGGCGGATGCTTAACCGCAGGTGCAAAAACGGGTGACTATAAGCTTATTACCGAAACCGCTAAGCAATTTGTCGAAAAAATCAAAGCTGCAAGGGCATAAAATATAAAATATTTGAAAAATTTTCTCGTAGCTTGTTGACAAATGGCAGCTGTTTATGTTATTATTATAATATCACTTTATGTTTATGCGCCGGACGGTTTTTTCGGCAGGCGATATTATTTTGGAGGAAAAACTTATGTATTGTGAAAAATGCGGAAAAATTGTAAGCAACAACGAAACGGTCTGCCCGAAGTGTGGTCATGACTCGTTTACCGATAAAAGAAGAGGTGCAAAATTCAAATCCTCTGCCATAGCATGGATTGTTATTTCGTTCATCTTCAACCTTGTGCTCGGTGTAGCGTACTTCGCTCTCGGCGTTATGGGGCAGAGCCCGGATATTGAGTTCAGCTTATCAAACGGTCTGAGTTTTGAAATCGTAAACACAGGCTTTAATATCTGCCTTATTCTTATCGGCGCAGTTATTATACTTTATTCATTCGTTTACCCTATTCTTCTTTCGTCAAAGAAGCAGTTCCTTTACGGTGTACTGATGGTTACGGCACTTTGCGTTTGTAGCTTTTACTTCTTCTTCTACGGCGGAAGCATTCTCGGTATACTTATGATTCCCGTAATGGTTGTATTCCCGATGATTACAAGATTGCTCATCGGCGATGAATGGGATTACATGGGCTAAAATTAAATACATACAGAAAATCCCGGGCAGTTTAAAACTGCCCGGGATTGCTTTATGCAAGCAATAATTTAACTTTAATAGCTTTGCATCAGACATCCTCAACCTCTATATGCTGTCCGTCCTCTGCCATGTGCCCCTTTATAACTAAGATTATTTCAATCGGGTCAAACCTTTATACGCCAATCTGTTCAAAATAAAAGTTAAGTCCGTCCCTTGTTTTTGGAATACGCCTTTCGCACAAAAAACAATCGAAATCCTTCCGGTCGGGATCTTTATTGTTCCCGACCGCAGTTTTCACAAAGCCGGAAACATGATTTTTGCATACCGGCACTTTATCGGTAAAATCCGCCGTTTATCTGCTTATTACAGCGTTTCCGCCATCGGGAACAATGTTCACATATGCATAATTCTTCCCGTTTTCTTTAAAGATTTCAGCAGTTTCAGTTTTGCCGTGCTGAGTGCACTTGATGCTGCCGCTCCACGATAACGGAAGATTAACCTTTACAGTAAGCGGGTAATCGAAAACGCTGTCATCCATCCCGTCGGTAAGCTTTATGCCGATGCTCGAATTATTCGCCCAAAGCTGTTTTGCAGACGCCGTATCTCTTTCGTAGATATACTTTACAACCTCGGTAAAGCTGCCCGCCCAAACCTTGTCGGACTTGGAAGCGATATACTTAAGATGATCTTCCATTGTTGAAATATTTGTTGAATAAGCATTCGATGCTGCTCCGGTGCGGCCGATTCCGTGATAAAGCTCGGTATTCCATCCGCCGGAGGCTATTGCGCGGTCAACCCTGTCATTAAGCTGGGAAACCGGAGTTCCGTACTGCACCGCAATGGTCGGAATTGCGTAAAAATCCGCCGGTGTTTTTCCGGTAACTATATCTCCGCCTGCACTTCGGTTTGCGTAATGATTCTTTTTAATCAAGGTTATTGCGTTATTATGGTTTTGCCCCCAAGGAGTGGCAAATGTTATTATACTCTGCGTCGGAAAAGCCTCTGCAAGCTCATTGTATGCAACAATAATGTCGTGCTCCAAATCTTCTTGCGTATAGCTTGAAGTGTCGTTATATTTAATGGCATGAGTATATGAGTGGTTTCCGAGGTCTATATACCCCGTGTCAAAAATCGCCTGCCATTTATTTTGGCTGTCGGTAATCCGCCCAAGCCAGTCGATTACTACCATTTCGGTACCGTGAATATTATACTTTTTAAAAAGGTCAAGATATTTAAGCGCCGCATCGTGGTCGCCGTCATCCATGGTAATTGATGTTGCGGATGCCCTGTCTCCCTGCCACACGCACACGCTCGGTGCAGAAAGCGCTTCAACCTCGGAATTGTCAATTTCCGGATTGAAAAGATCGTCAAACGAGAAGATATTGTATATCGTTTCATTATCCTTTGTTCCGATACACTTCATGTTGTCAACAATATATTGCCCGACCTCGATAGGTTCAAGCGTTTCGGTTTCGTATGCGAAATACTGCACCAGCGCCTTGTCGGAAACAATATTAATCCCCGGGTTCGCATAAACCGTTTTCCCTGCCGGAACCGTTTTCTTCTCAGACGAACGGTTTACCAGCTTTTTATAGCCGCCGTTTTCGGTATATTCCGTCATAACCATGGTTACGGAAACATCTTCCGAGGTGTTGTTGGTGAATGTTGTGCTGATACTCGCATACCCTTGTTTTATAACGGCTGAAGCCACGCTGTTTACCGTCAAAAAGGTGTCTCCGCAGGTTATCCCGTCTTTTGCGGAAACGGGTATAAGCAGCGCAAACATAATCATAATTGCAAGAACCATACATAAAAGTTTTTTCATTGTTTCAAATCCCTCCATTATTTGCTTATACAAAAATTATACCACAAATCGGCATTTAAATCAACAAAAATAATTGCGTGTATATTACAGATTGTTTAAGTTTAAAGAAAAATGCCCCGCACAAGGCAGTTTTCTGATATAATATATGTAAGTTTTAAAAAATGAGGTGGTTTGACATTGAAAAAATATGAAAAAGCGAAGAAAATGCGCACAATTGCAGTGCTTGTATTGGTTTTTGCAATGATGTTTTCACTCACCGCTGCCTATGCCGAGAATGAAAACAGGTCAGATAAAACGGATGCAAAAACCGAGAGCAGTATTCCGTCGGATAAATCTGCACTTGCGCCGAACAGCGAAACGGCAGTTGTTATCGATATGACATCTGACTATGTTCTCTTTGATAAGGATAAGGATAAAAAGATGTACCCTGCGTCCATGACAAAGATAATGACAGCCCTTCTGACGGTCGAAAATAAAAGCATGGACGATACCGTTGTTGTATCGGAATCTGCGGTTTCCGGCATAAATAAATATGAATGTACAAATGTTGACCTTAATCCGGGCGATGTTGAAACGGTGGACGAGCTTATGCACGCACTGCTTATACCGTCGGCAAATGATGCAGCTAATGTTCTTGCGGAATATGTAGGCGGCTCTATTGAAGGCTTTGCGGATATGATGAATAAGCGCGCAGTGGAACTCGGCTGTAAAAACACGCATTTTGCGAATGCGAACGGACTGCATGATGAAAACCACTATACAACCGCATATGATATGGCGCTCATCGCAAAAGAGGCAATGAAACGGCCCGAGATTGCCGAAATTGTAGGGCTTTGGTCATTCCAGATGAAAAACAGCGGTATTACATATGCAAGCACAAATCATCTTGTGAGCAGATATGTAAACCTTGATTACTATTACGAAAACGCAACCGGTATAAAAACCGGATATACCGATGAGGCGCAGCGCACCCTTGCCGCATCCGCAACGGACGGCGAACACTCAATAATCGCTGTTCTTATGGGATGTAAGGATAAGGACGATGGCACAATGACTTCGTTTGTGGACGCAAAACAGCTGTTTCAGTATTTCTTCAAGAACTATGAAAATTTAAAGTATATTTCCGCAAATCAGATAATTGTTGAAAAAACGGTTAAAAATGCCTCCGGCGACGGAAGAGTGCTCTTAACAACTCCCGTTACAAAGGAAGCGTATCTTCCCAAAGGCACAAGCGAGGGCGACCTTAAATATGATATTAAACTTACCAAAAAGCTTGAAGCGCCGATAAAAAAGAATGAAAAACTCGGGTATGCAACCGTTTCCTACGGCGGCGAAACAATAAGCAAAATTGAGCTTTACGCCGACAGAAATATTGATAAAAGCTATGTAAAAGCATTTTTCAACCTTCTCGGCGGATTCAAGATTATTGTAGTAATTCTTATAGTGCTGGTTATACTGTTCATTGTAATGTTCTGTATCAGACAGCGCAATTTAAGACGCAGAAGAATAAGACGCGCCGAAAGAATGAGGCAAATGCGCCAGCGCGAGGAAGAAGAAAGAGAGAAGTTCAGAAACATTAATTTCTAAATATTAATATAAAAGTACCGAAACTCGAAACGAAGCTTCGGTACTTTTATTTTTATTTTGTTATTTTGTCTTTCCGAGATATGCTTCCTTAATGCTCTCATCCGTCAGAAGCTCTGCCCCGCTTCCGGTTTTGGTGATTCTGCCTGTTTCGAGGACATATGCGATATCGGCAACCTGCAGTGCCATATTGGCGTTCTGCTCAATAAGAAGAACTGTAATGCCCTGTTTGTTTACGGTCTTGATAATCTCAAATATACTCTGCACAACAAGCGGAGCAAGCCCGAGAGATGGCTCGTCCATCATAATTACCTTAGGACGGCTCATAAGCGCACGCCCAACCGCAAGCATCTGCTGTTCGCCGCCGGAAAGCGTTCCGCCTTGCCGCCATTCGCGTTCCTTCAGCCTCGGAAACAACTCATAAACCCAATTGAGGTCACCCTCAATATCGTCTTTGCGAAGATAAGCGCCGATCCGTAGATTTTCCTTAACCGTGAGGTCGGGGAAAATCCTTCTCCCCTCCGGCACAAGAGTAATGCCCTTTGTAACAATGTAAGTCGGGTCTTTTGCGGTTATGTCCTCACCGCAAAAAGTAACTTTGCCGCTTTTCGGCTTTACAAGACCCGCAATCGTCCTCAATGTAGAACTTTTGCCGGCACCGTTGGCACCGATAAGCGTAACAATTTTACCTTCCGGTACATCCATTGAAATTCCCTTAACTGCTTCGATTCCGCCGTAATTTACTTTAAGGTCTTCTATTTTAAGAAAATCACTCATCCTCCGTCACCCCCAGATATGCGTCAATAACCTTCGGATTTTTCTGAATTTCTTGCGGTTTTCCTTCGGCAATGAGGCTGCCGAAATCCAGAACATAAATTCTGTCCGAAATTTCCATAACCAAATCCATATGATGTTCAATCATGAGAACGGTAAGATGATGTCTTTCTCTTATTTCCGCAATGAATTCGGAAAGCTCCAGCGTTTCCTGAGGGTTCATGCCGGCAGCCGGTTCGTCGAGAAGCAAAAGTTTGGGTTCTGTTGCCAGCGCACGGGCAATTTCAAGCCTTCTCTGAAGGCCGTAAGGAAGGCTGACAGCAAGCTCGTCACGGAATCCCCATAAATTCTGCTCACGAAGAAGCTGTTCTGTTTCAAACCTCATGCGCTTTTCCTCTTTTGCGGAAAGCCTGAATGTAGCCGAAAACATATTATGCTTTGCTCTCATATGCTTTGCAATCAGAACATTTTCAAAAACCGTCATGCTCTTCCAGAGCCTGATGTTCTGGAATGTTCTTGCAATTCCGAGCTTGGTGATTTTGTCGGGAGTGGGCGAAATTGTGCGCTTTCCCGTATATAAATCTGCATTTTCGCCGGCATAAATTTTTTTCATTTTGCCTCTCGGGTGATTTTCAACGATTTTTTTACCATCAAATTCAATCGCACCGTTTGTAGGCTCGTAAACACCCGTAATGCAGTTGAATGCGGTAGTTTTTCCGGCACCGTTAGGGCCGATAAGGGCAACGATTTCGCCCTCGTTCACATGCATTGAAAGATTGTTTACCGCAACAACGCCACCGAACTGCATGGTAACATTTTCAACATTAAGTACATTATTCAACTGCGTCACCCCCTGCGGCAGAATTTTTCTTTTTTGAAAGACGCTTCACAAGCCCCCTGAATGAAAGCTCCTTGTTGCCCATGATACCCTTCGAGAAAAATAGCACGATAATCATGATAATTACTGAGAAAACGACCTTTCTGAAACCGTCACGGAAAAACGGAACTTGCAATCCGAAAACGGAACCGCTGTCGAGGAACCTCAGCCACCATTCCGAGCAGGCGATGTAGAGGAAAGCCGCAATACAGCTGCCGGAAACCGAACCGATACCGCCGATTACAACCATGAGAAGAATTTCATATGTCATAGCCGTTTTGAAAGCCGAAGCCTGAATGGTCGTCTGGAACATCGCAAGCAGTGCACCGCCGACGCCCGCAAAAAAGCTTGAAACGATAAACGACTGCATTTTGTGCTTAAAGAGGTTGATTCCCATTGCCTCGGCTGCGACCTCGTCATCACGGATAGCCTTGTAAGCCCTCCCGTAGGAAGAATTGATAAGCAACAGGATGATTGCAATGCTGATTGTTGCAATCAAAAATGGGAATATAGAGGCAAGCTTAATTGTTGTGCCGCCGATAACCATCTTTATGTCATTAAAATTCGTATATTTTCTGAGAAGGTTGGAACCGTTAGTAAGTCCGCCGAGCTTGTCCCACTGGAATATCGCCCTGATGATTTCGGCAAAACCGAGGGTTGCGATGGCGAGATAGTCGCTCTTGAGCCTTAAAACCGGGATACCGATAAGCGCGGCAAAAACAGCAACCACAAGACCTGCTATAATGATAGCGATAACCGCCCCAAGGAAGTTGCCGCCGTTCGTGCCGAAAACCTTGGCAAGCTTTTCGGCAATAGAGAACTTTATTATACCGCCGTTAAAATACTGATAAACCGCATCATGTCTTGCCGCAGGAATGGATAGTGCAGCATATGTGTACGCACCGATAAGCATAAATCCTGCCTGCCCAAGTGAAAACAGCCCCGTAAAACCGTTGAGAAGGTTCATGGAAACGCAGAGCAGCGAATATATAGCTGCTTTTCTCAAAACCGGCACAAGCATGAGCGTAGTTGAGTTAACCGGAAAAACATTGTCCAAAAGATATAAAACAATATACAGTGCCGCAAAGAAAACAATTGCGATTATGCCCCCGGCATGACTTTTCTTTTCTTTAAGATTTTTTCCCATAGTTTTCACCTCACACCTTGTCCGTAGCCTTTTCACCGAAGATACCGGTAGGCTTAACCAACAGAATAACAATCAGCAATACGAAGGTGAAAGCGTCGGAGAAGGTAGTCCAGCCGACACCCTTTATAATGTTTTCGCAGATACCGATTATAAAAGCACCGATAACCGCACCGGGGATGGAGCCAATACCGCCAAAAACCGCAGCAACAAAGGCTTTAAGACCGGGCATTGCGCCGGAAGTAGGAATAACCGAGGTATAGTTGCTGAAATAGAGCAGCGAACCGACCGCTGCCAGAAAACAGCCTATAACGAAGGTTGTGCTGATAACCGAGTTAATTTTGATACCCATAAGCTGGCTTGTTTCAAAGTCTTTTGAAACAGCACGCATAGCCATACCAATTTTTGTGTGGTTAATGAGCATAACAAGCGCGATTACAAGAAGAATCGTCAGAACCGGCGTAATAAGCGTAACCATTTTTACGGTTGTGCCGCCGAGCGTAACCGATTTGGACAGAAACGGAATGTTCGGGTAAACCTGAGGAAGACCGCCCGTAAAGTAAAGAGCGCAATTCTGCAGAAGGTATGAAACACCGATAGCCGAAATCATAACTGACATTCTCGGAGCCGACCTGAGCGGCTTGTACGCCACACGCTCAATCAGAAAACCGAGTAAAACCGTCGCAACAAGCACCAGCGGTATGGATATATACATAGGAAGCGATGTGGTTGCGTAAACCATAATTAACCCCGCAACCATGAAAACATCACCGTGGGCGAAGTTGATAAGTCTTAAAATGCCGTATACCATCGTGTATCCGATGGCAATAAGTGCATACTGTCCGCCCACCGAGATACCGGCAAGCAAATACGGCAGATTTGCGTTAAAAAATTCCGCCATATAAATACTCCTCTCTGAATTTGAAACGTATAAATCCGCTTCACACGAATTTTGTGCGGAACGCATTTATACGTTCCAAAAACACCAATATTCATGGCGGAAAAATTCCGCCACGAATATTGAAATTATTAAATCCAATGTTAATTATTTTACACCCTGAACGGAAAGGAAGTCCCAAGAAGCCGTTTCTGTGTTAACAGTCTTGATATAAGCGGCATCACGAACAGCATCGCCGTTTTCGCCAAACTTAATGTCGCCTGAAATACCTGTATAGGTTGTATCGGGAAGAGCTGCCATAATATCCGTAGATACTTTGGAATCTGCTTTTTTGATAGCTTCAAGAGCTGTCATATATGCATCATAGCCCATTACCGTAACAGCCGAAATCATATCATTACCGCCGTTGTTTGCAAGGTTCTTTGCATCAGCGTTAATCCATTCCTTAATTCCTTTTTCAAATTCGGGGTTACCGCCCTCTGCGTAGAAGGTTGAAACATCAATCTTAATGTTCTTGCCCTTTGCAGCCTCGATGATAACGTTGGAATCCCAAGTATCGCTTGCAAGAAGAGGACAATCCATTCCCTTAGCTGCAGCCTGCTCAACGATAAGCTGTGCATAAGAAAGTGAGCAAGGAGCAAAGATTACATCTGCATTTTCATTTGCAGCATTTGTAAGGTAGGAGTTAAAGTCGGAGTTGTTTTCGGGGAACTGTTCCGTAATAACCTTCATACCGAGCTTTTCTGCAGCTTCCTTGAAGTAGTTGATAAGTCCCTGGTCATAATCGTTGCCGAGCTGACCGAGGCAATATGCCGTCTTGGCACCGTTTGCAAATGCATGGTTAGCCAAAACCGTGCCCTGGAAGGGATCGAGGAAGCAAATGCGGAAATAATGTTCGTTGCCTTCCGTAACCTGAGGATTTGTGCAGGTTACGCCGATTGCAGGGATACCTGCCTGTTCGAATGTATCGGAAGCAGCAATTGCAACGCTGGAACCATATGAACCGAGAACAACCGAAACACCCTTGGATACAAGCGTGGAAGCAGCGGAAACCGCCTTGTCGGTCGATGATTCATTGTCTGCATACACAAGCTCAACCTTGTATTCCTCGCCGCCGATTTCAACTGTAGGACAGAGGCTGTTTGCATACTGCATACCGAGAATTTCCTGTTTTCCGCCGGCGCCGTTGTCACCGGACTGAGGTTCATAAACACCGATACGAACTACTTTTTCATCGCCCGAGCCATCACCGGAGCCGCAGGCTGTGAGAAGCGTGCAAGCCATTATGCACGCAAGAAGCAAAGCTAAAATCTTTTTCATAAAAATTCCTCCGATTTTTAATTATTTTAGACAGGTCTTCACTCTGTCTTCATGTTACTATGTAATAATACCATTTTTTTAGCTGTTTGTCAAGGAAAAATCAACAATTTACACATATTTTGTAATAATACCCGACAAACAACGGTTGTAAAGGGTAAATTACTGTTGTTTTTGCCCTTTTTACTCAACTGTCGGTTGATTTTTGAAAAATTTGATTTTAGGTATTGCAAAATTTTTAAAAGTATGATATGATGAGTATGCGAAACGATTTTAATATGTAAAATGTCGGTATTTTAATTTTTCCGGAATTATTTTACCTTTTATTTATGTGCATTAACACAAAGACTATAATTTGTAAAAAACGCAAATTCACTCTTTGTGTCGGTGCTTAAACCTGCATATTAAAATTGTTTCGCAGCAATCGGAGTTTGCGTTTTTTGTACGCAGATTTCGGTCTGCGTACTTTTTCTATATGGGGGAATTTCCTTATGGGTTTATATGGCTCACCTGATTTAACATCACATAACAACAGAGTGCATTATAACAACAATATGATATTTTGTTCATCATGCGGTTTTCAATATTCGAAAAAATTCAGAAAATGTCCAAAATGCGGCAAAAAACATGCTCAGCCATTCTATAACAAATGGTGGTTTTGGCTTTTTATAATAATCCTCATACTCTCTTTTGCGCCATCTGACTTACGCAAAATAAATATACACACATTTACAGATATTCCTGAAAAAACAGGTACCTTACAGCAAAGCGGCGAGGAAGACCCCATATCCGAAGATGACTATAAAGCTAAGTGTATCCAAATTCCTTATGAAGATCTTGCCAGGAATCCTGAAAGTTATATAAACCAAAAAGCGTTGGTTACAGGGAAAGCAATTCAAATTCAGGAAAATGGCACAAGCGTGGTTATCAGATTAAATGTTACACAAGGCGAATATGGAATATGGGATGATACTGTTTACATAGATTATCAGAGAAAAGCCGCTGACGAAAAACGGATTCTAGAAGGTGATATTATTACAGTCTATGGAGAGGTTATGGGAATAAAAACTTATACAGCAATATTCGGTAACCAGGTTTCAATACCGCATATTTTAGGGAAATACATTATCATAAATTAAGCTATAAATGCAAGATAAATCTAACATAAAAACATCCCTGCGATATTTTATTATACCGTAGGGATATTTTTTCTATTTTAGGTTTTTGCCACTTCGCTCCTTCCTGACGAATTGCCGATCAGGAAATCCATTTATCATTATACTTGTTAAACTTATCGGTATTATTTAATATGTATTCATAAGCAAGGTCCGAAAATGCTTTCAATTGCTCATCGTTCTTAAAAAATCCTGTGCAGATAGCGCTGCCGGCTGACGGGTTATCGGCATTTTTGCAGTATTTTTTCGTCATATAATTTGTTTCTTTATTGATATTCCATTCCAAATCCGCTGACTTTTCGTCCGGTTTATCAGCAGCATTTGAGAACTCAATTTTAAGTCTGTACTTATATTCGGACGAAGGCTGCTTTTCGGGAACAATTTCGCAAATTGCATAATCATCATACCAAATCTGCTGCCCGTCGCTTACGATATAGCCGTTTTCGGATTTTAGAGTCTTGTTGTTATCAACGATTGTTGACACAATTTCCGACGGAGAAAATTTTTCACTGTCGGCTGCAAAGCTTACCGAAATCAGAGTGTTATCCGAAAGCTTTACTATGTAATTGTCGAAATTATTTATTTCAATATTAGGTTTTGCATTTAAATGGCACTTTACCTCTGTGCATTTTTTAAGATTTTCAAGCATCGCGTCTGAAAAATCGGTTCTGACAAAAGAAATATTGTTGACCGCCCGAACATCTTCAAACGCGGTTACGCCAAGATTTTTCGCGCCTTCTTTGAGATCACCGACGCTGCAGCAAAGCAGCTCGTCTGCCAGTATGTAAATTTTTTCTTCACCCGTCAGCAATAAACAATCATCGATTCTTGATTTGTTTTTTAAGTTGTCGGCGCCGTCAACATTCGGAATATACACCGCCGAATGACGATAAAACGGTTGAAAACACTAAACCTGTCGCAAAAATTCTTTTCATCAGATAACTCTCCCAAAAATGTTAATAATAACCTTTAAACTTATTATGGCAATTTCATGGCCTAAAGTCA
The DNA here is from genome assembly GCA_034186235.1 of Clostridia bacterium. Taxonomy (GTDB): domain Bacteria; phylum Bacillota; class Clostridia; order HGM11514; family HGM11514; genus CAKSKB01. Next base: position 1,398 of record JAXGBA010000127.1, on the reverse strand, counting down.
ATACAAACCTGTTGATTTTTGAAAAATTCAATTTTAGGTACTGCAAAACTTTTAATTATATGATATTATGAACATGTGAAATGATTTTAATATGTAAAAAACGCAAATTCCACCGAAAGTAACGATTCTGAAAGGGTTGTTATTAAGTTAGTTTGGCGACTATCGGAGTTTGCGTTTTTATGCGCCTGCTTCGGTGGGCGCATTTTTGTTTGTACGGGGGTTTTTATCATGACAAATTCGGCTGATTTTATAATAAACGGCGAAATATTAGAAAAATATAACGGCACCTCATCTGAGATTTCAGTACCGCGTGGCATTAAAGAATTAGGCGTGGTCGCATTTCGCAATTGCAGAAGTTTGAAATCGCTTGTTTTGCCGAACAGCATTATCAGAATAAGCAATAAAATCATTTAATGAAGATGAAAGTGGACTCCATCTTATCAAGCACAATTTAAGTGAAAGATGTATTTGCTCACAACTTGCATATCATGTAAAAAACAGATTATCAAATACTAACTATTCCGGTTATTTTGTAGATGTAGAGTATAATAGAAACGGTAAAGCTATAAAACGCGAAATGATACTTCCAGTCCGATAACGGTAGATTTAATCGTACATAAACATGAAAAAAATCTGAATACAATTTAATATGTATTGAAATGAAAAAGTCTACATCGAACAAGGCAGGAATAAGCACTGATGAAGAAAAACTATGGCATTTGACATTCCAAGCAAATGATTATAAGTACAAACTTGGTGTTATGGTGATAATAGATAAGGCAAACACAGAACTAAAAATTAAAAGCATAGCAAAAAACGGGCAAATAACAGAAAAAGCCACACCAAATATGTGAATAAAACAAAAAAATTAAGACGCTTTGCCTATAAAAGCTTAGCGCCCTAATTAATTTAAAGCAAAAAGGCTAAGACAGATCCGGCGATTACCTATTTTCCCGGGGCGTCACCACCCAAGTATTATCGGCGTAACAAAGCTTAACTACCGTGTTCGGAATGGGTACGGGTGTGACCTCTGTACAATCAACACCGGATTTGTCACTTTTTTGCATATTGGCAAATAGAACATTCTTTTGCTGTCAAATATCCTCTTAACACATCTGCACAAAAAAAGAGAACAGATCCGGCAGCTACTTACTTTCCCGGGCCGTCACCAGCCAAGTATCATCAGCGTGACAGAGCTTAACTACCGTGTTCGGAATGGGTACGGGTGTGACCTCTGTGCTATCGCCACCGGATTTATTCCTCTTTCGTATGCGCTTTCGCACACTCAAAACTAAACAATACTTTCCTTCCTTCAAAAGACACTTCTTGGACAAGCCCTCGGTCTATTAGTAACGCTCAGCTACATGCATTACTGCACTTCCACCTGCGTCCTATCTA